>JAPYUM010000003.1:41303-52341 GCA_029940535.1 Vicinamibacterales bacterium
TCTCAGTGTAGCGCACGGCTTTAGCGGTGCGATCGCAGGCCTGAAGGCCTGCGCCACAAGAGCCGAACTGGTCGATTCAGAGCGGTCGGTCCGCCAGTGACCCAACAGGGTGGACGAAGCAGAGACGCGCCCCCGCCCAGATCTGAGGAAGCGACCGTCCATGAGAAGACAGACCACGTTCCGTTCATCGGGTCGGTGCTCCCAGTTCGCGCGGCTCGGCCTCCTCGTCGCCGCCATATCGACCATCGGCGTCGGCGCCGCACGGGCTCAGGCCCCGTCGTCCGCCACCGGGCCGTGGCAAACCTACGGGACCGAGAACGGCGAGTGGCGGAGCTACGCTGGCGACATCGCCGGCACGAAGTACTCGCCGTTGGACCAGATCGACGCCGATAACTTCAGTCAGCTCGAGCTCGCGTGGGAGTGGACCTCGGTCGACGCTCTCATCAGCCGGTCGGCGCCCGGCGGTGGCGAATGGTGGGCCCCGCTCGACACGATCGTGGAGTCGCTCGTCGAGGAGACCCCCAATCTCTACCGTGACAGTCAGCCGCCCAACCTGTCGCGGCTGCAGGCCACGCCGTTGATGGTGGGTGGTGTCCTCTACTTCAACACGCCTCTTTCGCAAGGGGTCGCGGTCGACGCCACGACCGGGCAGACGCTGTGGGTGTTCAACCCAAAGACCTACGAGGAAGGCACCCCGTCCATGAGCAGCCCTTGGACGCAGCGCGGCGTGGCCTACTGGACCGACGGGGAAGAGGATGAGCGTATCTTCTGGGGCACCGGCAACGGCTACCTCGTCTGCGTGGACGCCAAGACCGGGCGACCCTGCCCAGACTTCGGACCCGACGGCGGGGGCCAGGTGGACGCCATGGTCGGCATTCCTCGAGTCGAGCGTGACGCGCGCGACTATCTCAACGCGATGCTCTACTCGATCAACTCGCCGCCGATCGTGGTGCGAGACATGGTGATCCACGGGTCGCAGATCGCCGACCGACGGATCACCAAGGAGGCGCCCCCCGGGTGGGTTCGCGCCTGGAACGCACGCACCGGCGAGCACGCCTGGGATTTCCACACCGTACCCAACAGTGCCGACGAGTTCGGCGTCGACACCTGGGGCAACGACTCGTGGCGCTACTCGGGCAATGCCAACGTCTGGTCGATGCTGGCCGGTGACAACGAGTTGGGCTACGTCTATCTGCCGACCGGGACCACCACGAACGACTACTACGGGGCGGACCGCCCGGGCGACAACCTGTTCTCGGAATCGATCATCGCGGTCGATGTGGAGACGGGCCAGCGTGTGTGGCACTTCCAGGCCGTCCATCACGGGCTGTGGGACTATGACTTCCCGACACACCCGAACCTGGTCGACCTGGTGGTCGACGGCCGTCCCATCAAGGCGCTGACGCAGGTGAGCAAACAGGCGTTCCTGTATGCGTTCGACCGAGTCACAGGCGACCCGATCTGGCCGATCGAGGAACGGCCGGTCCCGCAAGAGACGAACATGCCGGACGAGGTGCCCTCGCTGACCCAACCGTTTCCGACCCGGCCGGCGCCATTTGACTATCAGGGCGTCACGATTGACGACCTCGTCGACTTCACCCCCGAGCTGCGGCAAATGGCGGTGGAGGTGGTGCAGAACTACCAGATCGGACCGATCTTCACCCCACCCGGGCGACCCATCGAGGGAGGCACGCAAGGAACGTTGATGCGCCCCCCCGACTTTGGTGCGGCCGGCTGGGCCGGCGCCGCGGTCGACCCCGAGACCGGGATGCTCTACGTGCCGTCACGCAACATCGCCGTGGCCATCCCGCTCTACCAACCGGACGGAGCGCTTGGAGCGACGATGCGATACACGCACGGCGCCCCGGAGGCTATTCGCCTGCAGCAGCGTGGCGGCTATCAAGCGCGCATGCCGCAGGGGCTGCCGTTGCTCAAACCGCCCTACTCCCGGATCACCGCGATTGACATGAACACGGGCGACCACGCCTGGATGGTGCCGTTGGGTAACGGCGACCGGATTCGGAATCACCCGCGTCTGCGCGATCTCGACCTCCCGCCCCTCGGAGACGGGACCATCGCCGGACCGGTGTTGACCAAGACCTTGTATATCAGTTCGGCGCCGACTGCGGGCAGTGACGGGGGGCCAGGGCTGGTGGCCTGGGACAAGGATACTGGCGAGATCCGAGGCGCAGTCGATCTGCCTGCCGGCACCATCGGCACCCCGATGACCTACAGCGTCGACGGGCGACAGTACATCGCGGTGACTATTGGCGGCGGGCCGCGACTGGTTGCCTTCGCCTTGCCGGAATAAGCAGCGCAGTGTGGTGCACGGCTTTAGCCGTGCGGGTTCCCGAGAAAACGGAGAAGCCGGCCCACCTCGGCCGGGGCACAAATCTCATTGTGGCGCACGGATCTAGCCGTGCGATCGCAGGCCTGAAGGCCTGCGCCACAGGGGCCTCATCCCGTCTTCCGCCAGAGCCTTCACGCCCGCTTTCACCGTTCCGAATACGTGTTGATGTGGTCGAGCAGGAGCTCGGTCATCTGGTCGGTCGCCAGGTCCGGGATCCAGTGGCTGACGCCCTCGATCACCTCGAACCGATAGGGCGCGTCGACATACTCCTCGGTGAGTTCCGCCCCATCGATACAGAGCGCCGTGTCGCCGTCGCTCCACGTGAACATCGTCGGGACTCGCACGACGCCCATGGCGGGCCCAGACACCTGACGGTCGGCGATATTGGCTCGATACCAGTTGAGGGCGGCGCCGAGTGCGGCCTTCGACCCCAGCACCTGCACGTAATCCTCCACCGCGTCCTCCTCGATACCGGCGAAGAAACCACGGAGCCCCGCGTTGTCGTTCGCGACGAAGTTGTCCTCTGAATCCGGTTGCACAAAGACGTCGAAGTAGGACGAGGCTTCGGGCTGGCACGAGGTCGGGTCGCCCAGAACCCGAGCAAACGCGTCCGGGTGCGGCACCGATACCGGGCTGGCCGAGATGATCCGTGCCGGGGCCGCGACCGCGACGGCCCAGGCGATGATGGCGCCCCAATCGTGTCCCACGATATGGAAACGCTCGGCTCCGACGGCGTCCGCGAGGCCGACGATGTCTTCGACGAGTCGGGGCACGGCATAGTCTTCGATTGTGGCCGGTCGGGCGCCGGCCGAGTACCCGCGCTGATTGGGAGCCACCGCCCTGAACCCGGCCTCACCAAGCGCGCTGATCTGATTGCGCCATTCGAACGACGTCTGCGGAAACCCGTGGAGAAGGATCACCACCTCGCCGTCGGCTGGGCCGGCCATACGAACGTCGAACGTGAGGTCGCCGACCGTCACCGGGGTCATGGTGATGTCGCCGCTTGGAGGAGCCGCACCCCCGGCCGTGCCAGCCGATCGTTTGGGATGCGCGAGCAGCCATTCCACGACTCGCCGAGAGAAGTGCTCCGACAGATCGGGGCTGTGGGACCCGTCGGTGATCGTCCATAGCTCCGCTGACCCTCCCGGTCGGCACCCGCTGGCATACCGCGTGACCACGGTCTCGGCACCGTCCAGTCCGCCGTCCAGATCGAAGGTGCCGGTGTCGACACCGGTTGTCGCGCACCCGTTGTGCGCGGCCCAGGCCTCGACGCTCTCGCGCGCGCCCGGGTGGGGCGCCCCGCCGCGAAACACCCCCCCCTCGTAGCTGATCACCGTGTCCGCGGTGCCGTGAATCTGAAGGACATGCACCGGGTCGTCCGGTGTCGGCCGTCCCTCCGACTGGTCCGCGCCGGCCAGGCTGGCAATGGCTGCGATGGTGTCGGAGTGGTCGTGCGCCATGCGATAGGACATGAACCCGCCGTTCGAGTGCCCCACCAGGAACACCCGCGTGTCATCGACGTTGTAGTCGCCCTTGATGCTGTCGATGAGGTCCGCCAGATACGTCGAGTCGTCCACCTCGCTCTCGAAGAAGTTGCAGCACGATCTCGAGGCGTTCCAGAAACGATTCTCGTCAGGGCCGTTCTCTTTGGTGCCATCCGGAGCGGCCATGAGGAACCCGTAGTCGTCGACAAGGTCACTCAACCCCATGTAGGCGTCCTGACCCTCACCACTCAAGGTGTAGCCGTGCAGCAGCACGATCAGCGGCGTGGCGACCGCGCTGTCATAGCCAGCGGGCACATGCACTGGGGGCGTCTCGCGAGCCATGTCGGCGGGTGGGTCCGCGGCGCAACCCGATAGACCGAGAAGCAGGGTCGCGACAGACAATCGAGTGAGTGCGCGCATGGAGTGTTCCTCTGTGGCGGTGGACGGAGGCAAAGGAGCGGAGTATAGCAGTCGCGTGGGCCGGGGCACCTATCAAGCGTCGGCTGGTGTGGCCCACTGGTAGATCAAGAGCCGGACAGGCCCCTTCCGATGCGAGGAGTTCCTGGAGGCTGCCCTGTTGCGATCGAAGGGCTACACGTGTTTGTCCCAGAAACCCTGATCTGGCGGAGGCGATTTTCGCCACAAGATGCCCCAGATCACGAGGTGACCCGCCCCTAGTCCGCGTCCCAACGGCGACTACGGCAGCGCAAACGCCATGACGGTATTCGTCGCGACCACCGCCACATACTGCGTGCCGTTGACCTCATAGGTCAGCGGGCTCGAGCGAATCGTGCGCGGGGCTTGGTAATGGAAGAGTTGCTCGCCGGTGGCGGCGTGAAACGCGTAGAACCCGCCATCTTCGGTGCCTTGAAAGATGAGGTCACCCGCGGTGGCCACGCTGCCGCTGGAGGCGCCAAAAGTGACCGCCGGCAGCACCTGTTGCCACGCGTCTGCCCCGGTGGCCGGCTCGTAGGCGGTGAGCGTGGTGGTAGGTGGGTAGGACGGGATCCGATCGATCTCCGTGAAGTTCTTCTGGTGCCCGCCGCCCTCGCCCAGCTTCAAGCTATCGCCGAGCGGCTTGACGAGCAGTGACACGCCCGCGTTCTTCCCGGTCACATACAGCAGACCGGTTCTGGGGCTGAATGCCGGTGAGCCGAAGCTCGAACCGCCGTGGGCCACGATGTAGTGCTCGTCGGTGGAGTACGGGGTGTACATCTGGCGCGCCTGCTTCTGGAGCTCGGGGTCGTCGAGGTCGAGATACGTGGCGCAGAACGGGGTCATCGGGACCCCGCGCGCGTTGTGGGGGATCGGCTGGGTGGGATAGACGACCTCGCCGGGCACGTTGGTGTCGGTCGGCACGAGGGTTTCGACCATCGGGTTGATCGGCTCGCCGGTCTCGCGGTGCCAGAGATACAGCAGACAGTTCTTCCCGGCCGCGCCTACGCCCTTGATGGTTTCGCCGTTGTGGGTGACGTCGAACAGCACGGGGCCGGTGATGTTGTCCCAATCCCAGAGGTCGTGATGAATCGACTGGTAGTGCCACCTGAGAGCCCCGGTCTCGAGGTCCAGTGCAATCGTTGAATTGGTGAACAGGTTCGCACCTGGCCGGGCCGAGCCGTCGTAAGGCGGATTGGGGTTGGCGGTGTTGAAGTAGAGCAGCCCCAGCTCGACGTCAATGGCCGGCTGGGTCCAGATGCCGGCCCCGACCCGCTTCCCGTCGCCCCAGGTCGGGTCGGCTAGCTCCCACCCCTCGTCTTGCGGGCCCTGCGGGATAGTGTTGAACACCCACTTGATGGCGCCGGTTGTGGCATCGGCCGCCACGACCAACCCCCCCGGGATGTTGCCTTCAGAGATCGCCGAGGCGGCGAACAGCGTGTTGTCGTGATAGGTCGGCGAGCTGTTCATGCGGTAGTTGAGTGTCGAGGCGTCGAATCCCGGCGGATAGACGTCTGGATACTTGGTCTCCAGCGCGAGTCCGAACACCGGCAGGACCCCGCCGTCTCCGAACGACTCGATGAGCTCGCCAGATTTCGCGTCCGTCGCCACGAGCTGGTCGCCGTGATAGGTGTAGATCTTGCCGTCGGCATACAACGGACCACGCACGACCCCACCGCTGAGGCCATCGACCTCCAGCGTCCACACCTCTTCTCCGGTCACGGCGTTGAGAGCGAGCACCGTCGCGCCGGCGTGAAAGTACATCAGGCCGTCGACCACGAGCGGGGTGACCTGGGCGACGTTGAGCCCGGCCGGCACGACGAACGACCAGCGCGGCTGCAACTGACCGACGGTGTCGGTGTTGATCTGGTCGAGGTCGGCGAACCGCTGATTGTGGAGATCCAGGTTGTGACTGGCCCAGTTCGTCTGGGCGCTCCCGGCGGTGATGACGGGTGGCGCGCCGGTCCTGGTCGTGCGGCCTTGCGGTTCGGCGTTGGCGGGGTGAAGTCCCACCAGCGCCGCCACTACGAGCGTCGTTGTCGTCAGGGGAGCGAGTCGCCGGTTTGGTGATTCCACCATGCAAAGGTCTCCTTCGGGTTGTGCCTCAACCAAATATTTCACCGCGCGCTCGGCGCGTCGATGATCCCGACCCGGATGTCACCCGAGCCAGATCCCGTACCGCGGACGTTGCCTCATCGTATTCAGAATCTTGTCGGGAGACATGGTTTCCAAGAGCGTGCCGTTCCACGTGTCTCGCACCACCACGCGTTTCTTCGCCACCCGACGGGCCTGGTCGAGCCAGCCCTGACCGAGGGGGGCGTGCGACCCAATATGCCGCACCAGATCCAGCGAGTGCGTCACCGCGGCCCCGACAGGGAACATCGGGTCTCCCCACACCACGTCAAAACTGCCGTCGGGGAGCCCCCCAAGCAGCAAACGGGAATCGGCGTTGACGACCCGCACCGCGTGGCCCGCGTCGCGCAATCCCTCCTGGGCCATCAACGCGAGAGCGGGCTGCAACTCGATGCCCGTTACCGGCACTCTCGTCAACAGGGCCACGAACGACGCGTCCGTCCCCAAGCCCAGGGTGCAGTCGAGGACCCGGTCGCCCTGGGTCAAGGCCATGGCCCGGACCAAGGGGTGGGTCCATCCCGCTTCCACGCGGGTGTGGAGCAATCCGGGATGCCAGCGATAGTCCCGGCCGGGTGTCTTCAGGCAGAGCCCGGTGCGACTGACTTGCAACACGGTCGCGTCCCAGTCGACGGCCGCCCGCGACTTGAGCTCGAAACTCGGCAGTTCAGCGATGGAGGCGGCGCGACGTAGTTCCTGCTCTCGGGCCCGTCCAGAGACTGTCACTTGCATACACACGCGTCGCCCCGTCGCACTATTCCGGAGCGGGGAAGTAGGCGATCCGGTCGCCACGGTATGACCCGAGCCACATTTCGTCGCCAATCCGCATGGCAGTGGTGGAGGCCACGAACCCGTCCATCGCCGGGTGCTCGAAAATGCGGCGGAACTCCAGCGTCTCCGGGTCGATGGCCGCGACGTTCGTCGTCTCGAGTAACGGCTCTCGCGGATCCGTAATCGAGCGTCCATCCTTGTCAGTGTGGCCGGCGGCGTAAATCACTGAGCCATCGAGGGACATTCTGACGTTGTCGGGCCTGAAACCGAGGTCGATGACCTCTGTCTGGACCGGCGTCTCACCCAGAGAGATGCGAGTCAGCTTCTCTTGAGTCCACCCGGCGATATACAGCCAACGGCCGTCGCGCGAGATCTCGAGGCCATTCGGGGCCGAGCCTTCGCTGCCAGGGATCCGCGTCCACCCGGTCGCGGTCTGCCACGACCACACGTCGTCCGTTGGGCCGCTGGTGGTCGCAAACCCGCCATCGGGCAACGCGACGACACTGTTGAGACTCAGCGTCGACAGGGCGGGAGCGCATCCGACCCAGGTGAGGTCTGGCGGTGTGGCATCGGCGTCGACCTCGAACACTTCGATCGACTCCCGGGTGCCGTGGTGCACGACATACAAGGTATGGATGGCACCATCGCCTGGCTTGAGATACAGACCGTGGCCTCTGAAGACCTCCTGCTCCGAGTCCGCGAGGGGCCCCGGGCAGGTCGGGTAGGTCGCGGCGTCGAGCCGTTCCGTCTGCCCCGGTTTCGGGAACAGGACGGTCGTCGTCTTGTCGCCGGCGTTCACGAGATGCAGCCGGCCGCCTTCCTGCGCCCCCGATGCGATGACCCATTCGGCCCCGGGAAGCACGGCGAGGTCTTCAGGACTGATGAGGTCGCAGATAAACTGAACGTCCCCGACGGGATTGCAGGGGGCCGCCCCGTAGTCGGTGAACCCGGGGGCGGGGGCATCGGCCTCGAGTGTGGGTTCCGGCATAGCCTCTGGCGGTGGCTCGGAGGCTCCGCATCCGAGGGCCACCAGTGCGGCCAGACCGCAGAGCGTCAGTGTGGGTGTCTTCACGATGTTTCTCCTTGTACGACGACCGGCGAACGAGCAGCGGCAACAGCGGTCGGGTCCTGCCTCAGGGGCCGCCCCCTGTCCTGGCGACGAAGCGGACCTTGGTACGGTGCCAAGATCCTACCCCGACCGGGTGGCCGGCGTACGTCGACCATGACTGTCAACGACACGCCTGGGGACGATCTCCAGGACGCGGTACGCCGTGCCGTTGGCACACGTGCCCCGCTGTTCGGGCAACTGGCTGATGCCGGGACCGACTGCTGTCGGTTGTTGCACGGGGCCCAGGAGGGTGTGCCCGGGGTCACCCTGGACCGCTACGGCACGCTGGCTCTCCTGCAGAGCTTCCACGCATCGGTGACGGAGGCCGCGGTCGATGGGGTGCGTGGCGTGCTCGACACGCTGTTGCCCGGGTTGGACCTGGTCTACAACGACCGGAGCGCGCCCGGATCGAAGGTCGGCAACCGGCTCGTCGGCGTCCACCGCGCCGCCGCCAAGATGGACCGGATCACGCGAGAGCACGGGGTGGAGTTTCACATCCGCGCTCGCCATCGTGGCCACGACCCCTGGCTGTTTCTCGACCTGCGAACGACCCGACGGGCCATCATGGATGAGGCCCGTGGGGCCTCGCTCTTGAACCTGTTCGCGTATACCTGCGGGGTGGGTGTGGCCGCCGCCGTCGCCGGCGCCCGTCGGGTCCTCAATGTCGATTTCGCCGAGTCGAGCCTGGCGCTCGGCACCGAGAACGCCGCTCTGAACCACGTGACCAGGATCACGACGGAGTTGGCCAGCGATGTGTTTCCCGCCGTGCGTCAACTCGCCGGCCTGCGGCAACCGTCGGTCCACCGTGGTCGTCGGCTCCCATCGTTTCCCCGCCTGCAGCCGGAGGCCTTCGACCTCGTCTGCCTCGACCCGCCGCTGTTGGCGCGAAGCCGCTTCGGTGTCGTGGACGTGCTGCGCGACTATCAGGCCCTGCTCAAGCCGGCGCTTGGCGCCGTCAGCGACGGTGGCGCCCTCTACTGCACGAACAATCTGGCCCGAGTAGACGAGACGGAGTGGCACGCGGTGCTCCGCCGGTGCGCGGCCAACCATGGTCGCCCGATCCGAACACTCGACGTCATCCGCCCCGGGGCCGACTTCCCGAGCGTCGACGGCCGGCCGCCCCTCAAAGTTGCTCGACTCGCCTTCTAGGGACGGCTTGCCTCAGAAGGGCACTCGCCGTATTGTCTCCGGTACTGACTGACGGACATCCATGACGCGGGATCGGGGGAACGAATGGACAGGCAACGAATCGCTTCGGTGATGGCGGTCGCGACGACGCTGGCGATGGCGTCGGTGGTCTCGGCCGGACAGGCCCCGGAGGGATGGGCCGTGCCCCGGACCGCGGACGGGCATCCGGACCTGCAGGGCATCTGGGCCAACGATTCGGCCACGCCGTTTCAGCGGCCGGAGACGCTCGGCGACCGCGCCACGCTCACCGACGAAGAGCTGGCCGCGATGCAGGCGTATACGGTCGCGTATGACCAGGCCGGCGGCGATGCCGTGTTCGGTGATACGCCGTTCCTACGGGCCTTGGCGTCGCTGGAGGCCCCGGAGCCTGACTCTGGGGACCGGCCGGCCGCCCGGCCCTCGACCCGAAGCTACAACCAGTTCTGGATGATCGACCGGTGGTTCGACAATCGCACGTCGCTGGTCGTCGACCCCCCGACCGGCCGTCTGCCGGCCCGCACCGCCGCGGCGGAAGCGCGCGCGGAGCGACAGCGAGCCCAGCGGAACGCGCCCGGGTCCGATGGGCGGCTGACCCTCGGTCAGGAGGTCGCCATCGTGGACCCGGCGATCCGGTGTCGGGGGGGCGGCACCCTGCTGAGCGGGCGCGGCTACAACAGCAACTATCAGATATTCCAGAGCGCCACCCACATGGCCGTCCAGATCGAGATGCACCACGATACCCGACTGATTCCGATCGGGGACGCGGTGCCGACCGAGACGGGTCCGGCGACGGCTCTGGGCAACTCGCGCGGGCGCTGGGAGGGAGATACGCTGGTCGTGGACACGACGAACCTGTCGCGAGGCGCCAGCGGTTCGACCACCGACGTGCGTATCACCGAGCGGTTTACCCGCGTGGGTCCCGAGATGTTGCAGTACGAATACACGTTGGACGACCCGTCGACCTGGACCCAACCGTGGACCGCGCGCATGTTCCTCAGGCCTGCCCCCGGCACCGGGGTTATCTACGAGTTCGCCTGCCATGAGGGGAACTACGCCATCGAACACGCGCTGCGGAACGAGCGTTATCTCGACGCTCAGGGGCGATAGCGAGCGCCGCGCGGAGGCTCTTCGGCTCCGTAATCCGGATGCACGCCGGGCCCGACCGCGCCACACGGCGCGACCGGGCCCGTCCTCTCCGGATCGCGGGACCCGCAACCGTTCCGCCCGTGGTGACTAGCGGTTGTGCACTTCCAGCAGGATGTCGATGTCCACCTGGCTGCCGACGACGAGCGTCGCCGCCCAGCTGCCCGTGCCGACCTCGAAATCGCCACGGTCGATGGTCGTTCCGGCGCGGACACTCGCCACCTGCTTGTCCCCTCCGAGCATCGGCTGCATCTGGGCCGGAATCGCCTTGGTCCCGAGCAACGAGAGAGGCAGATCGATCTCGCGGGAAATGCCTTTGATGGTCAGCGGATCGGACGCGATCAGCTGGCCCTTCCCCGCCATGCGTACCTCGACGCGGCTCTTCTCCGGGTGCTCATCGCGCCGACCCTGTTGTCGGTGCTGTTCGTACGACGGTCCCCCAGGAGACAA
>JAPYUM010000003.1:52441-63776 GCA_029940535.1 Vicinamibacterales bacterium
GCGATGAGCGGAGGAATCGAGAAGGGCCTGGGGGCGATCTATATCTTCATCTTGATCGGTGTGCTGATCGCCGCCCTGATCGCGGCGGGGACGGTCCCGAGTCTTATCTACTACGGTGTGGACCTGCTCGGTCCCAGCATCTTCCTGCCGGCCGGGTTGATTCTGTGCAGTGTGATGTCGCTTGCGACAGGCACGGCGTGGGGCACGATCGGAACCATCGGCGTCGTATTGATGGGACTGGGCGAGGCGCTCGAGATCCCGTTGCCACTCGTCGCCGGCATGGTGGTATCAGGAGCCAGCTTTGGAGACCAGATGTCTCCCGTGTCGGATACGACCAACCTTGCCGCGATGAGCGCGGAGACGGATCTGTACGCGCACATCAGGTCGATGCTCTATACGACGGTGCCGTCCTACGTGCTGGCGTTGGTCGCGTTCACCGCCGTGGGCCTCAAGTACGCGGACCAGAGTCTTGACGTGCAGAACCTCGTGGTACTCAAGGACGCCTTGGCGGGTGAGTTTGTGATCGGCGTGTCGGCGTTGCTCCCGCTGGCCGTGCTGCTGGTCCTGAGCGTGAGACGTGTCGCGGCGGAACCGAGCATGCTCGCCAGCGTGGGGGTAGCCGTGATCCTGGCCGTCGCGGTGCAGGGTCGGGGCGTCGTCGATGTGGTGAACAGTCTGAATACCGGCTACGTGTCGAACACCGGACTCGAGCAGATCGATACCCTGCTCACTCGCGGTGGTGTCCAAAGCATGATGTGGACACTGTCGCTGGCGTTGATCGCGCTGGCGCTTGGCGGTCTTCTGGATCGAGCCGGTTTCGTCCGTGTGCTCTTGCGTGGCCTGTTGGCGCGCATCACGCGCTCCGCCACGCTGATGACGACGACGATCGCCTCTGGGATCGTCGCCAATATGAGCATGGGTGAGGGGTATCTCTCCATTATCTTCGGTGGACAGATTTTCAAGAAGTCCTACGAGGCGGATGGTCTGGAACGCCACCTGTTGTCTCGGTGTCTCGAGGAGGGCGCCACGCTGAGCACCTCGCTCATTCCGTGGACCACGTCCGGGGCGTTCTGTATGGGCGCGCTCGGCATGTCCGCGTTGGACTATGCGCCGTGGGCGTTCTTCAACTACATCACGCCGCTGATGTCCATCATCCTGGCCTACATGGGGTTTGGCATCTTCAGGAAGGTCGTCAGTGAGCACTGAGCGTATTCCCATCATCGACGTCTCGCCCCTCGACGGGGGGAACGAGGTCGCGTGCCGACACGTTGCGGACGAGTTGTGCGAGGCGGCCCGCACCGTCGGATTCTTCTATGTCCGAAATCATGGCGTGTCGCGAGTCCAGCTTGACGAAGTCTTTTCGGCTGCAAAAAAATTCTTCGCTGCGCCGGAAGAGAAAAAGCAGTCTGTCGCGATCTCCCCGTTCCATCGCGGGTGGCTCGAGATCGGTGCGACCAAGATGGCGGGCAGCGCCGCGTCGGATGTCAAGGAGAGTTTCGTCTGGGGCCTGGATATCCCGCCCGACGATCCAGACTTTTTGGCCGGGGGACGTCTACTGGCACCCAATCAGTGGCCCTTGTTTCTGCCGGAGATGCGCGCGCAACTGATGGCGTATTTCCAATCGACACAACTGTGTGGCCAGCGGTTGTTGCGAGCGTTCGCGACGGGACTCGGTGTCAGGTCGGACTATTTTCTGACTCATGTTGACAAACCCGTGAGCCGGGGCGCGCTGATCTACTATCCGCCCCGCTCGTCGGAGCCCGATGTCGCGGAGTTCGGCGCCGCGCCGCACTCGGACTTCGGTACGCTGACCCTCCTGGCTCAAGACGAAGTCGGCGGTCTCCAGGTCAAGGACAAGTCGGGCGTCTGGATAGACGCCGACCCCATCGAGGGCACGTTCGTCGTCAACGTGGGGGATCTGCTCGCGCGGTGGAGCAACGGTCGTTTTGAGTCGACCCCGCATCGCGTCGTGAATCCGTTGGGCCAAGAACGATATTCCGTCGCGATGTTCGTCGACCCGAATTGGGACTCGGTCGTCGAGCCGGTCACCCTCGCCGGGGAGCGCGCCAAACATGAGCCCGTGGGGTGCGTCGACTACATCATAGACCGTTACGATGAGGCCTTCGCGTATCGGAACAAGGAGGAACCGCCCGACGGCGGCGCAGAGGAGTTGAACCGTGCCCACTGAGAAACGACCGAGCAAGGTTGAGCGCGGTGACGCCACGGCGGCCCGGCGCAAAGCTGGTGAACGCTCCCCCCTGTTGCGACCAGACTGGCGGTATGTCGAGCCGTGCAACATGGACGACTATCGCGCGGAGGACTGGGCCGTGATGAACCGTCAACGGGAGGATTACCTCGAAGAACAGCAAGCGGTGCAGGTGCTCGACATGTTAAAGGCGTCGCGAGACGCGCCCACGTTCGGCTACCTCATCAACAACTACGAGCACTGCCTGCAAACGGCGACGCTACTCCATGAGGACGGACATGACGAGGAAACGGTCGTGACAGGATTGCTGCACGACATCGGGTTCACCGTATGTTCCGAGGATCACGGACGGTTCGCGGCCGACTTGCTACGGCCGCATCTCTCCGAGAGGAATATCTGGGCGCTCGAGCACCACGAGATGTTTCAGCGTGTCCACCTGCACGGCTACTACGACGTGGAAGACCCGGCGTTCATCAACGAGCGAGACCGCTGGCGAGATCATCCGCACTATGCCTGGACGGCTGAATTCGTCGCGCGCTACGACATCACGACGATAGACCCCAACGTCGAGAGTCTACCGATCGAGTTCTTCGAGTCGATGGTTCGGCGGGTCTTTTCAAGAACCCACACCGCGCAGGCACGAGGTGGGCGATGAGTGCGTGGATTCAGACGATTCCGCCCGAAGAGGCCACCGGCGCGTTGGCCCGCGCCTACGAGGACGCCGTGACTCCGCACGGCACGGTGGACAACGTCATGCAAGCGCACTCGCTGCGTCCACACACGATGCAGGGCCACATGGCGCTGTATCGTGCTGTGCTTCACCATCCCGAGAATGTGCTGCCCGAATGGTTTCTGGAGGCCGTCGGGACGTATACCAGCGTCCTGAACGGATGCACCTACAGCCTCGCTCATCATTCGCAGAACGCCCGCGCGCTGCTCGGCGGAGATGACAAGGGTGCCGACGCGGTCGCCTCGTTGTTGGATCGGGCACCGGAGCGCACATTCTCCGGGAAGTATCTCGCGCTGCTGCGGCACGTCGAGAAGTTGACCCTCGATGTGGCGAATATCGCCGAAGCGGACCTCGCCGTCGTGCGTGAGGCGGGCGCGGACGATGGCGAGATACTGGAGACGAACCAGGTCTGCGGCTACTTCAACTACGTCAACCGGCACCTCAACGGTCTCGGCGTGTCGACGGACGGAGACGTGATCGGGCTTCGGATACGATGAGTGTGGCGATGCGACGGCCATTCACACAACGTTGGGGGGCCGGGCTCTGTCTGGTCTCGTGCCTTGCGCTTGCGACCGAGTACGGTGTCGCAGCAGCGCAAGACGGGGTGACCTCGCTGAACGAGATGGTGGCCGGGAGTCGCGTCAGTATCGTGACGTTCGGCAATATCTCCGGTGTGGCGGACTCGGGATGGTTCGGCGACGGGATCGCCGAGGCGGTGGCGGCCGACCTCTCTCCGGCCGCCGATGTCGTGATCGACCGTCGGGACGCGACGGCACCGGTGCTCGACACGGCGGATGCGGCGAGTCGTGGGCGCGAGGCGAACGCGCGGTGGGTTATCCATGGCGGATATCAACAGCAGGGTTCGCAGATCCGGATCACGGCGCGTCTCATTGACACGGGGTCTGGGGCGGTCGTGCGGGCGGCCACGGTGGACGGGCGGCTGGACGAGCTGTTCGCCTTGCAAGACCAAATTGTGCCGGCCCTCGGGGATGGTGGGACCGAACGGACGGCGTCGGTGGAAGCCGACCCGGGACCGCCACCCACGACCCGTTCGCTCGCTCCCGGAGGCGGACTCGCCGCGGTCGTGGGGGCGCCTCCGGCGCCTGAGCTGCCTCGCACGGTGACCCGCAACGCGGCGGGCCAGGTGACGGTGCGGGCGGTCCGGATCCGCGATGGGCTGAATCTGGACGGCGGTCTCGACGAGGCGGTGTATGGCGACATCGAGCCGATCACCAACTTCATTCAATTCGATCCGGAAGCCGGGGCGCCGGCCACCGAGCAATCAGAGGTCTGGCTGCTGTTCGACGACAACAATCTCTATGTGTCGGCCCGGCTGCATCACTCGGCACCGGAGTCGGAGTGGATCGCCAACGAGATGCGTCGCGACAGCTTCAACGTCTTGCGCAACGAAGGATTCAGCTTTCTGCTCGACACGTTCCGCGACCGGCGGAACGGGATTATCTTCAACGTGACCCCGCTTGGCGGACGGATGGACGGCCAGGTCACGAACGAACGTGACTACAACGGCGACTGGAATCCGATTTGGGACGTGCGGACCGGGCGGTTCGACGGCGGGTGGACCGTCGAAGCCGAGATTCCGTTCAAGTCGCTGCGGTACCGACCGGGGCTGGAACAGGTGTGGGGCGTGCAGCTCAGTCGGAACATTCAGTCGAAGAACGAGAGGGCATACCTGACCCCGTTGGATCGTGGATTGGGTCAAGGCGCCATCTTTCAGGTGTCGGCGGCGGCGACGCTGGTCGGCATTGAGGTGCCACGTGGCAACCGGTTGTTCGAAATCAAGCCCTACGTGATCGGCGACGTCAGCTCCCAGCTCGGCGACTTGGGCGGCCTCGTGAACGAAGGGGACGGCACCATCGGGTTGGATGTCGTCAAGGTCGGGGTCACCGACAACCTGACCGCCGATTTCACGCTGAACACCGATTTCGCGCAGGTCGAAGCGGACACGCAGCAGGTCAACTTGACCCGCTTCAGTCTGTTCTTCCCGGAGAAGCGAGAGTTCTTCCTCGAGAATCAGGGCGTCTTCGCGTTCGGCGGAGCCGGATCGCGCGGGCCATTCGGCGGGTCGGCCGAGACGCCAATCATGTTCTACAGCCGCCGCATCGGATTGAGCGGCGGGCGAGAGGTCCCCCTGACCGCGGGTGGTCGCATGACGGGTCGGGCCGGACGCTACAGCCTCGGCGTCCTGAACATCCAGACCGGCAGCGAGGCGGTCAGCGGGACGCTGAACACGAACTTCACCGTTGCCCGTGTGAAGCGCGACCTGCTCCGCCGCAGCAGTGTGGGCGCCATTCTCACGAATCGCTCGGCGCTTGGGAGCGAGACGGGGACGAACGTGGCCGGTGGCGTCGACGCGAGCTTTGCCTTCTACGACAACGTCTTGATTAATGCCTACTGGGCCCGTACCCGAACGACCGACGAGGAAGGGAAGGACTCCAGCTACAAGGGCGAGTTTCGATACGACGGCGACCGGTATGGCGTCACGGCGGAACACCTGTTCATCGACGAGCGCTTCTCGCCCGGGGTGGGGTTCGTTCGACGGCCCGACCTCAAGAAGAGCTTCGGGTCGGCGAGGTTCAGCCCGCGCCCCGAGTCCATCGAGTGGATCCGGCGGTTGTCATTCGACGGGTCCTACGGGTACTTCACCGATGCGGTCGGCACGGTCGAGACACGAGAGGCGGCCGGGAGCTTTCAGATGGAGCTGGAGAACAGCGACAGCTTCAATCTGTTCCTCACCAACACCTACGACTTTCTACAGGACCCCTTCCGGATCGCGGACGGCGTCAGCATTCCTGTCGGCGCCTATGACTTCTCCAACACGCAGGTGTCCTACAGTTTCGGCCCCCAACGGCGTCTGTCTGGCACCGTGACCGGCGAGCACGGTAGCTTCTACGGCGGCACCAAGACCGCGATCAGCATTGGCGGCGGCTTCAGCGGCAGCCGCATCGAGATCAGCCCGCAGTTCGCGCTGGAACCCGGGTTGTCGATCAACCGCGTCGACCTGCCGCAGGGACGGTTTACGACCCAGCTCGTCACGATGCGGTCGACCTACACGTTCAGCCCCACGATGTTCGTGAGCGCGCTGGTGCAGTACAACTCCAGTAACGATGCCATGAGCAGCAACGTGCGACTCCGCTGGGAGTATCAGCCCGGGAGCGAGCTGTTCGTCGTCTACAACGAACAGCGTGACACGTTGACTCCTGGTCGGTTCCCCGACCTGGAAAACCGAGCCTTCATCATCAAATTCAACCGGCTGTTCAGGTTTTAGCGGAGCCCCTGCTTGACAGGGTGAGTCCGTTTTTGAATAATAAACCGACGGTTGGTTTATTAATTATATGGCGAGAACGGTAGATGACGCGGCGCACGCGCAGCGGCGGCAGAGCTTCCTCGAGGCGGCCGGCCGGGTGATCGAGCGCAAGGGCTACGAGCAGATGACGGTCCAGGACGTGCTGGACGATGTGGGCCAGTCGAAGGGCGCCTTCTATCACTATTTTGATTCCAAGCAGGCCCTGGTCGAGGGGTTGGTCGGCAGGCTGAGTAAGGCGATCTTCACGCACCTTGAACAGCGGGTCAGTGCCCCCGACCTTTCGGCGCTGGACAAATTGACGTGTCTGTTTCGCGAGTCCAGTCAACTGAAGCTGGAGCGCAAGGGGCTGTGGAGTGCCCTGTTGCCCATGTGGCTGTCTGATGGGAACGCGGCGGTGCGCGAGCGCGCGTCCTCGCAAGTGCGAGAGCGAATGACGCCGGTGCTGGGTCAGATCATTGCCCAGGGAGTTACGGAAGGGGTATTCACGACACAATATCCGCATCAGGTCGCTCGGATGATCTTTGTCATGCTCGAAGATTTCGGGCACGTCTTCATGGATCTGTTGACGACGCCTGCTCCCGGCCATCCCGATCACGCCCGGGTCGAGCAGGCGGTTGCGGCCTACCATGAGACGCTCGAACGGGTGCTCGGTGCGCCGACTGGGTCCTTGCACCCGCTCGACGCGGCCGATCTGATGGCATGGCTGGATAGATCGGACACCGGTGCCGCGGCCCCGGCGGCCCACGCGGAGACGGCGACCGTGTCCGGACTGGCCGCGCAGGTTTGACGCACACGAGGGAGAGACGACCAATGACACGCTTTGGCAACTCGCATCCGGCACGACTGACCATGTGCCTCGCCGTCGCGTGTCTCGTGGCGGGGAGCACCGCGTCGGCCCAGCCTGACGCCCGTGAGATCGTCGAACGCATCGACAGCCTGATGCGTGGCGACTCCAGCCACGGGGTTGCGACCATGGAGGTGGTGACCGAGCACTGGGAGCGCACGATGACGATGGAGATGTGGTCGCTGGGCACCGACTATTCGCTGGTCAGACTGCGAGCGCCCGCCAAGGACGCCGGCACCGCGACGCTGATGGCCGAGAACGACATCTGGAACTATCTGCCCAAGGTGGACCGGAGTATCAAGATCCCGTCATCGATGATGGGTGGGGCCTGGATGGGGTCGCACTTTACGAACGACGACCTGGTCCAGGAGAGCCAGATGATCGACGTCTACGATGCCGAGGTGTCGTTCGACGGCGAACGTGACGGGGTCATGGTGTGGGAGCTCCGGTTGACGCCGAAACCGGAAGCGGCCGTCGTGTGGGGCTCTCTCGAGTTTCTCGTGGGGCAAGATGACAACCTGCCCCGGTGGGCGAAGTACTACGACGAAGACGGCGAGCTGGCGCGCACGATGGACTACAGCGAGGTCTCCGAGTTCGGTGGCCGGCTCGTGCCGGCCGTCATGAACATGCAACCGGCCGACAAGCCCGGGGAGCGGACGACGATCCGCTACGAGGAACTGGACTTCGACATCGAGGTCGACGAGTCGTTCTTTTCCCTCCGCACATTGCAGAGCGGCAGATAGCGGGCAGACATGCCGGAATCCCCCTGGTCACGGATCGGTTGGCGCAATCTCGGCCGGAACCGCAAGCGTACGGTCCTGACCGCGCTCGGTCTCGCCGTCGGCTTCTTCGCCGTCGTGTTCATCGTCGGCTGGTCCCAGGGCATCATGGCCGAGATGGTCGAGAGCGCCACCTCGCTCGTCAACGGACAGCTCGAGATTCATGACGCGGAGTACCGGCCGGACCGCAGCATCTACGACACGATCGGCGGTCGAGACGGCGCTGATGTCGACGCGCTGCTGCGCGCGATTGATGTCGACCCGTCGGTGGTGGCGGCCGCTCCGCGCGTGTACGCGGGGGGGCTCATCAGCTCGGGTGACGCCACGTCGGCCGGCATGTTCATGGGGATCGACCCGACGCGCGAACTGACGCTGAGTCGCTTCCTCGACCCGCTTGTCGAGGGCCGGATGCCGGTGTCGGGGCAGAACGAAATGCTCGTCGGCGCCGAGATGGCGCGCCAGCTGGAGGCCGGACTTGACGACGAACTGGTCGTGGTGTCATCGGGGGCGGACGGGTCGATGGCGAACGACCTCTTTACGCTGGTCGGGATCTTCCAGACCGGGCTGGTGGAGCTTGACGCGACCTTCGCGGTCATGCCGATCGGCGACCTCCAGACCCTGCTGGTCCTGCCCCCGGGTCGCATTCACGAGATTGCGGTGTCGACCGTCGACCCCTGGATCGCCGAGGAGACTGCGGCGCGTCTCGGTGGCGCCCTGTCGGCGGGGGAGGGCCCGCTCGAGGTGGTCGCGTGGACGACGCTCAATCCGGCCATGGTCGACTACGTCGCCCTGGGTGAATCGATGTACTTCATCATCATCATCATCGTCTTCAGCATCGCCATTTTCGGGGTGGCGAACACGATGTTGATGGCCACCTACGAGCGTCGACGGGAGTTCGCCGTCATGCTCGCGCTGGGGGCGACGCCGCGTTCGGTGCGGGCGGTCGTGCTGCATGAAGGGGTGGCGCTGGGAGGGATCAGTCTGGCGCTGGGTGCGGCGATGACGCTCCCCCTGATGGTGTGGTTCCACACGGCGCCGCCCGACATGAGCTGGGCGATCGACGACGTGACCATCATGGGGGCGCTCCTCTCACCGAGCCTGCGGGTCGAGTACGACATCCCGTTCTGGATTCTGACGGCCGTCGCGCTGTTCGCCACCGCGCTCCTCGCGTCCCTCCTCCCCGCGTGGCGCGCGGCCCGGGTTCCGCCGGCCGACACGCTGGCGGGGCTGTAGCGCGCATCCGATCGGGAGATACAACCATGTTCCTCAGCTACCTACTCGCGCCATGACCCAGACATCCACCAGGCCGCGCTCGCTGCACGGCAGGACCATTTTGGTGCTGGCGATGCGCAACCTGCGTCGTCAGTTGAGGCGGACGATGCTGACAGCGGCGGTGATGGTCATCGGGGGCGCGCTGCTGATCTTCGCGTTTGCGTTGAGCGATGGGACGCACGAACAGTGGATCGACTCCGGCATCCGGACCTCGACGGGACACATCACCATCGAGCAACCGGACTTTCGGCGGAGTCGCAAGCTCGAGGACCGTCTGATGACCGACGTGCGCGGCAAGGCCGAGCAGGCTTTGGCCGCGCCGGGGATCGCCGCGCAGGTTGTCGCGGTCTCGTCACGGCTGAGCGTTAGCGCCCTGGCCAGCTCGGCCCAGGGTGCACGACCGGTGCAGGTCCAGGCCGTCGACCCGGTGGCCGAGGCCCGATTCAGCACGCTCGACGACCAACTGGTCGAGGGCCGGTATCTGGAGACGGATGATCGGCTGGCCGCCTACGTCGGCGTCGGTCTCGCCTCGAGCCTCGATCTGCGGCTGGGCTCGCGCCTGGTGGTGCAGGCGCAGGACGCAGACAAGGAAATCGCCGCGCAGTTGCTCCGGGTCGTCGGCATCTTTCGAAACGGCGTCCCGGAAGTAGACCAATCGGTGGTCCACATCCCACTCCAAACGGCTGGCGAGTGGCTCGGGTCTGAGCATGACGTCACCAACGTCGGCGTGGTGCTGAAGGACAGCACGGCGGTCGCTCCGGTCTCGGCGCATTTGGAGCAAGCGCTGGCCGACCCGATCGGGCGCGGAGACGTGCGCGTGATGGGGTGGCGCGAAGCGAACCCCGCGCTGGCCGCGGCGATTGCCATCGACAGCTTCGGGAACTATCTGGTCTTCGGCATTCTGTTCATCATCATCGCGTTTGGCATCGTGAACACGGTGCTGATGTCGGTGTTGCACCGCCACCGCGAGTTCGGGGTGCTGCAGGCGCTCGGCCTGACCCCGGGGCAAACCGGTACGATCGTCCTGGTCGAGGGTCTCACCCTGACGGCCGTCAGTGGTTTCGTCGGGGTCACGCTCGGCTACCTGGCTACCTGGTATTTCTTCGGAGACGGCCTCGACATGGCTGCCCTGATGGGGGAGGACATGACCTTCTCGGGTGTGGTCATCGACCCGGTCATGGTGCCGCAGTTCTACCCCGTTCGAGTGGGGCAAATTCTGGCGTTTATTCTCGCGATCGGCGCCGTGGCGTCGGTCTACCCGGCCCTCAGAGCGGCGAGAATCGACATCGCCGAATCGATGAAGTTCGAGCGGTAGCAATGACCCAGTCCGATACCCCGGCGGTGCGCACCGAAGGCGTCTGGAAGATCTTCCAGCAAGAGGCCGAAGAGGTGCAGGCGGTTCGCGATGTCAGCCTGAGGGTCGAGGCCGGCGAATTCACGGCGCTGGCCGGGCCCTCCGGCTCGGGCAAGACGACGCTGCTGAACGTGATTGGTGGCCTGACCCGACCGACCCGCGGCAAGGTGTGGGTGGCCGGTCAGGATGTCACCGGCATGTCAAATCAGGAGGTCGCTCAGCTGCGACTCGAACAGGTTGGGTTCATCTTTCAGGCATACAACCTGTTGCCGGTGCTGACCGCGATGGAGAATGCCGAGTTCCCGATGCTGCTACAGGGTATTGCGGCCGATGAGCGTGCGGCGCGTATTCAGGAACTGTTTGCGCGTACGGGCATAGCAGGACTCGAGGACCGGCGCCCCGGCAAGCTCTCTGGTGGGCAACAGCAGCGCGTCGCGGTGGTCCGCGCGGTGGCGAGTCGTCCGGCTCTGGTGCTCGCGGACGAGCCCACCGCGAATCTCGATTCGACCTCGAGCGAGGCGCTGCTCGACGTGATGGCCGAACTGAACCGTGACCTTGGGGTCACGTTCGTGTTCGCGACCCATGACTCACGGGTCATGAAGCGGTCTCACCGGCTGGTGCAGATGGTCGACGGCCGCATCGATTCAGACGAGACCCGCGGGTGACCAACGGGACCCAGCGCCAGGCGCTGGTCGGCGCCTGCCTGCTGTTTCTGGTCGCCACACCGGCACGCGCCCAGCCGAGCTGGTTGACCGGCTATCTCCAAACCGTGCCGCTGTTCAGCGGCGCGACCGACTTCGGCGACAGCAGCCTGACGGAGTTCAG
>JAPYUM010000003.1:63876-95635 GCA_029940535.1 Vicinamibacterales bacterium
TGCCGCTGTTCAGCGGCGCGACCGACTTCGGCGACAGCAGCCTGACGGAGTTCAGCCGGTTTCGCCTCTCCTCCAGACCGGTCCTCGGACCCCTGTCGTTCGAAGTCGCCTACGAGCACGCCTTGACTTTGCGACAACGTGACACGAGTGCGGGCCTCAGTCTCGGTGCGGTGCCAAGCGGTGGCGAGCGGCTCGACCTGGAGTGGACCATCCTGGACGAAGAGCACGTCCGATGGCGGCACCGTTTCGACCGACTCAACGTGGCCGTCAGCCCGACCCGTGCGACGCAGATCAGTGCGGGGCGGCAGGCGGTCTCCTGGGGCACCACGCTGTTCTTGACGCCGGCTGACCCGTTCCTGCCGTTCAGCCCGGCCGACCCGTTTCGCCAGTTCCGGGGCGGCGTCGACGCCGCCCGCGTGCGTATCTATCCGAGTCCGCTGAGCCAGATCGATCTCGTGGTGCGTCCCAGCCAAACCGCGGCCGGCGACGAGGTCACCGCGCTGGGACGTGGGCTGGCCACCTGGCACAACTGGGAGTTGTCTGGCTGGGCCGGCTCACTCTACGGCGATGTGACCGGCGCGTTCGGCGCGGCCGGCGGGCTTGGAGCCTGGGCCGTGCGGAGCGAAGGGACGCTCCGTCAGATCGATGGCGCGGTGGTCTTCCGCGGTGCGATCGGACTCGACCGTCTTCTGCAGGTGGGGGGGCGAGACCTGTCGGTCGGGGTCGAATACCAGCGCGACAACCTGGCCGCGGCCAACCCCGGCGAGTATCTCCGGGTCGTGCTGTCAGAGCCGTTTCGACGCGGCGAGTTTCAGGTGCTCGGTCGAGACGAGACCGTCGTCTTTACCACCTACCAGTTGCACCCGCTGGTGGGGCTGAGCGGGCTCTGGCTCTGGAATCTGAACGACCGGAGCGCGCTGCTCGCGCCCAGCGTGTCCTATTCGGCCGGCGACGAGGTGTCGGTGAGTGGCGGGGTGTATATCGGTGTCGGCGAGAGCGCGGTGACTCCGGATCGGCCCTTGGCGTCGGAGTATGGGCTCTCGGGTACGACCGGATACGCGTCGATTAGCTGGTTCTTCTAAGCGGCGGATGTCGAGAGAGCGCATGAAGATCGCCACTTGGAATATCAACGGCTTGCGGGCCCGGATCGAGTTCGTGCTCCACTGGTTGCGGACTCGCGAACCGGACATTGTCGGTCTCCAGGAGCTCAAGCTGACGGATGAGGAGTTTCCGGTCGACGAGTTTCGGGCGGCCGGCTACCACGCGGAATGGTTCGGGCAGAAGAGTTGGAATGGGGTGGCGATTCTCTCGCGCGAGCCGGCCACCCTCGTGCGACGAGGCCTGCCCGGTGAGGAGGGACTCGGGTCACGCCTGATCACGGCGAGGGTCGGCGACCTCTCCTTCACCACCGTGTACTGTCCGAATGGCAAGTCCACGGACCATGACGATTTCCCGCGGAAGTTGGCCTGGTTCGAGAGTCTGCACCGACTGCTCGAGGCTGAGCACGACCCCGGCCAGCCGACCGTCCTTTGTGGCGATTTCAACGTCGTGCCCGCGCCGATCGATAGCTGGGACGAAGCCGCGCTGGCTGGACACATCTTTCACACCGCGGCCGAACGCGAGCGGTTGCAACGTCTGCTGGGATGGGGGTACACCGACCTGTTCCGGCACCACCTGCCCGACGCCAGGCTGTTTTCCTGGTGGGACTACCGGGCGGGCGCTTTTCATCGCAACCATGGTCTGCGGATCGACCTGCTGCTGGGCACGGCGAGCGTCACCCACCGTCTGCGTCATGCCGAAGTCGACCGGGACTATCGCAAGAAGAAGGACGGTCTGACCGCGTCTGACCACGCACCGGTCATCGCAGAACTCGACTGAGCGTTGGCCGGCCGCGGCGGGTGCGCGCTCGTCTTTTATCGTTCCGGCAGCGCGAACACAAAGATGTTGTTGCCGCTGCTCGGTCTGAGTTCCGGCGTCATCGCGCTCCATCGCGACGCGTTGCCACCCGTGCCGGTCCCCGCCACGACATACTGTCGTCCATCGACCGCATAGACCACCGGGAACCCGCTCACCGGCGATCCGAGGTTGATCTCCCACAGTACGTCGCCGGTTTCGTCATCGAGTGCGCGAAACCGACCGTTGATATCGCCCACGAAAACGAGGCCCCCTCCGGTGGCTACCAGCGACATCGTGGCCGCACGTTGCTCGTAGGTCCACGCCGTGGCACCGGTCTCGGCCGAGATGGCCCACACCGCGCCGAGCTGGTCCGTCCCCGGAGCCAACTCGTTCCTCATGGCGAGGCTGTAGAGCGAGGTGCCGCCATCGTCGAGGGGCATCATTCGCGCGCAGGCGTTCCGCAGCGGCATATACATGGTGTTGGTCCGCGGGCTGTAGGCGCCCGCCTCCCAGTCCTTGCCGCCCATGGCCGTCGGACAGGTCAAGACCTCCTGTCCGAACCCGCCGAACACCACTTCCGAGTTCTCCGAGACCGCACCGGTCGCGCCGTCGATGTGAGTGATGACATTCTGCGCCACGGTGGGGGTGGCCCAGAGAAACTCGCCGGTAGCGCGGTCGAGGGTGTACACCACACCGGTCTTTCCGGGAATGCCGGTCATCACGCGGCGTTCCTCCCCCGGTTGGAGCCGCGGGTTGATCCAGCTCACGACAGCGGGGTCCGGCCGGACGGCGGTGTCGACGAGGAGACGCTCGAAGGGATGGTCGAGATCCCAGTGGTCATTGAGGTGCTGGTAGTACCAGACGATCTCGCCGGTGTCGGCATCCAGTGCCAGGGTGGAGTTGTGATACAGGTGCTTGTTGTTGACCCCACCCACGAGGAATTTCGGCGCCGGCGAGGTCACTGACGTGCCGATGTAGAGCAGGTTCAATTCCGGGTCGTAGCTCGGCGCCATCCAGGTCCCGACGTGTCGGCGGTCCGCGTCCGGCACTCCGCCCCATGTCTCGTCGCCGGGCTCGCCCGGTCTGGGAATGGTGCGCCGCCGCCAGATTTCTGCTCCGGTCTTCGCGTCGTGCGCAGTGATGACACAGGCATCCGGTCCGGCGCTAGGCATGCAACTGCGTCCCGAAATAACCTTGCCGTTAGCGATGATCGGTCCCGTGCTCTGGTTCGCCGGATGCACCTGGTAATCGAGAATTTCCGTTTCCCACACCAGGTCTCCGGTCTGCGCATCCAGCGCGAACACAAACTCGTCGACGCTGGTGTCGATGATCAGATTGTCGTAGATGGCGAGATTACGATTGGTCGTACAGACGCCCGGGATCAAGCGCTCGCAGACGTCCTCCGGCAACGACCGGCGATATTCCCAGATCAGGTCGCCGCTGACCGCGTCGATCGCCTGGATGACGTCGCTCGGATTCGGCATGTAGATCACGCCGTCATACACGAGTGGGGTGCCCTGCTGTCGACCAGGGGCGCTCAGCGCTCGCGTCCAGACCAGACGCAGGTCTCCCACGTTGCTGCGATCAATCTGGTCGAGCGGGCTATACCCCCAGCCATCGAGGGTGCGGCGCCACATCGGCCAGTCATCATCCGATGGCGCCTGCAGCATCGCGTCGGTCACCGGGACAAATACATCCGAAGATTGGGCCCGGACGACGGACGGCATCGCGGTATACACGGTCAAGAGAAGGCCGGCTGTCACTCGACGTTGCCACATATCTGCTCCGTTCTGCCTCGCTGGCACGAAGGCCCTGGGGGCCTCGCCGCGGCGCCCATCACATGCGCAAGAACACGACCGAGCGCCCTACCCGGCATCGAGCCGCCGGACGCGTCTGAGTGTGATCCGGATGGTCTCACGGATCGGGGGCGCGGCGGGCCTCGTCCGCCATGCTGTGACGTACGCGTGTTGCGTCGCTGCGGGTTGACCGTCAATAATCGCGCACGGGCTGCTAGGAGGCCATCATGTCGTGCATCGGACGGACAGGACTCTTGCTGGTTGCGCTCGGGGTGGTATCCCTCGGCGTGGCGGCGCAGCCCCTTGCCACGCCATATCGTCGGGTCGAGCCCTGGCCACAGCTTCCGATGAGCATGAACGCCGGCGCGTTCGGAGAGACCATCGGCGTGGATCGAGATCCGGACGGGAACATCTGGGTCCTCCATCGGTGCTTCGGAACCGTTCCAGCCGGAGCCGCCACCTGTGTCGGCCGTGACGACGACCCGCCGATCCTGAAGTTCGCTCCGGGCGGCGAGCTCCTGGACAGTTGGGGCGAGGGCGACTTCGCGCATCCGCACGGGTTTCACATCGATCCCGACGGCAACATCTGGGCGACCGACGCCAATGGGAGTGAGACGGTGCTCGGCTTGTCCGCCGGGGGCCGCGGGCAGCAGGTCTTCAAGTACAGCCCAACCGGGGAGCGGTTGTTGACGCTCGGCCAGGCGGGGGTCGCGGGACACGGTCCCGATACCTTCGATCGACCGACCGACGTGGCCGTCGCGGCCAATGGGGACATCTTCGTGACGGATGGCCACGGGACCAACAATCGGGTGGTGAAATTCGACCGAGATGGCAGCTTCATCACCACCTGGGGACAGACCGGCGCGGGGCCCGGTGAATTCAATCAACCCCACACTATCGCCCTGGATTCGGCTGGACGCGTGTTTGTCGGTGACCGATCGAACAGCCGGGTGCAGGTCTTCGAGCCGGATGGCACCTTCGTCGTGGCATGGACGCAGTTTGGTCGGCCCAGCGGCATGTTCATCGACGAGGATGACCGGATCTACGTGACGGACTCGACGTCGAACTCGAGAAACAACCCGGGCTGGAAGCGGGGCATCTACATTGGCAGCGCGAAAGACGGTGTGGTGACCGCGTTCATTCCGGACCCCGATCTGGCCGAGCAAGAGCAGAATCGCATTTCTGGCGCGTCGGGGATCACGGCGGATCGGCAGGGCAGCGTGTATGCCGCCGACGTTGGCCCGCACCGAGTACGGAAGTATGTGACGCCGTAGAAACCGAGGACGGCCTCGTCTCCTCCCCACCCAACGGGGCGAGGCGACGACGGCTCATCATGTCAGGAAGAAAGATGCCGAAATGTGTGTATGGCACCCTCGCGCTGGTCTTGTTGGTGGGAGGGCCGGTGTTCGCCCAGCCGTTTCCTCCAGGCTACGTCGATCCGGCGCCGCTTCTGGCCGCTGTTGCGGCCGAGATCGGTGAAGCCAATCTGACGTGCATCACCTACTCCGGCACCGGCTATAGTGGCGCCGTCGGCCAGACATTCGAGAACGCGGTCAACATCGACTGGCCGCGTATCGATTCGATGGCCAACTACACCCGCACCATCAACTGGGACGCGGGCACGAGCAAGGAGACGTTCGACCGGACGCCGGGTCTGAATCCCGCGTCGTGGAAGTACGGCATGGGCTGGACCGGCGGGACGCCGACCCAGCAGGCCACCAGGCAAACCCACATCGTCAATGGCGAGTTCGCCTGGCACCAGGACGGCGACGGCCCTCCGGTGGCGGTCCCGCCAGAGCTGGCGGAGGTGTACCAGCTGGAGATGTGGATGAATCCGCACGGGTTTCTCAAAGCCGCTCGTCTCCCCGGGGCCAATCCTGTGGCGCTGTGGCGTTGGGAGCAGATCGAGAAGGGTCGCGATGGCAACGTGGTGAGTCCAGAGAAAATGTATGTGGTCGCGATTACGATGCTCGGGAAGTATCGGGTCGACGCGACGATCAACCCGCAGAACCAGATTCAGCGGATCAAGACGACGGTGAACATCCCCGCGCTGGGCGACTTCAACATCGAGCACGAATCGACCAATCAAGCCACGTTTGGAAACGTGAAATGGCCTACCGCCTGGCACTCGCACCAGGGATGGGACGACAACTGGCAGTTCTACCGGGAGAGCACCGGCCACAACGCCTACGGCGGGACGTTCGCGACCGTACAGCCGAACGTGTGTGACGACACGGCTCCCGTGCCACCCTCGGTGGCTCAGGCCACGTTCCCGACGGACGTCGCGGTCGAAGAAATGGCCGACGGTGTCTATCTGATCGGCGGCGGTCCGGCCAACAGCTACATGGTGGAGTTCGACGACTTTGTCGCCGTGTTCGAGGCGCCCGTCGATGAAACACGCAGTTTGGCCGTCATCGAGGCGGTGGCGAGACTCGCTCCCAACAAGCCGATTCGGTGGCTGATCAGCTCCCACCCCCACTTCGACCACATCGGAGGACTGCGCACCTACCTCCACATCGGGTCGACCATCGTGACCCACCAGCAGAACCTCAAGTTCCTGAACAGCGATGTGTTGAGTTACGAGCCGAGGACCGTCAAGCCCGACATTGTGTCGAAGTGGCCGCCGACCGAACTGGCCGAGGGCTACAACTACGAGGCGATTCAGGAGAATTACGTCATCGCCGACGATTCGCGGATCTTGCGCGTGTACTACGTGCAGCCATTGCAGCACGTGACCGGCATGTTGATGGCGTACCTACCGGCCGAGGGTATCGTGTTTCAGGCGGACCTGTTCGACACCCACGAGCCGCCCCGACGAGCGCAGTTGCCGGCGATGCGCAGCCTGTCGAATCAGGTGCGGCGCATGAATCTGGAGGTGGAGACGATTGCGCCGGTGCACGGGAGACCGGTGCCGTGGAGCGACTTTGTGGCCGCCCTGAACGCGTTGTCGGGCGCGAACTGAATTCGAGAGCCGCGACGAAAGGACACCCTCAATGCCCAACGGAAGATTGCTGAGTTTCGTGTGTGTAGTGTGTTTCGCGACCGCATGTGCATCGGTACCCGCATCCGAGGCGCCGGTTGAGGCAGCGGACGACGGGGACGTGATGCAGCCGGCACCGGGCGTCGATATTGACCGAGCCACCGCGGTCGGGCAGGTCGTGGACACCCAGGGGTTGGAAGGGTGGTATCCCCATGAGGGGAGCCTGATGAAGTACCGCGTTGCCATCCGGTTCGGGCAGGAGCCGAGCACCATGCCGGACGGATGGAACTTCGGGCGGGTGTCATCGGTGGCCACGGATTCCAATAATCAGGTGTTCGTGTTTCACCGTGGCGAGACCGCCGATCCCATCATCGTGTTCGACGCCGAGGGCAACTACCTGCGTTCGTTCGGCCGCGGTCTGTTCGGTAACGAACACGGGTTGCGTATCGATCGTCACGACAACGTTTGGGTCACGGACAACGGCGACCATCAGGTGATGAAGTTCAGCAACGACGGCGAGCTGCTGATGACCTTGGGCGTCAAGGGGCAGGCCGGCACCACAGACGACACGTTCGATCGTCCAGCCGACATCGCGTTTGGTCCGAACGACGAGCTCTATGTCGCCGATGGCTACGGGAACAACCGGGTCGTCAAGTACGACGCGGACGGACAGTTCGTCCGCACCTGGGGCACACCTGGCACCGCGCCGGGAGAGTTCGACCTCGTGCATTCGGTGGCCGTGGATTCGACGGGGCGTGTGTACGTCAGCGATCGCGAGAACAACCGGATTCAAATTTTTGACGGAGACGGTGAGTTCTTACATATGTGGACGCATCTGGGAGCCACCCAGAACATCTTCATCACACCAGATGACCAGGTGTGGGTCATCACCCACCGCGACAACATCGAGAACATCACATACGACACGCTCGCCGGGCGCATCATGCGAGTCGACATGGAGACAGGAGAGATTCTCGGTGCGATGGAGAGTCCAGGTCACTGGATCGACGTGAGCGACACCGGAGAGATCTTTATCGGCAGCCTTACCGGAAACGTCTTCAGGTGGTACGACGGGCCTTGGCAAGGCATGTGACCCGGTGCGCGGCTAGTCAGACCCCACGGCGACGCCCCACAATGCGGTCGGTGCCCTGAAGTATCCCGACCCGAGCACCCCCCAGGTCGAGGGTCCAGAGCAGCCGGAGCCGGCGGGGCCTTGTCCCTGTCCGACGTGACCGGGGTAGCCCGGGTTCGATGGGTGGGGGGCCGCCGCCGACATCGACGGCGACGTCGATCTGGGCGTTTTCGAAGGGTGCCAGGTTCGCCTCTTTCGCAACGACGGGCTTCCCCGGCTCGACAACCGCAGTGTGCGCCTTCGGCTGCGGGGCACGCGGTCCGATACCTGGGCGCCGAGGCCACCGTGACGCTCCTTCTCGAGGGATGCGCGTTGGTCCGTCAGCTCTCCCTGGAACACGGGACGACCAGCCAGTCCGAGCCGATTCTTCATTTCGGAGTCGGTGAAGCCGAGGGACCCTTTACCGCCGGGGTTCGCTGCCCGTCTGGCGCGGTGAGCACAATGCGCTCGAATTGGGCTCCCACGCCATCGAGGAGCCGGGCCTTTGGTGAGGGTTCTGGCCAGGCGGTCGACGATGTGGTCCGCCGACTCGCGTGGTGTAAGAAACCGACGTGATAGTGCACTCAAGAGAGGCTTTCCGCACTATCATTGGCGTACGGTCAGTGCGGTCTTCGTGGGCCGTTGACCGACTTGAGGGTTATGCCCGCAGGGGCGGTTGGCGTGACAGCGACGGAAGAGGTTTATGTGCCGATCCAAATGATCTGGAGGCGCGCAAGGTGGTGAGACCCCGTTTGACGGTCCGAGTTCTTGTGGTCCTCGTCGCGACGATGGCGGCGGCGTCCAGTCGGCCGCAGATCGCTCGCGCACAGGAGTCGACGCCGGCGGGTGACGGCACCGCGTCTTCGACTCGCGCGGTGCTGGACCAGTACTGTGTGCGTTGTCACAACGAGCGGACCCGCGCGGCGGATCTGGCGCTCGATACCACGGACCTTGCCCATGTGAGCGCGGACGCGGATACCTGGGAGCGCGTCATCGTCAAGCTACGTGCGCAGACCATGCCGCCCGGCGGAAGCCCGCGGCCGGACGAGGCGACGTATCGTGCCGCGGCCTCGTGGCTGGAGACGGAGATTGACGCGGTGGCGCTGGCCAATCCGGACCCCGGGCGCGGAGAGACGTTTCATCGTCTCAATCGGGCGGAGTATCACGCGGCCGTTCGTGATCTTCTCGCGGTCGACGTTGATGTCGCCTCGTTGCTGCCGGCCGACAACACCTATGAGCATGGCTTCGACAACAACGGGGAGCTGCTCTCGATCTCGCCAGACCTGGTGTCCCGATACCTGTCGGCCGCACGAAAAATCAGCCGGCTCGCCGTGGGAACTCCGCCGGTCGGACCGGCCGTAGCCACGTATCGGGTGCACCCGGGCCTGCTACAGGACGACCGGCAAGACGACCGGCTGTCGTTCGGTTCGCGCGGAGGCACTGCGGTCCGCCACTATTTTCCAGTGGATGGCGAGTACACGGTCAAGGTGCGCCTGCACCGGAATTTCTCGGACTACATCATCGGGTTTTCGACGCCGCAAGAGCTCGACGTGCGTGTCGATGGTGAGTTCGTCACGCGGTTCTCGGTGGGCGACGCCGATGCCGTCGGGCAAATGGCGCCGCTGAGCTTCTCCGGCAACATCGCGGGGGATTCAGACTGGGAGTACTACATGAACACGGGGGATGCCGGACTGGAGGTCCGCTTCCCCGCCAAAGCCGGCCTGCGAACGGTGGGGGTGTCGTTTGTGCGGCGGTTGTCGGAGACCGAGGGTGTGTTGCAGCCACGCAACCGTGGCTACGGCCGCTTCGTCGATGAACGGTATGACGAAAACCCCGGGGTCGAGCAGGTCGCGATCGGCGGTCCGTACACCGTCGAGGGACCGGGTGATACCCCGAGTCGCCGGGAGATCTTTGTGTGCGCACCCGCCGTGAACGACGACGGGAAGGCGTGCGCCGGTCGCATTCTGGCCAGGCTCGCCCGACGAGCGTATCGCCGGCCGGCCACCGACCGGGAAGTCGCGACTCTGATGGACTTCTACGAGTCCGGACGGCGCGAGGGTGACTTCGACGCCGGGATCCAGTTCGCCCTCGAACGGATGCTGGTTGATCCCGACTTTCTCTTCCGGATCGAGCGTGATCCAGCCAACATCGCGCCTGACACCCCGTACCGTCTCAGCGCCATGGAGTTGGCGTCTCGTCTGTCCTTCTTTTTGTGGAGCAGTATCCCGGACGATGAGTTGCTGGACGCCGCCATCAGTGGGCGGCTGACGGACCCGGTCGTGTTGGAGCAGCAGACGCGGCGACTCCTCTCGGATTCCAGGTCCAGCGCTCTTGTCGATAATTTCGTCAGCCAATGGCTGCGGTTGCGCAACCTCGACTCCCAGCAGCGTGAGTCGGCTGATTATCCCGAATTCGACGAAAACTTACGACACGCCTTTCGGCGCGAAACCGAGCTCTTCGTCGGGAGCACGATCCGCGAGGACCGAAGCCTCTTCGAATTGCTCAGCGCGAATTACACCTTCGTGAACGAACGACTCGCCAGACACTACGGTATCGGCGGGGTCTACGGGGACCGTTTCCGGCGTGTGACGCTGGGTGAGAATGACCCGCGAGGTGGCTTGCTCGGGCACGGCGGTCTCTTGATGGTGACGTCACACCCCAACCGGACGTCGCCGGTGCTGCGCGGCAAGTGGCTACTCGAAAGCATGCTCGGGGCGCCGCCGCCGGAGCCGCCGCCCAACGTGCCGGGATTGCCGGATCGCGGTGAAGGCGGGGCACCCGCCTCGGTCCGTGATCGCCTCGAACAGCATCGCGCCAATCCGGTCTGTGCGAGTTGTCACGCCCCGATGGATCCCCTGGGCTTCGCACTCGAGAACTTCGATGCGATTGGGAGCTGGCGTGCCACGAGTGAGGCCGGCCTCCCGATCGACTCGTCTGGGACGATGCCCAGCGGGGTGGCATTCGAAGGCCCGGCGGGCCTGCGGGCGGTCCTGCTGAGTCGTGGCGAGGAGTTCGCGGGTGCGGTGACCGAGAAGCTGCTCGCTTACGCGGTCGGGCGTGGGCTCGACTACTATGACCGCCCGAGCGTCCGCCAGATTCTGCGAGCCTCGGCTCCCGATGAGTACCGCTGGTCGTCCATCATCCTGGGCATCGTCAAGAGCGAACCGTTTCAAGGGCGTCGCTCACGTTCCGACGATGCCTCACTGACCGCCTCGCGAGCACCGGCCGGTCGTTGAGTGTCACTGACTACAGACGCGAACCCCACCATGATCATCACCAAAATGTCGTTGCCACGGCGAACGGTCCTACGCGGCTTGGGGGCAGCGGTGGCGTTGCCGCTGCTGGACGCCATGGTCCCTGCGGCGTCGGCGCTGTCACGCACGGCCGCCAATCCGCCGCGTCGTTTCGGGGTGGTGTATGTGCCCAACGGCATCGCCATGGAGCACTGGACCCCGACGCAGGAAGGACGTGGGTTCGACCTTACGCCGATTCTGGAGCCGTTGGCGCCGTTCCGGGATCAGATGACCGTGGTGTCGGGCCTCAGGGGGTACTGGACACCGGCCCATGCCGGGGCGTCGACGACCTTTCTGACCGGCGCGGCCGGGGTGGCGGGCGAGACGGCTCCCGTGGCTGACATTTCGATGGATCAAATCCTGGCCAAGGAGTACGGCCAGGAGACCGAACTGGCCTCACTGCAGCTCGCCATCGACAGCCGGGCCAACGCCGGTCAATGCAGCGGTGGGCACAGCTGTGTCTATACCAACACGATTTGCTGGCGGAGTCAGACGACGCCGCTGCCAATGGAGAACAACCCCCGCGTCGTCTTCGAGCAGATGTTTGGCGACAGTGGGAGCACTGATCCGGCGATACGCCTGGCCCGCATGCAGCGCGACCGGTCGATCCTCGACTCTGTGACTGAGAAGGTCTCCGACCTCAGACGCGAGGTCGGGGGTGCGGACAGCCTGAAAATCGATGAGTATCTCGACGGGGTGCGGGACATCGAGCGACGGATTCAACGAGCGGAGCAGCAGCCGAGCTTCGACGTGCCGGAACTGGAGCAGCCTGAAGGCATTCCGGCCACATTCGCCGAGCACGTGGAGCTGATGTTCGACCTGCAGTTGCTCGCCCATCAGACGGACCTGACGCGTGTGAGCACCTTCATGCTGGGGCGTGAGGTGAGCTCGCGGACGTACACCGAGATCGGGATCCCGGACGCGCATCATCCGCTCTCGCACCACGAGTACGATCCAGAGCGCATCGCGATGATGGCCAAGATCAACGCGTATCACGCCGCGTTGTTCGCCGACTACCTGGCCAAGCTCCGAGCGACGCCTGACGGCGACGGGTCGCTGCTCGACAGCATGATGATCCTCTACGGGTGCGGTATGTCCGACAGCAATGCCCACAGCCCGCTCAACCTGCCGGTCCTGTTGCTGGGTGGCTGCGGGGGGCAACTCGAGGGCGGCCGTCACCTCAAGTACGAGGGCGATCCGTTGATGCCCAACCTGCTCGTCACCCTCACCGAGAAGTTGGGGGTGCCGGTCGAGCGACTCGGGAAGAGTGACGGTACACTCAGCGTCGAACCTTTGACGGGGGTTTGACCCTCAGCCCCCGTCCGCGCCGAGACGGCGTAGCAACTCTACGGTGGCGTTGTCCTCAGCGTCTCCCCGGCCGGCCGCCATCGTCAAGGGTGTCTGACCTTCCTCGTTGTACGCGTTCAGGTTTGCCCCGCTGTCCGCCAGGAATTGGACCACCGTGTCGAGTCGTCTCGATGCGGCGGTATGCAGGGCGGTGTTGCCGGCGTCGTCCACGGCGTTGACGTCCACGCCGACCTCGACTGCTACCCGGACCGACTCCAGTACGAGGCGTTCGTTCTCGACCCGGTTCGGCGTCAGTCCCGGTTCCGTTCGTCGGCGGGCGCTGGTGGCCGCCATCAGCGATGTCGTGCCGCCCGGCATGACGACCCGCTGGTTCGCGCCCCGGTCGGCGAGCACACGCATGATCCGGGGCTCCGAGAACTGCGCGGCCAGCCAGAACGCAGTCGCGCCGACGACATCGTGTTCCAGCACGTAGTCGGGACTGTTACGCCGTCCCGGACTGCCGGTCACCACGAGTGCGTTCGGGCGTGCGCCCCCGGCCAAGAGCGCGGTCACCAGGGCTTCGTCGCCGCGGAGGGTGGCGGCGTGCAACGCGCTGTAGCCGGCCTCGGCCGCGTCTGGGTCCGCGCCGTGCTCGAGCAGGTAGGTCGCGAGCGCCGTGTGGCCACCATGGGCCGCCACGACCAGCGCGCTGGTGCCCGATGGCGCCGTGTCATTCACGTCGCCACCAGCCGCCACCAGGTATGTTGCCGCGTCCAGATCGCCCTGTCGGGCGGCGAACAGCATCGGTGTATATCCGCCCTGCACGATGTCGATCACCCCGGCCGGGTTGAAGCCCGCGGTCCGAGTGTGGATTCGCCTCGGCAACGGATTCGATCGTGCGTGAACGTCTGCCCCGAGGTCGACCAGCGTCGCCACGACGTCCGGGTGTTGCTGCGCCACGGCCCACATCAGCGCCGTCTGCCCCCGCGATTGCTCCTGAGCGTCGAGGTTCGCTCCGCGGGCCGCCAGCAGGCCAACCGCTTCGGCTGACCCGGACCGCGCCGCGGTCATCAGCACCGTCTCGCCAGAGGGCAGCGAGTGATTCGCATTGGCTCCGGCCGTCAGCAGGGTCTCGACCATGTGCGCGCTGCCATTGAGACAGGCCAACCAGAGGGGCGTGACGCCAAAGTCGTTTGACGGATCGACGGCCGCGCCGGAACGGATCAGCGCCGTTGCCATGGACGTGTCGTCAAAGTGAGCGGCCCAGTGAAGCGCCGTCGCACCATCTGCCTGCGGTACATTCGCGTCGACACCCTGTGCCAGCAGGACGCCCACTCGCGCCGCGTCCGCCGCGCTGGCCGCGTCGAGCAGTCGCATGTCCGGTGGCGCGTCCTGTGCGCCTGCGGCGAGACTGGCCACTGCCAGCAGCGACGTCGTCCATCCACCGATGTGTCGTCCATGCACGTGCTTTGTCCTCCGACATCCCATCACGACCGAGACTCTTCGTGTCGAGAGTGCCCGCACAGACGGCGGACGTCAAGCCAGATCTGCATCCCGAGGTCACGGTACGAGGCTCTCGAGGCGCACCAGCGTCATGACCGATTGCCCGGCTTCGCGTGATGCGTCGAGGCCTACCTCGAGTTCCGCGACCCAGTCGTTGAGTCCCTCCAGGTCTATCAGCATCTGTTCGATGCGCCACGTGGTTCCGTCGTCGGAGGCATGGACGTGGGTGTGTCGGATGTTCCGGGCCTCGGGGTCGAGCCGAAGATTCCGGTGCTCGACGCGGAACGCGTCGCGCGCGGTGGCCAGGCGCTCGGGCGTCCACCGCGTCTCGGATCCATCGCGGCTGGAGTCGATCACCTCGAGCGCAGCCTCGTCGGCGCCGAACGACCAGGCTCGCAGGAAGGTAAAGACCTGGGTTCGGATGGCCGCGGTGAAGGTCTGGGCATTCTGAGTGACGGTCGGGTCGGGCTCCCGTCCGCCGGGCGTCAACTCGGTCTCGGCCGAACCTGGGGCCTGGTAGCCAGGATCACGCATCCGTTCCCACTCCTCCAGCAAGCTGGAGTCCACCTGGCGCACCATGTCCCGGAGGTAGAGCTCCATCTCGACCACGGCGTCGGATTTCATGGCATCCGGGACGGTCTGTCGCAGCACCTTGTAGACGCTGGTGAGATGACGCAAGAGCAATCCCTCGACACGCTCGAGGCCGTATTCCTGCACGTAGTCGGCGAACGACCGGAACCCTTCGAACATCTCCCGCGCGATCGACTTCGGTCGAATGTTCTCTGCCCCTACCCAGGGGTGTCGGTCGGCGAAGGCGTTGAAGGTGGCGTAGACGAAATCGGCTTGTGGTTTGGGGTACTCCAGTTTGTCGAGCTCGGCCATCCGTTGGTCGTAGTCCAGCCCTTCCGCTTTCATCGCCGCGACGGCCTGCCCCTTGAGGTGGTCGAGCTGGCGGCGCAGGATGGCGCCGGGATTCTCGAGGATGCTCTCGACCAGCGTCAGCAGATTCAGGGCGTAGTCCTCCGAGTCCGGGTCCAGCAGCGGGATGGTCTCGTGCAAGTACAGCGAGAGGGTCTGGTCCATCGAGAAGTCTGCCTGGAGATCGACGTTGACGCGCACCCGCGTGCCCGCGTCAGTCCGGGGAATGACTTCGATGATGTCTCGGGTCACGAGGGACCGGAAGAGCTGCCATCCGCGTCGCACATGCGCCCGTTTCGCGGCGACCGGCTCGTGGCTGTCGCGAATGAGCTGTCGCATCGCCTGGCATCCGTCGCTTGGCCGAGAGAGGACGTTGAGGAGCATCCCGTGCGACACACTGAAGCGCGAGACGAGTCGCTCGGGGGAGGCGGCGATCAGGCGCTCGAATGTCTGGTGGTCCCAGTTGGCGAAGTTGTGACGGGGTGGTTGGCGCTTCACGGCCTTCTTGCCGGTCTTCGCCTTGTTCTGCAGCTTCAGGTTCTCGATCGCGTGCACGGGCGCCTGAGCGACGACAAAGCCCAGGTCGTCGAACCCCTTCCTGCCGGCTCTGCCGGCGATCTGGTGAAAATCCCGCGCGGAGAGCACCGCTGTCTTCTCACCATCGAACTTACACAGTCGACTGAAGAGCACTGTGCGAATTGGCACATTGATGCCGACGCCCAGGGTGTCGGTGCCACAGATGACTTTCAGCAATCCCCGCTGGGCGAGTCGCTCGACCAGCATGCGGTATTTGGGCAGCAGTCCAGCATGGTGGATACCGATACCGTGGCGCAGCCACTTGCGTACTCGCGCGCCATACGGGCTCGAGAAACGCACGCCCTCGATCGCCGCGCCGACCGCATTCTTGGCCTCACGACTCGCCACCTTGAGGCTGGTGAAGCTCTGCGCGCTCTCGGCGGCGTCTTTCTGCGTGAAGTGGACGACATACACGGGGACCTTGTCCGCGTCAGCGAGCGCCTGGACCGCTTCAGGCAGCGCGGTCTCGGAGTAGGCGTATTCCAGTGGCACCGGTCGATCCGACGACTTCACCGTGACCGTGGGCCGGTGGTTTCTTTGGGTGAGCGCGTCTTCGAAGAACGTGACGTCGCCGAGGGTGGCGGACATCAAGAGGAAGCGGGCCTGAGGCAGCGTCAACAGCGGCACCTGCCAGGCCCCGCCCCGGTCCCGGTCGGCGTACCAATGAAACTCGTCCATCACGACGTCGTCCACGTTCGCGTTCTCGCCGTCGCGGAGCGCGATGTTGGCGAGGATCTCCGCGGTACAGCACAAGACGGGCGCGTCTCGATTCACGGTCGCGTCTCCGGTGGCGAGACCCACGTGCTCGGCCCCGAGCTCGCGGCACAGGGCCATCCACTTCTCGTTGACCAGGGCCTTGATGGGACAGGTGTAGACCGAGCGTCTTCCCGCGGCCAGCGACGCGAAGTGAAGCGCGGAAGCCGCGAGCGACTTGCCGGACCCGGTTGGGGTGTTCAGAATGACGTTGTGCCCCTCGAAGACTGCGAGCACCGCATCCTCCTGCGAGGGGTAGAGAGTCAGTCCCTGGGCGTCCACGTACTCGAGGAAGCGCCCGAGGAGCGTGTCAGCGTCACTCGCCGTTTCGACGCCGGGGAGCAGATCAAAGAGGGGGCCGGCCATCGGCTATTGTCGTCTGGTTCGGGCATCGGCGGCCAGCGCGTCAACGTTCGATGCCGTAGACTCGGCCCGAGGAGAAGGGACGTTGGATGACACAGGAGGTGTTCCGGCAGATAGCGGTCGCGCTGGATGCCGGCATCGTGCGGACGAGTGGTGTCCACGGCGGCGATGTCGCAACCGCCGTCAGACTGGACCTTGACGACGGCCGGCGGGTCTTCGCCAAGACCAGTGCGTCGGTCCCCCCGCAGCACTTCACCACCGAGGCCGCCGGTCTCGCGTGCCTCCGACGGGCGACCGGTCTGGGCGTGCCCGAGGTCGTCGCCGTGTCGGACGAGCCGCCGTTCCTTGTGCTCGAGTGGATCGAGACGTCCGGCGCGGCTCCAGACACTGAGGCGGCGCTCGGTCGTGGATTGGCCGAGCTCCATCGAGCTGGCGTCACAAGCTTTGGACGGTCTGACCGCCGTCCGACCGGGAGCCGCGGGCTGCCGAACGATCCCTGTGAGACCTGGGCCGAGTTCTATGCCACGCAGCGTCTATGGCCGCTGTCGCGTCTGGCCCAGGATACCCAGTCTCTGTCAGATCGAGCCATACGGGACCTGAACACGGTCGCCGGACGATTGGGCGAGCTGGGCGGTGACCCGGAGCCGCCAGCCTGCCTGCACGGCGACCTCTGGGGCGGCAACCGTCTGGTCGGCCTCGAGGGACGCAATTGGCTGATCGATCCGGCGGCACATGGCGGTCATCGCGAGTTCGACCTCGCCATGATGCGGCTCTTTGGCGGGTTCGGCGCCGAGGCGTTTGCCGCCTACGCGGAGGCGTTCGTCCTGGGCGAGGGGTGGCGAGAGCGCGTCGCCCTGCATCAGCTCGCGCCGCTCGTGGTCCATGCGGTGAAGTTCGGTGGCAGCTACCCGGCCGCCGTCGAGCGAGCCCTGTCCGACTACGTCTGAGAGGCCAGGCGATGGCGTCTCATCACGCCTAGTGTGCTCCGCTCGAGGCCTCTCGGCGTTCCTCTGCGCGAGCGGCCGACAGGATGTTGGTCAGCCCGTAATTCCCCTCGTGACACGCGAACTCGAACATCGGGCCATCGGTGCGCGTCATCGGCACGGCCGCCGTCCAGGGCTGCGCGAACGAGTCCGGGTCGTCGACGGTGTACTCATAGAGCAGGGTCGCGTCGTCAGTGCGGGTGAACCGCTCGATGACGCGCATCCCGTCACCAGAGCCCATGTAGTTGGTCCGGTCAGTGAAGTTGGTGGTCTCGACCACCAGTGTCTGCCCGTCCCAATGACCACGGGAGTCGCCGCGCAACTGCCGGATCCCGTCTGGCACGTGGTCCCGCCCATCCATCGGAATGACCCGCACTTCGTGCACCATCTCGTTGTGGAGCACGACCATCCCGGGCACCTGCAGAAGCATGAGGTTGTTGTTGTAGGCGCCGGGGTTCATCGGCGGGCCGGCGTTGAAGCCGACGACACACCGCTCGGTGATACTCCGATCCTGAATACTGTCGGTGCGGGCGCGTTTCTCGGCTCGCACCCGTGCCCGCGCCTGGGCCTCCTCGGTCTGCGCGGGTATTCGCCCGTCCGGCGGATCGACGATCAGTGAAGTGCGGCGATCAGCGGTGAGCGCGGTGCCGTAGTCGAGCCAGAACTTGGCGTGGACGGTCGGCAGGGCATCGTAGTCGGCTCGGCTGTCTGTCTGGGCTTGCTCGTAGGCGGCGGCCTCTTCGGCCGTGAAGACGTTCTTGCCCTCAAGGTCACGTGGACGTTGCAGTGGAGTCATCGTGCGGTAGTCCCAGATCCCTTGCAGATCAGGGTCACCCGACGGCGGTCGCAACGCCGCCGATGGAGCCGTCGTTGTCTGGGCCAGCGACCCGGTTGGAACCGCGAGGACGGACAGAAGCATCAGATAGCGAGCCGGTGAGTTCATCGGTTCATCTCGTGCAGGCGGGCTGCGTCTCGACCGCCTGCAGGTTGTGGGCTTCGACGCTAGCGTGGGGCCTCGGAGGCGTCGGCGCCGTCCCGCGGGGCACCGGTTCCAGAGGAGCCCATGAAGAGCGAGGTGCCGTCTGGGAAGGTGATATCTCGCCCGCTGCCGCGGCAGATCGGATCGCAGATCTTGTCCTTGCTCTGATACCCGCGAACCTGCACTTCAGTACCGACCGTCAGAATCGTCCGTGTGAGTCCCCGTCGGAGGAGCGTGTTCGGGGTGCCCGCCTCCAGCATCCACTCCTGCGTGGTGCCGTCCGCCCTCTCGTCCATCACGTGGATCCACGAGTGGGGGTTGATCCACTGCACCCGGGTCACTTTGCCCTGCACCTGAATCGGCAGGTTGGCGTCGAACTCGGCCGAAAAGGCATGGTGGCTCTGGACCACGCTCGTGGTGGCCAGGAGCGCAGCGACGACGAAGAAACCGATTGTCCTTGGCATGTTCCGACCTCTGCTACTTGTCATCAGGGTCCGGGTCGCTGTCCTGCACCGCCGCGGCGGCCCCTTGATACCAGGTCGCCAGCCACTGATCCTCACCGGTGCCTTCGGCTTCCTGAAGGCGGGCGCCACGCAACATCAACATCATGGCGAGGTTCCCCTCGTGACAGGCATATTCGAAAATCGAATCGTCGGTCCGGCGCATTTCCAGCGCGGTGGACCACTTCTCGGCGTAGGTCGCTGGATCGTCGACCGTGTACTCGTAGAGCAGTCCGTCCTCTGAGGCGCGGGTGAACCGTTCGGTGAGCACCAAGTCCTCCGTGGTGCCTCGAAACGCCGTGTCCGCGGTAAAGCTCTTGGTCGTCACGACCAGGGTGTCGCCGTCCCAGTGTCCACGGGAGTCGCCCTTCCACAAACGCATGTCGTCGGGAAGTGACGGTCCGTCTTCGAGCGGGATAATGCGATGGTCGTTGACCATCTCGGTCATGATCGCCACATGGTCCTCGGTCTGGAAGACCTCCATGATGTTGTTGTACGCGCCGGGGGCCATCGGTGGACCGGAGTTGAAGCCGGTGATACATCGGACCGCCGAATTGCGATCGGCCGGGGTACGTGGCGGCCGCGCCCAGGTGGCATAGCGCTGGCGGGCCCGCTCGCGCGCGTTCTCGGTCATGGCCGGGAGCCGGCCGTCGGGGGGATCGACGACCATGGAGGTTCGCATGGTGCCGCTCATCCTCGTCCCGGAGTCGATGAAGAACGAGTTGTAGCCGACATCGACGTCACCTTGGTTCTCGGTGTAGTCGCTGTTGGCGGCCCGCTCCTCCCGCGACGTGCGAACGGCTTCTTCGAACGCCTCCACTTCGTCTGGGCTGAGAAACTCCTGGTCCTTGAACGCCTCGGGCCGTTCGAACGGCGTAATCGACCGGAAGTCCCAGGTGCCTCGCAGATCCGGAGCGCCCCAACTGGTTGTTGGCGCCTGACCCGCGGCCGGAAAGACAAGGACCGCGGCGGCGCACGTGCAGGCCGCGAGGGCGAGCAGATTCCTGGTTCGTGCCGTCATGTCACTGTTCCTCTTCCGGCGACTCGTCTCGCCGATACCACTCCCCGAACATCGCCTCTTCGGCGAACGGGATGCACTTGAATTCCAGGAGTCTGGCGTTCGGCTCCAGCCGGCGATAGAGCGGCATGGACATCGTCCACGGCTCGGTAAAAACCTGGGGGTCTTCGAGAGTTACCTCATAGAGGAGCGAGTTCGGGCCGGTCGGCGTGTAGCGTTCCTCGACCACGAGTCCTTCGCCGTGGAAATTCCCCGAGCTGTCGAACCACGTATCCGGCATCTGGCTGGTGACGTCGACGACAAGCGTCTCGCCTTCCCACCGGCCGAGCGAGTATCCCATCCACGACGGCAGATCGGCCTCGGTCCCAGGCCGGTCCATGCGCACGACGCGTGTCGACGATGTGAACTCGTAGGCGAACATCAGCGCGTCCGGGGTCTGGACGATCTGGAACGGGAACGGCATGTAGGTGGCGCGAGGGATGCCCGGCATGTAGCACTTGACGGCCGGATCGCGCTCGACCCAGTGCTGGCGGTTGTCGTCTCGCGTCTGCAACGCCTCCGGCGTGTAGGGGATCTTCCCGCCGTCAACGACACCCATCCCGGCCGGAATCGCCCCGATCGCGCCGAGCTCGACCATCGGGCCCATTCGCGCGGTGTGGCCCTCGAGGTCCCAATGGGCAGAGCCGATTGCCTGCCAGACGCCATTCAGGTCAGGATTGCCATCCGGCGTCCGAGCCGCCTGAAATGCGGATTCATCGGATTGGGCGCAGGCCGCGGCGGTCAGCAGGGTTGCCAGCGTCGCGGCGAGTGCCACCATGCGCCTCGGCGGCGTCACTCTCTGGAACACGTTAGTCACCGGACAGAATATACATCGAACCGGATGTGCCTGGAGGCCTGGGGCGAGTCGATTCTCGACGGGGTGCCCATGACGGAGTCTTGTCCGTGGCGTGGGCAGCGTGACGAGTCGACGCCGATGACCGTCACGATCTGGACACCACGAGCAACACCGCGGTCACCACGATGGTGGAGCACCCCATCATCCAGAGCGAGAGCGTTTCGTCGCCGAGCAGGTACCCGAGCAGGAGCCCGAGGGTGACTCGCTGAGGCGGGCGCCGCCCCATCGGCCTGAGCCAGTCGATCAACACGACCCAGAGCGGCACCAGGGCGACGAGCAAGGCGCCCAACCCGGACTGGACCGTCTGGAGCGCGTGGCTGACCAGGCCGTTGCCACCGGCCGCCATCAGCGCGCCGATACCGGCCGTGGTCGCCCAGTCGCGAACGGTGGGACGCTCGGCGTCGTGGGTCCAGGCCCAAGCCGTGAACGCGGCGCCACCAAGGATGAACCGAACACCGGCCAGCAGGAACGGTGGGATCGCGGCCACGCCAAAGCGGGTGGCCAGATAGGTGGACCCCCCAAATGAGGTACACGGCGGCGAACGCCAGGACCAGCGCCAGACGGGACGGACGACTCATGTGGCGAAGCGTACCAGCCGCCACCCTCGGCGTCGATCGTCGTCGCCGGTTACGGATCGACGCGGTACGCGCGTTCTACGTCCGCGACCTCCCGCGCTCGGTCGGCTGCCGTCCACCCCAACTCGTCTCCCATCACCTGGGCGGCCGTGTCCAGCGCGACGGTGCCTGGATGGCCGTCGGAGCCGGCCTCGGTTCGGCGAAGCACCGCGTCTGAGAGGCGGATCGCCATCTCGTGCCGCGTCGCGTGCACGAGCTCGCCTTTCGTCACGGCGCACCGATCCGACAGGGGAGCCGCCAGAGACCGGTCCTGTTCCAACGTTCGGGTGATCACGGCCTGCTTCGAGCCATAGGTGCGTGCGAGTCGACCACGCACTTCCGCCTGCACCGGGCTCGTCCGTTCGGCGACGGCGTCTCGCAGAAAGACATCCCAATTCGGAATCGAGCCTCCGCCGATTGGCGTGGTCGCGGTTCTGCACGGTGGCGTCGTGCGGCCGAGAATGGAGCACGCGAGGTCGGTGGCCTGCTCCGCGGTGGCTCTGGCCGTCGTATATCGCACACCCAGCACGCTCATCAGCCCCGGCGCGCCGTCCGCTCGATGGTCATGGACGAGACTCTCCTTGAGCAGGTCACGCCCGGCGTCGTCATCGGCGGGCAGGAGGCCGCGATGCACAAGACGGACATCCGAACGCTGGAGCGCGGCGCCTGGGAATGCCGTCTTGACCTCTTGGAGGAACGTCGCAACGTCTCGTTCACCGACGGGAGGCGAAGCGCCCGGTCCGTCGAAGGGGTCGTGGCTCGTGCCGACGATGGACACGCCGCGCCACGGTGCCGCGAACAGGAATCGGGAACCGGCCATGCCGCCCACCGCGTGGTCGGTCGTGATCGAGCGGGTGACGAGATTCATCGCCTTCGAGAGTCCGGGGGGGCGTCCGGCCGTGAGCGTCGAAGGGAGGTCGGCCATCAATACGCGGCTCCAGGGGCCGGCCGCGTTGACAACCAATGTGCCACGTATCTCGAACCGAGCGGCTCCAGCCCTGTCTTCGACCTGGACGCCGATGATGCGTTCGGCCTCGCGCACCCAGCCAGTCGCCTCGACGTAGTTCGCCGCCACCGCCCCGGCCTCGGCCGCCGACTGTATGAACGAGAGCAGCACGCGGTCCGAGCTGTACATCTGACAGTCGTGCCAGACGATGCCGCCGGTGACGCCGGCCGGGTCGATGTGCGGACTCAGCGCAAGACAGTCGTCCCTGGACACCAGACGACTGCGTGGCAGGTGCTTCGAGGGGTCGGGCAGGTCGTTTCTGTCGTGGGCGACCAGATCGTAGAGACCGAACCCGGTTCGCATCACCACGGGGTTCTGGGTTAATCCGCTGTAGGTCGGCACCACGAACGGCAACGGGTGCACCAGATGTGGGGCGATGCGGGACAAGGCCCGCCGCTCTCGGACGAACAGACGCATCTCCGACGCATTGCCGCTTTGCAATGCCCGGACGCCGCCGTGGACAGTCTTGAGGCTGTTGGCGGAGGTCCCTCCACCAAAGTCGCCCCGGTCAATGAGCGCAACCGACAGCCCGCGCTGCGCCGCATCCCAGGCCAGGGTGGCGCCGTAGATGCCCGCGCCGACGACCAGGAGATCAAACTGGGTATCGGCCAGCGCCCGCAAGTCACGTGTCACCGTGCTGTATTGTACGCTGGCCGCAGCGGCGGCCCGGGGGCACGGTAGGGCACGCCCCGCGGCCGCGGAGGGTGGGGAAAGCCACGTCCAAGAAAATGATCGAAGCCATTGCCGCTTACTGGAACGAGCGGATTCACGACGTCGAGATGACCGACGAGCCCGTCGGGACGCTTGGTTTCTTTGATGCTCTCGACGACTATCGCTTCGACAAGCTGCGCTATCTGCCGGAGCTGGTTGATTTCGCCGGGTATCGGGGCCAGCGGCTACTCGAGGTCGGCTGTGGGATCGGCACTGACCTGGTTCGATTTGCCCGTGGCGGCGCTCATGTGATCGGTATCGACCTTGCGGAACAGTCGATCGCGCTTGCCCGGTCCAACTTCGAATTCCACGGTCTGGGTGGACAGGCTGACCTCCGGGTGGGCGACGGCGAGGCGCTGCCGTTCGAGGACGAAAGCTTCGACGTCACCTACGGGCACGGTGTTCTGCAGTACACACATGACGCGCGGCGCATGGTGGAAGAATGCCGGCGCGTGCTCGCGCCCGGCGGGCAGGCGATCTTCATGGTGTACAACCGGGTGTCCTGGCTGAACGCGATGTCGACCGTGCTGGGCGTTGGCCTCGAGCACGCGGACGCCCCGGTGCTGAAGAAATACTCCATCCCGGAGTTCCAGCGATTGTTGGAGGGGTTCGCCGACGTGCGGATCGTGCCAGAACGGTTCCCCGTGAAATCACGGCTGCACAAGGGGTGGAAAGCGGTGGCCTTCAATCGGGTGTTCGTGGGGACGTTCAACGCGATTCCGCGCCCCCTAGTCCGACGGTTCGGCTGGCACCTCATGGCGTTCTGCCGCAAGTGAGAGGTTTTCCCACCAGGCGCCCGTCTGGCGGTGTTGCTTCGTCGGTCACAGCCCGCCTGGCTGCTCCCTCCTCGCGCCTAGCCAGACGGACGCCTCGTCGGAAAACTAGGGCTGGAAGAGCGGTTGAGTGAGTTGCTCGGGGGTCTCCGGCAAGGCCCGGTCACCGGCGCCGAGTCGGTTGCCGCTGAGGATGTAGGCCACGAGGTCGGCGGTCTCAGCTGGAGTCAGCGACCCTGGATCGTCCTGCGGCATCTCGACCTGAACCAGTTCGAACAACTCACCGACCGTGCGTCCCTTCCAGCGGTTTCGAAATGTGTGATCGCCGAGCAGCGCGGCCACCTCGGGGACGAATGCCGTTAGTTCCCCATGACAAGACAGGCACCGCTCCTCATAGAGCGACGCCCCGCGCCCGGCTTGTGGTGGTGCATAGAGACCGTCCTGGGCTGACAGCGAGGGACGGACCAGCGCGACGACGGCGCCGGCTGCGACCAGGGCCGTCGTTACGCTGGGGACACGAGTGCACATCAGGGCTGGTGGTCCGCGGCCACTACTGGCCGACGACCAGGGTGGCGTTCCGCTTCGGTACCTGGCCGCCGGTCTTGATCTCCGTCACCAGCTTCACGTTCTCGATGTCGAGCACGGCGACGCTGTTGTTGCCGGAGACGGAGATGTAGGCGTGACGGCTGTCCGGGGTCATGGTGACCCAGTTCGGCGAGTGTCCGACCCGGACGCCACCGACCAGTTCGAGATCCGGCAGCGAATAGACATAGACGCTACTGTTCAAGCTGCTGTTGGCGACCAGATAGCGGTTGTCCGGCGTGACGCCGATGCCGTGCGCGGTGTTGCCGCCATGACCCGGTGTCTGCTCGTCCGTCTTGACCGACGGATACTCGATCCGCCGAATTTCGCGACGCGTCTCGAAGTCGACCACGCCGAAGCCGTTGTAATTGGAGAGCTGCGCGTAGATGTGCCGGGTCGAACCATCCGCGTTTGTGTCGAACGTCATTGGGCGGATGCCGAGGTCGAAATAGGTGCTCCAGACCGGCATGTCGGTCGCCGTATCCACGACGGTGATGTTGCGCGCCCCGATCATGCCCGCGACGGCATATTTACCGTCCGGCGTGACGTAGGTGTTGTGGACACCGCCGTGGACCGAGATCGTCGCCGAGATCTCGTTTGTCCGCGCGTCGATGACCTGCAGCGCGCCGGGGGACTGGGCGATCGCCACATAGACCTTGCGGCCGTCCGGTGTGATGTCGATGTTGTTTGGTCGTCCCACCAACGCGATCTTCTTGGTGACCTTCAACGACGCCACGTCCACGACATCCACGGTATTGGATGACTCGTTGGCGACATAGATGGTGCGACCGTCGGGCGACGGGGCGGCGCCGTGCGCGCGCTCGATACCGGTGACCTCACCGACGACGGTGTTGGTCACCGGGTCGATGATGTGTACGTTGTCCCCGGCGCTGTTGGTTTGGACAATACGTACGGTGCCTTGGGCGGCCGCCACCGCGGGAAGCGCCAGCAGGGCCAACGTCGACACGGTCGAGGCGATTTTCTGTGTCATAGCCATCATTCACGCTCCTATCTTGGCTCGTCCTACTGGCCCGTTTCTCCGAGCACCCAGGCCTCCAGCGTCTTGAACCAGGGATCGTCCTGCGATGCGAACTGTCGCCCGCCGTTGTGGAATTCGTCGCCTCCGGCTTCCGGCTCCAGGGGGTGCATCAGGAGCCGGCTGGTGCCCGGATCGCCCGGGGTCACCAACCGCGAGACCGCCTCGAAGTTCAGTCGAGACTGCTCGTCGTTCCAGGAATCGGCGCCTCCGGGCAACTCCTCGAGGAACCCGACGCGGCCCTCGGAGTGGCAGACGACGCATCGCGTGAAGCCAGCCTTCTTCGCCACGAAGATCGGCTCGACGTTCGTCTTGTAGTAATCGAAGTCCAGGGAGGGCTGCGGGAGCAGCAAGCTCATCACCAGGAGAAACATCGCAGGCCTTCCTCGTTGGTGCGCCGGTAACCCCTGGCGGTTCGTCGCGCTCGGGGATCAGCGCCAGCATCCGTCTCGATGCGTCGAAGGATACCACCACAGCCGCGTTCGTGGCTGAACAACATCGGCGGGTGGTTGGCTGGCGTCCACACGCCGGGCGTGAAGACTCGGCAAGAACGGTCAACAATGGTTCTGTGGCGCAGGCTAAGGCCATGCGCCATAACGAGAGGGGTGGGATCGAACCAAACGCGCTTGGTTCGACGTTTCCTCAGGAGGCAACCTACGCCGATTGTGCTGTGGCGGTGACCCGCTGGTATCTGCGTTTTTCGCGTGACGCGCGGGCGAGAAACTTCGCGTAGGGCACGACCTGTTTGATCGCCGCGACGTTCATCTGGCAGGGGCTGAGACAGGTCGGGCACTCATCATTCTTTATGTGATCGCGGTGCGCCTGGCTTTCGGGGCTGAAGTAGATCTCGCCGGGGTCCGTGTCCCGTACGTTGCCGACCACCTCGCTGTTCTCGCAGAAGAACATCCCGCCGTCCGGGTTCAGCATGATCCCCTGCGTCTGAAACGGGCAGGGCGCCAGTCGGTGGTAGCCGTTGGCGATCATGTCGGCGTAGTGCATGTAGATGTAGTTCTGGCCGTCGAGCAGCGGGTCGATGCGGACCCGGTCCAGGAAGAACTGCCGCATCTGTTCTTCTTCTTCACCGACCGGCTTGCAGGTCTCGGCGAGCTCGCTGTTGCCGAGCATCGGCTCCGTGAAGCGGACCATGTTGAACACGATGTCCAGATTCTCGCCTCGTGCCCATTCGAGGATGTTGTCCGCGTCGTCGAGGTTCTGCGAAAAGATGGTCGTCGAGATACCAAAGTTGAACGGATAGTCCTTTTGCAACGCCTGCATGGCGCGGATGGTCTGGTTCGCCTTGTCGAAGCCGTGCGGGACCTGCCGCACGTCATTGTGCATCTGCCCAACGCCGTCAATCGACACCCGGAAGCTGAAAATGATGTCGCGCTCGGCGCACAACTTGACGATGTCGGTCAACATCGGGATGGCCCGATGTGGGGTCATGCCGGTGGTGTTCAGCCCGAACTTGCGCAGCCGCGGCAGCTTGTCGAGCATGATGCGGCAAATGTCGACGAGGTCGTTGCGGGTGGTCGGCTCGCCGCCCGAGACATTGGCGTTTTCGATGTGGTGCCAGAACGGCGAGCTGAACGCGCGCTCGATCTCGTCGAGCGACATGTCCGACTTGCGGTCTCCTCGCTTCCAGTTGCTGCACATCTCGCAGCGCGCGTCGCAGACGAAGGTGCAGTGATAGATGAGGACCGTGGGGTGGATCGCCTTGAACTTCGCGATGGCCGCGTTGGCCAGATCACGAGGTGCGCTGGCGGCGGCGCGGGCGAGATACTTGGCGGCGTAGACCTGTGCCATTAAGCCCCTAATTTACTAGCGTTCCGACCGGGCGTAAAGCCACGCTCCCGGGAGGTTGCCGGCGAGGCCGGTGAGTATGATCAGCGTTGTGAGCGGGAGCGAGAGCTCATCAGGCACGCCCAGCGGGCGGAGTAGCCACATGATCACACCCTGCGGCGCCCCGACACCGGCCACCGACACCGGCAACAGCAGCATCAACAGACCGACCGGCATGACCACCAGATAGTAGCCGAGTGTGACGTCGATCCCCAGGCCGAGACCAAGCAGATACGCCTGCACCACTCGAAGGAGCTGGACGATCAGGGAGAGCACGAAGACGCCGGCGAGGGTCGCTCGGCGCCCCCGGTAGCGAGACAGCGCGTCCGCCAACCCGACAAGCGCCACTCCGGCCCGCTTGTCATGCCAAGACGTGGGCAACAGTCGGCGAAGCAGTCTGTCTGCCCAGAACACGCTGGCACCGCCGGCGACGACGAGACCGGCCGCGGTCCAGACCACACCGATCGGCAGCGCGTCGCGGGCCGAGCCCCAGAGTAAGGCGCCAGTTGCAGCAAGCACTGCCAGCGAAAGAACGCCAAACAACCGATCGACGGCGACCGATGCGATCGCCTCGCTGGTATCGTCAGTCCGACGCGACAAGGTGTACGCCCTCGCTGCGTCGCTGCCGATGGTAGCAGGGAGCGCGGTGCCGATGAACGAACTGACGAGAAAGATCCAGGCCACCGACTTGACCGCCACCCGCTGCCCGCTGCCGCGCAGCACCAGCAGCCATCGGCCGATCATCACGCTCCGATCGACACCCACAAGACCCAGCACCGCCAGGAGCAGGAGCATGTCGACCTGCACGATGGCCGCCCAGGCGGCGGACACGTCGATACCGGAGATGAGATACGCCAGAATGGCGGCGCTGATCGCTCCGCGCACCCAGACCGATCGCCACAGGGGTGTGCTCACGAGGCTGGCTTGCGCGCCACGAAAGTAAGCGTCTCGAACAGGTTCTTGCGTATGCGGAACAGCAGGTCTTCGGTGCGCGTGTAGCGGCTCAGGGCGTTGAGGCCAGGCACGTTCACGAGCAGGGCACCGGTGGCCAGGAGATCGCGTGAGAGCCCGGTGGCGACACCGATACTGCGTACGACGCGCTCCACCTCGAACCCGCCGTCGTACAGGAGCTGCCGGACGCGCCGTTCCGTGGTTACGAAATTATGTGTGTAGTCGACGTCCCAGAAGAACGTGCGTTCCTTGAGATAGTCGGGCACGACGATGAAACAGACACCGCCCGGGCGTAACGCGCGGAGTGACTCAGACACGAACTCGCGAGCGGCATCGATACCGGACATGTGCTCCAGTACCTGATCTGCATAGACGACGTCGCAACTCGCGTCGTCGGCCACGAACGGCGGGGCCCAGGCCTTGGTGACGTCGAGCCCCTTTGACCGCAAGGCATCAACGAGCGTCTCGCTCGCCTCGAGGGCGCGATACCGCCAGCCTGCCGCTACCGCGCCGGCCGCGAGCGAGCCGGTCCCCGGACCGATTTCCAGCATGTCCCCTGGCGGCGTGGACGCGCTCTGGAGGAGTGCAAGTCGTGATCGTTCGATGCGACCCCGTCTGGCGCTCCCGAACGACGTGAGTCGCCGCTCGGAGAACCAGCGGTAGAAGGTGTCAGCCACGCCGACAGACTCTACTGCATATCCCGTCCACGTGACTACGGAGGGGGGTCGAATTACGGACGCGGGAGAGCGGTTCGGAAACCGGCGGTGCCGCGCCTGGGTCAGTGTCCCGTGTCGGTGGTGCGCGAGACGCCTGGACCTCGCGGTGTCAGGCGGACCACCGCTGGCGACCTACTGTACGGTGACGGTCTGGTTGGCGGTGACCCCGGTCACGGTGCGAACGCTGCCGTCGAGGAAAGTGACAATGATGGTGACTGCGGTGATGGACCCGAGCCCGAAGTGCAGGGTGGGGTCGTCCTGGGCGATGTAACCGTTGTTGCTGCGGGCCTCTCGCATCCCGATCATGCTCGCACCGACCATCCCGTCCGGATAGATGGCGACCTTGGCGCCGAAGGCGCCCAACTGGCCCTGGGGCGAGACCAGGATCACCTTCAGCCAGTTCGACCCGCTGACGTTGTTACGCACCAGCCAGTTGCTGCTCCGCTTGGCGCCGATCGCGAAGTCGAGGTCACCGTCGCCGTCGATGTCGGCGAAGGCGACCGCCCGCGGGTCGTCGATGCCGGCGGTGGGTATCGCCGGTCCCTGGCTGAAGTTGCCGGCGCCGTCGTTCAGGTAGCAGACGTTGTCGCCCGCGAACACCAGGTCGAGGTCCTGGTCGTTGTCCAGGTCGGCGAAGCCGCCCATGAACCCTGCGATTCCGGTGAAGTCCTGGATCCGCGTGAACGTGCCGCCGTTGTTCCGGAACAGGTGCCCGATCTGCTCGCCGCCTGCGTCTTCGTTGACCAGCAGCATGTCCTGGTCGCCGTCGGTGTCGATGTCGGCCATCGTGATACCGCTCGCCGCATCCCGGTCGATGCCGAGACCTGCGGCGGTCACCTGGGTGAAGGTACCGATGTCGTTGCGCAGCACTACGAGCCTGCCGGTCCCGTTGCCGGCGATCAGGTCGATGTCGCCGTCGCCGTCGTAGTCGGTGTCGGTGACCCCCTGGCCGGCCCGGGCGTCGTGCGCCGCGCCGGACGTGATCGCGGTGAACTGGAAGTTGCCGTCGTTGCGATACAGCTCGTTGCGCTCGCCGCCAGGATCATCGTCGCCCAGGAAGCCGGAGACGGAGAAGATGTCGAGGTCGCCGTCCCGGTCCATGTCGAAGGTCACCAGGCCGCGGGTACCCTCGGCCCGCGCCGCCATGCTGGCCGGGGTGGCATCGCTGAAGAACCCCTGGCCGTTGTTGCGGAAGATGTTGTTCGGCGCGCCGAACTCTCCGGTGGCGCCGTTGGGTAGGTCGTAGTCGCCGTCGTTGTCCAGGTCGGCGAACGCCGCTCCGTGGGAGCCGACGTCGAAATCATCGACGCCTCGGGCCGCAGCCATCTCGGTGAAGGTGCCGGTGCCGTTGTTCACGAAGAACAGCTCCGGCTGCGGGACGTCGAAGTTCATCGTGATGTAGAGGTCGGGGCTGCCGTTGCCCGCGGTGTCGGCGAACATCACACCGTGACCGCCCAGCACCGACGGTGCGATCCCGGAGCTGGTCGACACGTCGGTGAACGACAGCGGGGCGCTGGGCGGCGCCGGCGGTGCGGGAGCGTCCGGTGTGACGAAACTGAAGGTGGCCGACCAAGGTCCCGCCTCGCCCTCGAGCTCGGCTCGAGCCCGCCACCAGTAGGTCGTGGCGAAGTCGAGTGACGCGGTGACCATGAACTGGGTCTGGCCGTCGCCCTGGATGACGGTGCCCGCCTGCATCAGAGTCTGACGGGCTGCGTCATACACCTCGAAGCGGTGGATCAAGACGGCGTCGACATAGGTGCCCTGGGCGTTCTGCAGCGACAATGTCGGGTTGCGGTCCGTGAGGGTGCCGCCATTGGCCGGGCTGGTCAGGATTGGGGCGCCCGCCTTCAGCGTCTGACCCGCCGCCGGCAGCGGCAGCAGTGCAAGACAGGTGGCACCGAGAAGGAGACGACGCTGAAGCAGGGTGTGAGGCACGGTGACTCGCTGGGTGTGTGGGAACGGAGACGGGCGCCGATGCGAACGCCGGCGGACGACGAGCCGTCCGCCGGCGCTCTAGGCTACTCACGGGGGAAGATCCAGACCCCGATCGCGCCCTCTTCGTGGGTCTGGTCGGTCTGGTCCTGCCAGGACGGTCCCTGGTTGCCGTCGGGGCAGACCGCGCTGATGATGTCGATGATGTAGACCTCCTGGCTGCCGTCAGATGGGCCGGCGCCCCAGTGGTAGTTCGCGATGTCGATCGAGATCTCGTTGCAGTGTCCGCGCTTGCAGTTGTAGCCCCAGCGGGTGTCGGTCTCCCGCAGCTGCCGGATCGCTTCATCCATCCATGCCCAGCTGCCGCCCTCCTCGACGCACGAGTCCCCGAGCTCGACCGCGTGCGAGGCCGCGAGGGCTCTGATCAACGGCTCCTGGTCCGGGAGTGGCAGCATCTGCCCAGGCGGCGGATCCGGAGCCCGCGTTCCGGGGCCTCCGGTGACCACATTGAACATAGCGGTGGCCGACCAGTCGCTCGTGACCGGGCCGTTGGAGGCGCGAGCCCGCCACGAGTACTGGCCGGGCTGCAGCGCATCTTCAAACATGCCGGTGGTGGTGCCGCCGCCGCCCATGCTGACCTTGAACGTCGATCCGCCTTCTGCGGCCGGACCATCGTTGATTTGGTATTCGACCTCGATCGCACCAGCGCTGGCCGATACTTCCCCGTTGGTCACGATCAGTTCGGGTC
>JAPYUM010000054.1 GCA_029940535.1 Vicinamibacterales bacterium
AGTGGCTAAGTGCGTGGGGCCGTATCGTGTTCACACCCACCCATAGAGCAACTGCGATGCCAACTTCAACAACTCTCAATAAGTTGTTTATTTACTGCTATTTACATGTCCGTGTTATTTCATAATAAGTGACATTTTTTTGAAACAATATGACATTTAAAGCCACGTCTACTCTCGACGAGAGGCGCTGACCCATGGCCTCGGGATGAACAACTGCTCATACAGCCCCACCGCGAATCGGTCGGTCATCCCGGCGATGAAGTCACGGGCGGCCGCATCGATGCCCTCTTCGTCGATCGTGCGACCGTCAAGAAACGTCGCAGGTTCCTGGCGGATGCGCTCCCAGAGTCCGCCGAGGATCCCGGACGCCTTCCGAAACTCCGCGGTAGCCACGTGATTCTCGTAGACCGCCTCAAACAGAAACGTCCGTAGTCCCAGCAACGCGGCCAAGACCTCGTCGCTCATGCGCAACTCCACGTGCGGCGCCGTGGCCAGGGTCTGATGCACCACGTCTGACACCAACACGCCGATCCGTGATGACGACGACCGTCCCAGTACGTCGATCGCCGCGGTCGGGAGATCTGACGCCGCCAGGACGCCGGCTCGAACAGCATCGTCAATGTCGTGGTTGACATACGCAATCATGTCGGCGACCCGGGCCACCTGCCCCTCGAGGGTGGACGCGCGTTTCGACGGTTCCCCACCGACGGGGGCGCCATCCTTGCCTTTGGAGTGCTTCGAGATTCCGTCACGCACCTCCCAGGTCAGATTGAGCCCGAGCCGCTCCTGCTCGAGCACGTCGACGATCCGGAGGCTTTGCTCATAGTGGTTGAACCCGCCGGGCATCAGGTCGCGAAGCACCTGTTCGCCGGCGTGACCGAACGGTGTGTGGCCGAGATCGTGGCCCAAGGCGATGGCTTCGGTCAGATCCTCGTTCAAACGCAGCACCTTGGCGACGGTGCGCGCGATCTGTGACACCTCGAGGGTATGCGTCAGCCGCGTGCGGTAGTGATCGCCGGTCGGGGCGAAGAAGACCTGGGTCTTGTGCTTGAGCCGCCGGAACGCCTTGCAATGGACCACCCGGTCACGGTCGCGCTGAAACACCGGTCGGATGGGGTCTTCGGTCTCCGGCCGCAGTCGGCCCTTGGATTCGCGGCTCCTGGCCGCGTAGGGAGCAAGGTGCTCCAGTTCGCGCGCTTCCAGTTCAGCTCGGATTGTCACGGTGCGGAAGGGTCCAGCGGGCGCACCACCGTGGGCCAGTCACCGGTCTGAGGACACGGGGGCGGCGCGAGCAACCTCAAGCAGGCGCAACGTGGTGGCATACGTCTCGTCCTCGTCGCCCGGCGCCTCAATCCATTGTAGGTTAGGTTCTTTGCGAAACCAGATCAACTGGCGACGCGCGTACCGCCGGTTCTCACGGACGATCAGCTCCCGAGTCTCCTGCTCGTCTCGAAGCCCCCGCAAGTGCTCCACCGCCTGGCGGTAGACCAGCCCCAGGAACGGTCCGGCATCCGGCGGGATGCCCCTCGCCCAGAGGGTCGTAATCTCGTCCAACAGCCCGGCCGCGAACTGCTGGTCCACCCGTCGAGCGATCCGTGTCTCGAGCGCGTCAACGGTCAATCTGAGAGCGACGGTGATGACCAGGTAGTCGGCGATCAGGGACCGCGTGTCGGCAAAATGGTCGGTCAACGTCCGGCCGGTCAGCAGCCACACTTCGAGGGCGCGTACCAACCGCTTCTCATCCCGCGGCTGGATCCGACCGGCTGAGTCGGCATCGTGGCGGGCCAACCACCGATGCAGCGACTCGACCCCGCGACGGCGTGCCACCCGACTCAATCTGGCTCGGAGCAACGGGTCGCCCTCAGGCCCGGGAAACAGACCCCGGGTCAGCGCGCGATAGTACAACCCGGTGCCCCCCACCAGGACAGGCAGCCGGTCCCGGGCCGTGACGGCTCGCACCGCCTTCGCGGCCTCCCGGCTGTAGCGCGCCGCAGTATAGACGTCCGTCGGGTCGACCACGTCGATCAGGTGGTGCGGGACGCCTCGCCGCTCGGACACCGGCACCTTGTCCGTCCCGATGTCGAACCCGCGATAGACGGCCGTCGAGTCGCAACTGACGATCTCGCCACCAAGGGCTTCGGCCAGCGTCAGGGCCAGCGTGCTCTTCCCGGTGGCGGTCGGCCCCACTATCGCCAGCAGTATCGGACGCCCGTCGGCCGACCGCAGGTGGGCTTGAGTCATTGCGGCGGACACTACCCGCACAAGGCGGTGACCAGGACGATCGTCAACAGCAGCACCAATCCGGCCTGCTGACGGACGCTCGGCCATGGCCACGGAGTCATGCGCGGACCCTCACCCAACGTGGGCACTACCGGCTATTTGGGAGCCGGTTTGGAGGGATCTCGTTGAAATAGAAGGTGACCGTGAAGACGACGGACTCCTCCGGATACTCGGGCGGAAGCGGATGTGTCGGATTCGACACGCTCATCGCGTTGAACGCCGAATTGGTGAAGGCGTCCACGGCGGAAGGCCGGCGGACCGTGAGGTCCAAGAGCCTCCCCTCCCGGTTGATCGTGAAGGTCAACACCACATGACCGTGCATGGACATGGCCGCGTACGGGAGGGTCCAGTTGCGGTAGATCTGGGCCCGAAAGCGCCTGATCCAGGAGCCGAAGTCCACCCCTTTCGAGTCGAACTGGATGTCCGGTCCGTACTGATCGGTGCGACCCGCGAGGTTCTGGAACGACTGGCCACGCGACACGGAGTCGAGACGGCGTTCGGCCTGGCGTAGCAGGGCCCCCGGGGTTGGCGTCGGCTTCGGGGGCGAGAGCGCGTCACCGGCGTCGGCCAGCAGCGGGTTGGCGACCGCACCGCCATCGCCGGGGGACGTCTCGAGCGTCTCCTCGTCGGGAGGGTCGACCGCGCCGTCCTCGACCCCCTCGACCGGCTCCACCGTGTCACCCTCGGTCGCGTCGGGATCGGTCCCGTCGCTGGTCTCCGGATCCAGGCCGTCCGAGCGCTCCTCGGCTTGGACAAACTCGAAGGTGTTCCCGTCGGCGTTCGGCAGGTTGTTGAGCGGGGCCTCAGCTTGTGTTGGCGACTGCGCGGCCCGGTCCAGGTCCGACAAAGAGGCCTGCGGCGGAGGCTCGGCCGCCGGTGTGTCGACGAACGGCGCGACGAAGATGAACTGGGGTTCGTCGACCGGCTCGCGCCTGACGACCTGCTCTGCCGGCGTCATCGCCGCGAGCCGCTCCGCTCGGCGCTCGGCGGCGTCTCGCACGAACGGCAGCAACGGCCCGAACAGGTACAGGAGCACGATCGCAACATGGACAAACAGGGACAACAGCCCCCGTTCGCGCCATGACATGGCCGACTCGACGGTCGGTGTATCGAAGAAGCGTTCTTCGAGATCGAAGTACATGAGAGGCTGCGGCGTGACTGTCCGACAGTATATCAGCGGGTGGGCCGGTCCCCACCGGGGGCCCGGTCCGACGACGGCGTCGGTTTCCGGCCGACATAGAGATAGACGACGCCAAAGGTCAATCGGTCGACAGTCACCTCAGAAAATCCAGTGGTACGCAACAGCAACGCGAACGCAGCGGGTGTGAGAAACGCACTGACCGACGCCGGAAGATAGGCGTAGGCCTCCGTGTGCTTGGACAACATTCGGCCGACACGGGGTAACACGCGCCGGAAATACCACAAATAGAGTGACCGCAACAGTGGAAGCGTGGGTTCGCCAAACTCGAGAATCGCCAGGCGGCCACCCGGTTTCAAGACCCGAAAAATCTCGGCCACCGCGGTCGCGCTGTCGGCGACGTTACGAATGCCGAATCCCACGGTGACCGCGTCAACGGACGCGGTCGGACACGGCAGGCGGCAGGCGTCTCCCTGCGCCAGCTGGACGGTCCGCAACCCGGCGGCTTTGAGTTTGCCGCGCCCCAAGGCGAGCATCTCCGCCGCGAAGTCGACGCCAAGAACCGCCCGCGGCCGAGAGCGGTGCCGCGACGCGGTCATCGCCAGGTCCCCAGTACCGGTGCAGACATCCAGCACCCGCGCCGTCGGCGGGAGGTCAAGCGCGTCGACGGCCTGGCGCCGCCATCGCCGATCCAGCCCAAGGCTCAGGAGATGATTGAGCCGATCGTAGCGAGGCGCGATCGCGTCGAACATGCCCGCGATCCGGCTCGGGTCTTTGTCGAGTGAAAGCCCGGGCCGATCGGGCGTCGATACGCCGTCGGCCGTCATCCGGTCCACGGGGGATACAGCTGGTGAGAGAAGCCGAGCGCGCTCACGATCTTGCCCGCCATGAAGTCGGCCAGGTCGTCGAGCGTACGAGGCCCCTGATAGAACGCGGGCATCGCCGGCAGCACCATCGCTCCCGCCTCCGCGCAAGCCACCATGTTTCGGAGCTGCGGGAGGCTCATCGGGGTCTCTCGCGGCACGACCACGAGCGGCCGTCGTTCTTTCAACATGACGTCGGCGGCACGCTCGATGAGGGTGCGCGACAGACCGTGGGCCACCCCCGCCAGGGTCTTCATCGAACACGGCACGATGGCCATCGACTCGCACATGTAGCTCCCACTGGCGATCGATGCTCCAACGTCACGATTGCTATGCACCGTCAAGGTGCCGGCCCGTACTCCCTCCCCGTATCGGTTCAGGAGATAGTCCGGGAGCGCGTCCACGGCGGCGGTCTCCCCCAACTCGTCGCGCAACAACCGCCGCCCAAACTCGGACACCACGAGTTCGACCTCCACCCCGGCCGACAAGAGCGCGGCCACGGTCCGCACCGCATACAAGGCTCCGCTGGCACCGGTAACCCCGACCGCGACCCGGCGCACCACGCCACCCGACGCGCCGGCCAGCCCCGCCCCCGACCCGTTAGCCGACATAGATCGCGGCGGCGGTGGCCGCTAGATAGAAGAACCCCACATATCCGTTCAGATCGAACGCCTGCTTCACTCGCGACAGGTCGTCGACCCGGACCAGCGATTGCTCGTAGGTCAGCAGGAGCGCGACACCGGCCACACCGGCCAGATACCAGCCGCCGAGCGGGGTGACGAGGGCGACACTCGCGAGCGCGGCCACGGTCGCGAGGTGGAGCCACCGCGCGATCGACAACGAGCGGCGGACCCCAAACCGCGCGGGAATCGAGTTGAGCCCCTGGCTCCGGTCGAACTCCAGGTCCTGACAGGCGTAGAAAATGTCGAACCCGGCGACCCAGGTCCCGGTCGCCAGCGCCAGCAGCCAGGGCTCGACCCCACCCTCGCCACCCGCCGCCAGCCAGCCGCCGACCGGCGCCACGGCCAGGGCCAGACCGAGAAACAACTGGGTGTAGGTGGTAAACCGTTTCGCCAGCGAGTACCAGAACACGATACCGAGGGCGACCGGAGACAGCCACAAACAGAGCCGCCCAAGCTGGGTCGTCACCAGGACGAAGCCCAACGACGCGACCACCACCAGCGCCACCGCGTCGCGTGTCGAGAGCGCGCCCCGGGGCAATTCGCGATTCGCCGTGCGTGGATTCAGCGCGTCGAATCGCGCGTCAACCAGTCGATTGAACCCCATCGCCGCCGTCCGGGCCGTCACCATGGCCGCGATGATCCAGCCGACGCGAGCCAGGGTCAGCGGCGTCTGGCGAGCCGCCAGCAACGCCCCGACGAGCGCGAACGGCAACGCGAACACCGAGTGTCCGAACCGCACGAAGGACGCGTAGAGGGAGAGGCGACGCAACATAAGGATTGGAACCCGCTCAGGATCCTTCGAGCCGGGGACGTCAGTGGCCAGGCGTCGCAGTAGCCGACTCGTCGAGCCAAGTGATCTGGTCGGCTGCGATGCCGCTCACTAGGTATTCTTCCACATCGCTCACATCAGCCGGAAGTCGCACGCTGATCAGCGCGGCTCGTCGTCCCGGTGCGATCCGACCGAGCGCCTCGCCAAACCCGAGCGCGTCGGCTCCGGCTGACGTCGCGCACTCGAGCAGCCGGCGCGCCGGGACCGTTGGGGCGCAGCGCCGCATCGATTCGAGCTCCGCGAACAGGTTGAGGTCCGGCGCACTGGCGAGACTGTCGGTGCCGACGGCGAGGCGGACTCCCGAACGGATGAATCGGTCGATCGGTGGATCGCCCACGCCGGTCCAGCGGTTGCTCCGGGGGCACGTCACCAGGGTCACCCCACAGTCAGCCAAACGGGCCAGTTCGGAATCGGTCAACTGCACGCCGTGCACCGCCACGAGCCCCGGGCCCAGCCAGCCCATCCGATCCAGATACTCGACCGGCCCACACCCGGGTGGCGCCCAGCCGGGATTCCACCGACCGATTCGTTCCAGGAGGTCGCGCCAGGGGCCCACGCCGCGGCGAAGAAATTGGAGCTCTTCTGGAGACTCCGCCAGATGGATGCAGCGCGGCGCCGCCGGTCCGCATCGGATCACGCGGTCCAACGCGGCGAAGGCGACCGGACCAACGGAGTACGGCGCGTGGGCGGCCAACCCCAGGCGCACCGACCTCAACCCGACGCAGGACCTGATCTGTTCGACCGCCGCGCTGACGACGGCCTCAGCCCCGTCGTCCGGAAACGCCAGCACCTCGCGGAAGACGCGGGCGTCGACGCCGGCCGACTCCAAGATGGCCACACTGGCCAGCGTGTTACTGATGTCGCCAAGCAACCCGGTCCCGAACGCTCGACTCTCGGCGACCGCCTGCCGCATCGCGCCCGGGTCCGGTGCGCCGGTGTCGCCACGACGGGCCAGGAGCCTGTCCACCCAGGCTGGCGTCGAGTTGGCGGGCGGGACGCTTCCGCGGAGTCCCGACAACTCCAGGTGGGTGTGCGCGTTGACCAGCGCGGGCAGAATCGCGGCGGCGCCAAGATTCACGACGGGCGCGCCCGGGTCACGTGCCGTCTCGGGCCCGACAGAGACCACACGCTGGTGCGCCACGTCGACCCGGCCGCGCCGGATAGGTGGACCGGTCATCGGAAGAACCCAGTCAGCGAGGTGTCGGAGCATCAGGGATCGACCAAAACGGGGTAGTGTCCGAGCGAGGCGTTCGTTCGGCCAGGCGCAAGGACGGAGCAGCCAGGCGGGCTGTGACCCCGCTGAGCCAATGCCGCGACGTCCGCGCCTTACGGACGCCCGCTCGGAATCCTAGCAGGTCGCTGAAGAACGTCGAAGGGGGTTTTCTGACGAGGCGTCTGTGTGGCAAGGCGCGACGAGGGAGCATGCAGGCGGCAGCCCCGCCCGGCCGGGCGGGGGCGACCGAGGAAGCAACGCTGTCCACGCGGGCGCCTCGTCGGAAAACCTAGGACTCGGTGACGGCGTCTCGCTGCTGTTTCCCGGGACGGCTGCGCGCAGGATAGCGCGACAACTCGGCTGGCACACTGGTGTCGCCGGCCGCCCGAGCCACGGCCAGCTCGGTTTGGCGCGGAATGGCGCGTTCACGGAAGAGCGGGTCGCCCAGAATGTCGTACGCCATCGTCCGACGCTTGGGTACGAAACCGGCGTCCTCGATATTTCTGACGATCTCAGCCTCGTCCATGCAGTACGCGGCGCCGGCGGCTCGGACGACGTTCTCCTCGATCATGATGCTGCCCATGTCGTTGGCGCCGTAGGCCAGACTGAGCTGCCCCACCTTCCCACCCTGCGTCACCCAGGAGGCTTGCAGATTGTCGAAGTTGTCGAGCACGATACGCGACAGCGCCAGCATCCGCAGGTACTCGACCCCGGTCGCCTCCACCCCCCCCAACTCAGTGTTCGAGGGCTGATAGCTCCAGGTAATGAACGCCGTAAACCCGCCGGTCTCGTCCTGGAGCTCGCGGAGCCGACACAGATGTTCGACCCGCTCGTCTACCCGCTCCACGCTGCCGTACATCATCGTCGCGGTCGACCGCAGACCCGCCTGGTGCACGGTCCGCATGACCGAGAGCCACTCGTCGGCGGTCGCCTTGCTCTCGCAGTTCAACAGACGTCGCGCGCGATCCACCAGAATCTCAGCCCCGCCACCAGGCACACTGTCGAGACCCGCGCGCACCAAACGCGCGACCACGACCGATACCGGTTGCAGAGACAGCCGAGACAGGTGCAGCAACTCAGGTGGCGACAATGCGTGCAGCTTGAAGTCCGGATACTTCGCTTTGACGGCTCGAAACAGATCTTCGTACCATTCGAGCGGCAGATCAGGATTGTGCCCGCCCTGCAACAAGAGTTGCACGCCACCGACCGCCAGCGTCTCGTCGATCTTGCGGAAGAGCTCGTCGAATCCCAGCACATAGCCTTCGCCCGAACCCACGGGTCGATAAAAGGCGCAAAACGCGCACCGCGCCACGCAGACGTTGGTGTAATTGACGTTGCGATCGATGATGTAGGTGACCGCGCCCGACGGATGTTTTCGCGCTCGGATGGCGTCCGCTAACTGGCCCAGCAGGAGCGTCGACGCGTCGGCGTAGAGCGTCAGCGCCTCGGCGCGGTCAATCCGGCCGCCGGACCGAACCTTCGCCGCGACCGCTTCGACACTCATGCTGTCGATGTATCGAAGAATCGGAGCTCGGGGCGACTTTGCACCAGCTGGAGTTCATGGGCGTAGTCGTAGAACTTCTTGAGGCCGGCCTGGGCCCGGTCGTCGAGGTTGAACGACACGTTGTCACGTAGGTACTGGCGACCGACCTCACGCTGCTCCTCGTCGCCCGGGCACTGGGCCGCGACGATGTCGTCGACCGCCTCGACACCCCGATCGCGGGCCTCGACCAGCGCCGCGACGTGCTCCGGCCCGAGTGCGTTGGACCGCCCCACCCAGGTGGCCCAGACGAAGGGCAGCGAAGTCATGGCCGTCCACTCATCACCGAGATCGACCTTCTCGAGACCCAGCTTCTCATAGTCCAGAAACAGCGCGGGGTCGCCGATCACGAGCGCGGCATCGCACCGCTTGAGCATCACCGGCAGATCGGGCCGCAACTTCACCAGCTTGGGGTCGATGTCCCACCATTCGGCACACAGCACACGTAGCAGCGTGGCCGCGGTGCGCGAGCTACTGTCCACCGCGATGGACCGCAGGGAGGTCGCCGGGCGCGTGGTGAAGAGCGCGACCGACGCCACGTCACCTTCAGAGGCCACCGCGGGGCCGGGCACGATCCGATAATCGGAACCGCGCGCATACTCGATGCTGGGAATCAACCCCAGGTCCACGGCGCCGTCGTGCAGTTGTCGCGAGCACTGCGCCGGGATGTCGAACTGGACATCAAAGAGATCACTTCGGCCATCCAGGCCGTGCACGAGCGGACGGGCATTCAGATACTCGACCGCGCTGACTCGAATCGCACTCATGACTGTCGTGTCCTGTGCCCGTGGGACTCGGCACTGTCCTCCATTACCTCGAAACGGCCGTCTCGCGGCACCGCCGTGAAACCGGCTCCGACGATATTGCGCCGTATCTCCTCGCCCGGCGACCGGCGCCACCCCTGGTCGTCCGCGCCGGTGACCGGCACGCTATCCACGTCATCGGCTCCGAAGGTCAGCGCCACTTGAGCCAGTTTTGGTCCATACCGCGACCAGTCGACCTGGATGGAATCGATATTGTCAACCAGGAGTCTGGCGAGTGCAACCTGTCGCAGATCGGCGTAGCCGGTGGAGGGGGGCGACGAACCCGTTCGAGGCAGCGGAGCCAGACACCGACAGACGTCCCCGACCCCGTCCCAGGACGCCACCTGACGAATCAGCGTGAGGGCCGCGTCCCCGGTGGCGACGCCGAGGGTGACGCGCGCCGCCTGCACGCCGCTGTCTCGCAGCGCCGCCAGCGCCCCGTCAGGGTCAGTCAACCCCGCCGCCGACACCTCGCCAAGCTGCGCCAACCCCGCCTCGCGCAAGGCGCCCAGCACGTCGCGAAGTCGACTCCGGTCATGACCCGCTACGTCCTCCAGGTCGGCGAGGGCGAACCCGGTCACCGGCACCGCTCCGGCCCGGGCCACCGTCGTCCGAACGGCCGCGACTGCCGCGGCGCTGCTGTCGGGACATCCGGTCACCCGGACCTCGCCGGTCGGCGGCGGTATCGGCGCCTCCAGCGCATCACTGTCCAGGGGGTCCCGGGGGTCCAGGGGCACTTCGAGCACCTGCACAAAGGTCACGCGGTCGTCGTGACGCCGACGACGCGCCGTGTCGGCGGCCATCCCCAGCGCAATCAGATCGTGCGAGCCGGTCAACCGCGCCCAATCAGCCTCGCTCAGCGTGACGCCGTCGGCCACTTTCTGGACTACCTTCTGGACGGCCATCTGGGCCGCAGCGGTCACGTCCTCACTCATGTCGCTCCCATCGACTCGGCCACCCGCTCGGCCAGCGCCAGCGCCCGTCGTCCCGCGGCACCGTCCACCGTCGGCGCCGGTCCTCCGGCCACCGCAGCCACGAAATCGGTCAGCTCGCGAACCAACGGCTCGCCACGCGGCACATCGATCTTGCCCCCCTCAATCGCCGGCACGGGTCCGGAGCCGCGGGCGAGACGCCAGCCCTCGACCTCCTGTTCGGCACAGTCCACCGAGATGTAGGCGTCCTTCTGAAAGAACCTGATCTTCCGGATCTGCTCCCGGCTGATCCGGCTGGCCGTCAGGTTGGCGATGCATCCAGACGTGAACCGAAGCCTGGCGTTTGCGATATCCGCGCGGTCGGTGAGCACCGGGACGCCGACCGCTTCGACCGAGGCGACATCGCCACCGACGGCGGTCAAGATGATGTCGAGGTCGTGGATCATCAGGTCGAACACCACGTCGATGTCCAGGCTGCGCCCCGGAAACGCCCCGATCCGGTGGACCTCGATAAACCGCGGCGAGCGCACCAGCGACAAAGCCGCGGCCACCGCCGGGTTGTAACGCTCGGTGTGCCCGACCGCGAGGACGACGCTGTTGGCGGCGGCCGCCGCGATCAGCTCGTCGGCCTCGGCGACCGTCCGCGCGATCGGCTTCTCCACCAGCACGGAGATGCCGCGTTCGAGCAGTGGCAGCGCGACGGCATGGTGAGCGTCGGTAGGCACCGCCAGGGTGACCGCGTCAACCCGGCCGTCCAGCGACGAGGTGTCACCGGCGAAGGCCGTGCCGACCTCCGCGGCGGTGGCCTGCGCCCGAGCCAGGTCGATGTCCACCACCGTCTCGAGTCGCACCCCGGGGAGCGTCGAGAGCACGCGCGCGTGGTGCCGACCAAAGTGGCCCACGCCCACCACGGCGATTCGCGGACCGTCGCTCGCCCCGGTCGTCATGACGACACGCCTGCTCGGGCAACGACCGTCAGGCCGTGGGTATCCGCCTCGGCGTAGAATTGATCGCCATCCAGCACAAGCGTGCGGTCGGCGTCAATCGACAAGACCGTGGCCCCGGCCGCCCGCATCGCCGCCAGCGTCGGCAGTCCCACGACCGGCACGTCGAAACGCATATCCTGGTCCGGCTTCGCCACCTTGATGACACACGTCCCGGGCCCCGCCAACCGACCGGCCCGCGTGATGACCGCGTCGGTGCCCTCCATCGCCTCGACGGCCACCACCGCGCGATCTTTGACGACGATGGTCTGCCCGACATCGAGCCCCGCAATCACGTCGGCCATCCGGTAGCCAAAGTCGAGGTCTCCCTGTTCGTCCGCCGTCAGGGACCGACGGGTCGCTACCCCGGACCGCGCCAGCAACGGCTGGAGAAACGTGGTCGAGTTCTCCAGCTCGATGCCGTGATCAGACAACACGTCCGCCACCGCCGAAATGAGAGCATCGGTGTTCTTGGTCTTGAGACGACCCAGTGCCTTCAGCAACGTGAGATCAGGTTTCAGGCCGGTAAACAGTTTGGTGTGTTTGACCTGACCGGCCATGACGGCTCGGGTGACGCCCGCGTCGCGCAGAATCGCGATACAGCGTCCAAGCTGGCCGAGGGACACCCAATGCAAGTCGGCCGGCGGCTCGCCGGCCGCCGCCGCCTCCAGCGCGGGGCTGGCTTCGTCCCGAATCGCCACGATCGTCAGCGCGTGGCCAAGCCGCCGTGCGCCTTCGAGCGCCAGGAATGGAAAGCGACCGTTCCCCGCGATGAGCCCAAGAGGCATAGGATTCATGAGCGGGGCCAGCCCGATCAGACGGACCGAATCAGTCCTCGGGACCGGCCGACTCGAACCGTTTGGCCGGACGGCGCAGATTGACCCCCCGTGGCGACGTGCGGATGAAGTCGAGCAGATAGGTGATCTCAGGGCAGATAAGCGTGTCATCCTGCTCGATCTGCCGCAGGGCCTGCGTCGTGTTCAACTTTGACTGGAGGAGATACCGGAACGCCCGATCAAGCTGGGCGATGGTGTCGGCCGGCATCCCCTGCCGCTCCAGCCCGATGATGTTGAGATCGTAGACTCGCGCCCGATTGCCGACCGTGCGGACGAACGGCAATGCATCGAGCGTGATGACGGAGAATCCGCCAATGAACGCCTGCCGTCCCACGCGGCAAAATTGATGGACGGCCGAGAACGCACCAATGTTGGCTTGGTCCTCGACCGACACGTGGCCACTCAGCGTCGCTGCGTTTCCAAAAATGGTCTTGTTGCCGACCACGCAATCATGCGCGACGTGGACATAGGCCATGAGCAAGTTGTCATCGCCGATACGGGTGACTCCCCCGCCCCCCTCGGTCCCACGATGCAGCGTGACAAATTCACGAAGGGTATTGCGATGTCCGATGACAAGCTCGGTTCGCTCGCCTCTGAACTTGGTGTCTTGCGGAACCATGCCGACCGAGGCGAACGGGAATATCCGGTTCTCGTCGCCGACGGTCGTCCATCCGTCAATGACCGCGGAGGCGCCGACCTGACAACCCGTTCCGATTCGCACGTGAGGCCCAATGACGGCGTTGGGGCCAATGACCGTCCCGGCGCCGATTTCGGCCCCCGGAGCCACGTGGGCGCTGGGGTCGATCACGGCGGCGCCCATGACGAGACCCAGCAAGAGTTCCGCTTCGGCCACGACCTGACCGTCGACCCGCGCCACGGCCGACACGATGGCCACCCGCCGCCGACGGCGGCTGACCTCGACGTCGAGGCATAACCGATCACCCGGCACGACCGGCCGACGGAACCTGGCGTTGTTGACCCCGCGCAACACGACGCGCGTCGCCGGCGATTCGGTCTCCGCATCGAGCAGCAGCACACTCGCGGCCTGGACGAGCGACTCGATGATCAGGACCCCGGGAACCAACGGCGCCCCGGGGAAATGGCCTTGAAAGAATTCCTCGTTGACGGTGAGATTCTTGACCGCAGCAAGCCGAACCCCTGGCGAGCGCTCGACGATCAAGTCGATGAGCGGCGAGGGAAACCTGTAGCAAAGGCGATCGAGAAAACCTGGAATATCGAGGTACACGGCGTTGGTCGTCGGGTTCGCGACGTAGACACTTCGGTGTGGCGACCGGCGAACCGGCTCAGTCTACCCGGGTCCCGACCGCCGCGTCTACCTGTCGCCCGCAGGAACGCCACACGCCCCGCGGCCTATGGCGTTGGTGGTGCGGCGTCGAGCGCCAGAATGACGTCCTCCGTCACGTCGAGCGCCGGGTTCGCCCAGGCGATACCACCTTCGCCGACGCTGAGGATGAACGACAGCCCTCTCGCCGCCCCGACCTGATCGAGCGCGGGCGCGAGCTTCTGATTGAATTCGATCTGGAGGCCCTGCTGGAACCGCACCACCTCAGCCTCCGCGTCCTGCGTCTGCCGCTGCACGTTGAGATTCAACGCTTCGATCTCACCCTGGAGCTGGAGTTGCGCCTCCGCGCTCATGACGCTTCCGTTCTGTTGCAGCTTCTGCTGACTGGCCGTCAGTTCCGCGTTGGTGGCTTCGATTACCGCCAGCTTCTCCTCGCTCAGGGCCTGAACCTGCTGGTTCGCGGCCTGCCCGACGGCGGACTGGTTCGCGACACGTTGCAGATCGACGTAGGCGTGAGTCGCGCCGGGAGGAAACGGGAGCCGTGCCGGGGGCGCGGCCGCATCGGGCGCCTGCGCAGGGGTGGCCGGGGGCTGCCCGGTCGCATCCACAGGGGCCAACATGATCATGAGCGCAACCATCGTCGTCGCGACCACACTGAGCAATCTCATCTGATCAATCCTTGTTTGGTGTTGTCGTTGTCTTGTATGTATCGGCTGGACGGAAACACCGCGCCAGTCGTTCAGTTCACACGCCTCGCGAACCTCTAGTGTGCCGTACCGCCTATAGATTATCAGCTTCGCCGAACCCCACGTGACCTTCGCGATCCGCGGCCAAGTCCAGAGCGAGCTAGAAGGTCGTGCCGACCCCGAACTTGAAGACCGTCGACTCCTGCGGCTGGAAACGGTCGTTCAGAATCCCCTCCACACTGGGGTTCCAGGCATAGATCAATCGGAACGGGATATTGAGCACCGGCATAAAGAATCGCAGTTCGACCCCGGTCGAACTCCTGAACCGGCTCATCGAAAACTCCTGACCAAAGTCAGCGACCTGCCCCGTATCGGCGAAGAGAATGATCCGCACGGGGTTGGCGATCGAGATCAGATATTCCGCATTGAACAGCAGGCTTTTGTTGCCGCCGATGACGAGCCCAAATAGGTCAGGGTCGCTCGGGCCGATGCTCCGGATGTCGAACCCGCGCAGGCTGAACTCGCCCCCCATGGTCAGCAGGTTGAAAATCGGGAGCACGCCCGTGGAGCCAATCGGCTCGATGTACTCAGCCCGGGCACGAAAACCGAACGACAGCCGTGGGGCATGCTTGAGATACCAGATGACCTCCGCGACCGGCTTGTAGAACTTGGTATTCCCGCCTACCCCCGCGAGCTCAATAGACAGCGAATAGCTCTTGCCGGTGGTCGGGAAAATCGGATGGTCAACGGTGTTGAGGCGGAAACTCGGGATGACCTTGCTGATGGTCCGGGCCGAATCCTGGCCGAGCAGCAGCGCGTCCGCCAGGAAGGGATTGAACCGAAGAATGTCTGGATTCAGGAAGGCTGGGTTGAGCTCACGCACGTTGGTCGACTCAAAGGAGTACGCGACGAACATCTGCGACCACTGCCCCACCCGAAACCCGATCGACCCGCCGCCGCCGATCGAGCTCTGCGTAAACTGATTGATAAATCTGATATCCCGGCGAAAAATATTGAGGCCGCCAGTGATCGGCTTGTTGAACAGATACGGTTCGGTGAACGACAGTTGATAGTTCTTGATCCGCTCGCCGTTTTGCACCGACACCGAGAGCGATTCGCCACGCCCCAGGAAGTTCGTGGTTTGAAACGACAGCTGCAGGAAGAACCCGTCGAACTGTGAAGCGCCGGCGCCAAACGTGAGCTGGTTCAGGTTCGCCTCGGTGAGCTCGAGGGTCAAATCGACTTCGTTGTCGTACCCCGGGCGCTTCTCGATCTGAATCGCGTTCTGCTCGTCGAGCGGCTCGAAGTATCCAAGCTGATTGAGGCGTCGTACGCTGTATTGCAGCGCGGAGGTATCGAAGACCCCGCGCTCAACCAGCCCGATTTCTCGGCGAATGACTTCGTCGTGTGTCGTGTTGTTCCCGCGAAACTTGATGCGGTTGACGAAATACTGCTGGCCCTCCTGCAAGCGGAGCGTGACATCAACGACCGGGTCGCCCTCGATCCGCGCTTCGGGATGGTCGTCTTCCCGTCGTACGGTATCGGGAAACCCGGTCATCTCGTAGTAGCCGCCGGACCCGTAGGCCTCCTGTGCGACCTGCATCGCATCCCGGACCTTCCCCTCTTGGTAGTAGCCCCCAGGTTGCAGGTCCGAGAAAATCTCCTGCAACGCCTCGAGGCGCACGACGCCCTCACCGTCAAAATTCACCGTGCCGACCCGATATCGCTCCCCCTCGGTCACCGGGATACGCAAGCGGACCGGACGCTTTTTCCCATTGGCCGAGACCTCGGAGTATTCGAGCTCCGGCAGGCCCACCTGGGCGTCGATATAGCCGCTCGCGCGATAGTGCGCCACTAACGCGTCCGCGTCCTGTTCGAAGCCGAGCGGCCGGTACGCGCCCCGGTTGGTAATGAGGGACAACAACCATCGCTCCCTCGTGTTCGTCATCTGCTTCTTGAGGACCCCGGCGCTCATCGAGTCGTTGCCCACGAACTCGATGTCGTGCACTTCGACTTTCGGTCCCTCGTCGATGTTGAACACGAGCTGCGCGATCTTGGGACCGCCGGCCATCGGGGTCAATTCGTGCGACACCTCGGCGAACTGATAGCCCTTCTCTCCCCACATCGACCGCAGGAGCCCCTCCGTGTTGCGGATGACCCCGGGATCGACACGCGTGTCGGTACGCAGTTCGACGCCGACTTGCACCATCGCTTCGTCGATTTCGGTCCGGTCGTATTGCTCGGAACCTTCAAAGGTAATGATGCGGACTCGTGCTCGCTCGTCCAGCAGGAACACGGCCTGCTTCCCGATCACCCCGTTGGGATACGGGACGTCGACGATCTCGATCGCGATGTCGTTGAGAAAATCGGTGTCCCACAGCCGCTGAAAATCGTCCAGCAGCACCTTCTCCACGGCATCGTCGTAGAGCGTGAAGTTGCCGGCCTGCGTGGCGTCCACCAGCTCGTCGGACTCCATGTAGTACAGGTAGGTGTTGGTTTCGACGGTCGGCACGTTGCCCTGGGTCGGGAAGCTCAGTGCAAGGCTCCTGAAGATCGGTGGCGAGTCGGCCGGCGGCATCGGCTCCTCCGGCACCCCCGGCTGCTGAGCGGCGGGCTCGGCCTGCCCGGCCACGACGGTCACCGGCGTCATCGACAGCCAGCTGCCCGCCGCCACCGCGACGCACGCGGCTCGAAACACCCTACTTCGCATGGATCTGTCCTATCTCGCGTGGTTGAAACGGTCCGCCGACACCCACTGTGATCGGTGGTGCAATTGAATTAGACGCTCGCCGCCAGCCGACGGCCGGTGTAGGTTCCCCCAGCGTCCTGATATGTCAGTTCGCCCGCCTCGAGATACACCTCGATCTCGCCGTCGGCCAAACGTCCACGGATCAACTCCTCTGACAGCGGATCCTCGACGTAGCGCTGAATCGCCCGCCGCAGAGGGCGGGCGCCGTACGAGCGGTCTTTGCAGGTGATGTCGATAATCCAGTCGATCACCTCGGGGGTCAGCGTGATCCGCAGTTTGCGGTCGACGAGGTGCTCGTTGAGCTGGTCGACCAGCACCGCCGTGATCCGCCGCAGGTCATCGTCCGTAAGCGCCTCGAACACGATGATCTCGTCGACGCGGTTCACGAACTCCGGATTGAACGTGCGTTTCACTTCGGCAAGCACCAGATCGGTGACGCCACGCTGGATCTCCTCGACGTCCGACGGCTGAAACCCCAATGACGCCTGCTTCTGGATGAAGCGAGCGCCGATGTTCGAGGTCATGATGATGATCGTATTCTTGAAGTTGATCCGATTACCCAACCCGTCGGTCAGATGACCGTCTTCGAACACCTGCAACAAAATATTGAACAGATCCGGGTGCGCCTTCTCGATCTCATCGAGCAGCACGACCGAATACGGGCTGCGTTTGACCTTTTCGGTCAATTGCCCGCCCTCCTCATGCCCCACATAGCCCGGCGGCGAGCCGATCAGCTTCGAGACCGAGTGCTTCTCCATGTACTCGGACATATCGAAGCGGATCAGCGACGAATCGCTCCCGAACAGAAAATTCGCCAGCGCTCGAGCCAACTCGGTCTTGCCCACCCCGGTTGGGCCCAAGAACACGAAACTCCCGACCGGACGCGTGGGCGCCTTCAGCCCCGCCCTCGAGCGTCGAATGGCTCTGGACAACGCCGAGATCGCGCGATCCTGGCTGATTACCCGTCGATGGAGCTCAACCTCCATGCGGAGCAGCTTGTCGCTCTCATCCTGACTGACGGAGGTCAGCGGCACTCCGGTCCAGGTTGACACCACCTTGTCGATATCCTGCTTGCCCACTGCGATCGGCCGAGTGCCCGCTTTCACGTCGAACTTCTCCCGCACGAACTGGAGACTCTCGCGGGCAATGACCTCCTGCTCCTTGAAGAACTGAGCCTTCTCGTAGTCCTTCTGGGCCGCAGCGCTTTCCATCTGCTCGACCGCCACCCGGATATTCCGATTGATGTCCCCGAACTCGTCGCTGACGCCGGCTTCCCGCAGTTTCGCCCGCGAGCCGGCCTCATCGATCAGGTCAATCGCTTTGTCCGGCAGAAACCGTTCGGTAATGTACCGGCTTGACTGATACACCGCCGCCTCGATCGCGTCCGTCGAGTACTCGACGTGATGGAAGCTCTCGTACCGGTCCTTGACGCCCAAGAGGACCTGGAGCGCCTCCGCCTCGCTCGGTGGGGCCACGTTGACCACCTGGAATCGACGCTCCAACGACCGGTCCTTCTCGATGTACTTCCGATACTCGGCCGGTGTCGTCGCCCCGATACACCGAATTTCGCCGCGTGACAGCGCCGGTTTCAAGATATTGGCGGCGTCCAGCGACCCCTCCGCCGAACCCGCCCCGACCAGCGTGTGGAGCTCGTCGACAAAGATGATGATGCTGGGATTCTCGACCAGCTCTTTCATGATCGCCTTGAGCCGCTCTTCGAACTGACCGCGATATTTCGTCCCGGCCACGATCAACGAGATGTCCAGCGCCAGGACCCGCTTATCGGCGAGAAAATGGGGCACGTCTCCACGAACGATGCGCTGGGCGAGTCCCTCCACGATGGCGGTCTTGCCGACACCCGGTTCGCCGATCAACACCGCGTTGTTCTTCGTGCGGCGACACAGCACCTGCTGGACCCGGTCCAGCTCGCCGGACCGGCCCACCAACGGATCCAACAGGTTCTTCATCCCCCGGTCGGTCAGATCGCGGCTGAACTCCGACAACAACGGCGTTTCCTTGACCCGCGTCAACGTCGTTTTCTCGTTCAGCAGCTGCACGATGTCCTCACGCACGGTACTGAGCCGCATCCCTTTTTCGACGAGAATCGACGCAGCCACCGAGCGCTCCTCCCGCAAGATGCCCAGCAACAGGTGTTCTGTCCCGACATAGTTATGCAGCAGGCGGTCCGCTTCTTCGGCCGCGAATTGCAGCACCCGTTTCGTTTCGGTGCTGAACGGAATTTCCACCGACGTGGAGACCTTCTCGCGGAATACCGTCCGTCCCTCGATGTCCTTCCGGATCCCTTCCAACGACAGGTGCGATCGGGCAAAGATCCGGCTGGTCAGCCCCTTGCCCTCGCGGATCAGTCCGAGCAGCAGATGCTCGGTCTCGATCGAGATGCTGCCGAGCTGGCTCGCCTCGTAACGGGCAAAGAACAGCACACGGCGGGCACGCTCTGTATAACGCTCGAACATCGCTGATCCAGACGTTGAGTAGACGACAGCCGGTGTAGACCCGTATTGACGGGGCACCGCACGCCCGTCACTTTCCGCGCGAAGGGAGGACGGGACTGGCAACCCATGGTCCCCCTTCGCATTATAAGACACACGGGGGGTCAGCACGGGTGCAGACACCCCTCCTCGAGCCGGAGGACGCGATCACACGACTCGGCCAGGCGCAGGTTGTGCGTCGCAATCAGTGAGGTCAATCCATGGGCGGTGTGCATGCGACGCAGCAGGCCATGGAGTTCTTCACCGGTCTGCTCGTCCAGGTCCCCGGTGGGCTCGTCAGCGAGCAGCAAGGCGGGGCGCATGACCAGGGCGCGGGCCACGGCCACTCGCTGCTGTTCGCCGCCAGACAGCATGCCGGGGCGATGCGCGACACGCTCGGACAGACCGACCTCGTGGAGCAGGGCCTCCGCGCGGGGTATGGCATCGCCAGGCGGTATACGGGCAATACGCAACGGCATCGCCACGTTCTCGACCGCGGTGAACTCGGGCAGCAAGTGATGGAACTGAAAGACGAACCCGACTTGCCGATTGCGAAAAGCGACCCGCGTGTTGTCGGCGGCGGCGGCGACGTCCATGTCGCCGATCACAATGGTGCCATCGTCGATCCGATCGAGCCCCCCCACGACCTGCAGCAGCGTGCTCTTCCCGACGCCAGACGCGCCCACGATCGCGACCATCTCGCCGCGCTCGACCGTCAAATCGAGCCCCCGCAGAATGGACAGCTGGCGGTCGCCTATCGTGTACGTCTTCGTGAGCGACCGCACCTGGAGGAAAGACATCATGAACCACGGTGACCGGGCACTACTGATATCTCAGCGCCTCGGCCGGGTCGAGGCGGGACGCCTGACGGGAGGGATAGATGGTGGCTAGCAGACAGACCAGTACGGCGGTCGTCACGACCAGCAAGAAGTCGAGCGGGACGACCCGGAACGGCACATACGAGATGGGGTACACGTCGCCGGGTATCTGAATCAGTTGATACCGATCGGCGATGACCGAGATGACGAGCCCGAGCCCCGCGCCGACCACGGTCCCGACCACGCCGATGATGCCGCCTTGCAGGACGAAGATACCCCGAATGCTGCGACCGTTCGCACCCATGGTCTTCAAGATGGCGATGTCCCGGCTCTTTTCCATCACCAGCAGGATCAACGACGCCACGATGTTGAGCGCCGCCACCATGACGATCAGCCCGATGCTGATCGAAATCCCCATTTTCTCGAGCCACAGGGCCGAGAACAGCGGCGCGTTCAGTTCGTTCCACCCCTGCGCATAGTAGTTGGCCCCCAGGGTGTCAGACACCGCCAGCGCGACCGCGGCGGCATCGTCGAGGTCCTCCACGCGGAGCTGCATCAGGTCGACCGACTCTTTGCGGAAGAGCCGACCGGCGGCATCAAGCGTCACGAACCCGTAGCTGTTGTCGTACTCGTACAGACCGAGGTTGAAAATGCCAACCACCTGGAGCCGCTGCGCGCGCGGCAGCACGCCGATCGGGGACAACGTGACGCTCTGCTTGGACAACACCGAGACCGTATCGCCCACGAACACCCCGAGGGCGAGCGCAAGCGCCTCGCCGATGATGACGCCCCCCAACGCGCGGTCGTGCTCTTCATCCAAGGCGTGCAGGCTCCCGTACAGCAGGGCCCCCTCGAGGTCGGTCACGCCGCGCTCGAGCACCGGATCGATCCCCTTGATCGTGATAAACGCCTCGGTGCCGGCGCCGGTCACCAGCGCCCGCCCCGTCGTCGACGGAGCGGCACCCACGACCCCCGGCACCGTCAGCAGGAGCTCCGCCTCTGCCTGATAATCGTCGAACCCGCCCGCGAGGATCTTGTGCACGTAGACATGGGCCTGGGCGTCGATCAGTTTGTCGCGGATGTCCTCGTGCATCCCCGTCATCAAGGCCAGCGCAACGACCAGCGCCATGACCCCCACGGCGACGCCGCCGATCGACACCACGGAGATGAGCGAGATGAACGCCTGACGGCGTCGCGCGACCAGATACCGAGTCGCGATGTAAAGCTCGAAGGGGAGGGTCATGAGTGATCCGGGTCAATCGGCTCGGCGTGGTCACCGGTCGCCTTTGGCCGCATCAAGGGAAACAGGATGACGTCGCGAATTGACGGACTATCGGTCAGCACCATGACCAGACGATCGATACCGACACCTTCTCCGGCGGTCGGCGGCAGGCCGTATTCGAGCGCCCGAATATAGTCCTCGTCCATCTCGTGCGCCTCGAGATCGCCAGCCTCACGCCCGCGCAACTGAGCCTCGAAACGCCGGCGCTGCTCGACCGGATCGTTGAGCTCGCTGAAGGCATTGGCCAGCTCCATCCCGACCACGAACAGCTCGAATCGCTCCACGGTGTCGGGGTCATCGTCGCGCTGTTTCGACAACGGCGAGACTTCGGTCGGAAAGTCGTAGATGAACGTGGGCTGAATCAACGCCCGCTCGCAGAGCGCCTCGAAGATCTCGACCGTGATCTTGCCGGCGCCCTGCTCCGCGCCCGGCTCGAGCCCCACCTGGGTCGCGAGCGCCGCGACCGTCTCGCGCTGCCGAAGATCGTCTTCCGACACCGGGGTGCCGAGCTTCTCAGTCAACGCCTCGCTAACCGCCTGCCTGAGACGCATCCGCCGGAACGGCGCCGCGAACGACACGGTCTCGTCCCCGACCGCGACCTCCTCGCTCCCCGTCGCCTCGCGCGCCACAGCGGCCAGCATCTGCTCCGTCATCGTCATCAGATCCTGGTATCCACTGTAGGCCTGGTAGAACTCGAGCATCGTGAACTCGGGGTTGTGTTGGGTCGAGACGCCCTCGTTGCGAAAATTTCGGTTGATTTCAAAGACCCGCTCGACCCCGCCGACCACGAGCCGTTTGAGATAGAGCTCCGGCGCGATGCGCAGAAAGAGCGGCATGTCCAGCGCGTTGTGGTGGGTGGTGAACGGACGAGCCAGGGCGCCGCCGGCGACCGCGTGCATCATGGGTGTTTCAACTTCGAGAAACCCACGGTCGACCAGGAAATTGCGAATGACCGACAACACCCGAGCGCGTACCTCGAACACGCGCCGCGCGGCCGGGTTCACGATCAAGTCCAGGTAGCGCTGGCGGTATCGTGTCTCGACGTCGGTGAGACCATGCCACTTCTCAGGCAACGGCAGGAAGCACTTCGCGAGAAACTCGAGGCTCCCGGCCCAGACCGACAGTTCGTCGGTCCGAGTGCGAAACAGCCGCCCTTCCACCCCGATGTGATCTCCGATGTCGAGCCGGACGGCGATGGCGAAGTCGCGTTCGGAGAGTGCGTCCTTCCGCACGTAGATCTGCAGGCGGGAGACACCGTCGGAAATCACCAGGAACCGCGCCTTGCCAAAGCTCCTGATGATCAGAATCCGGCCCGCGACCGTGGTGTGATTCTGGGCCGCGTCCAGATCGTCGCCGCTCGTGTCTCCGTGCGCCGCGACGATGGCGGACACGGTGTCCGTGCAGCGGAACGACTGGGGATACGGTGCTACACCCCGCTCCACCAGGGCGGCCAGGTTGGCGCGCCGCTGGACGAGTTGGTCATTCTCCTTAGGCTCTTCGGGTTCGGACATGATTCACTGCGCGCTCTTCGCCGCATCGGACCGGTCTGCAGGTTCGGCGCGACGCGCGAGGGTGCGTTTCACCCCATCGAGGACGCCGTTGACAAACCGAGCAGCCTCGTCGCCGCTGAAGGTCCGGGCCAATTCGATGGCCTCATCGATCACCACCGCCGGAGGAGCGGCGGCCGCCAGCAACTCGTAGACACCGAGACGCAGCACGGTGCGATCGACCACCGCCATCCGCGACAGCCGCCAGTTGTCCGCCGCCGTCTCGAGCAGCGGGTCGATCTCGTCGAGGGCCGCCACCGTGCCGTGGAGCAAATTCGCCGTGAACGCCTGGCGTGACTCGGGCGCAGGATGTTCCGTCCAGTAGCGCGCCACGGCGGCGTCGAGGTCGGCCCCCTCAATGCTGCCGACCTCGCGTTGATACAGCAACTGCACCGCCGCTTCGCGGGCCCGGTGTCGACCGTCGCGGGCGGAGCGCGCCGCGCTCAACCGCCGCGCTCCGCAGTCGGCCGCAGTTGTCGAAAAAGCCGGCTCATGGTCAGCGCCGCGTCGGCCGCCTCCCATCCCTTGTTGGTCGGCCCGGCCCCGGCGCGCGCCAGCGCCTCCTCGGCCGAATTCGTCGTCAACACGCCGAAGGTCATCGGGAGTCCGCTGTCCATCGCGGCACTGGTGAGGCCGTGTGCGACGGCGGCGGCAATGATTTCAAAATGCGGCGTCTCGCCTTTGATCAAACATCCCAGACCAACCACGGCATCGACCCGGCCGAACGCGGCCACGCGACGAGCCGCCTGGGGCACCTCAAACGCCCCGGGCACGGCGGCCACCAGAATCTGGTTCTCGCCGAGGCCGGCCGCGCGGAGGGCGCCGAGGGCGCCATCCAGCAGCTTGTTGGTCACGAAGTCGTTATAGGTCGAGACGACGATGCCCACCCGCAGGTCGTCAACGGCATCGGTTCCGGTCACGGTTTCCATCAGTGTCCGACGAACCGCGGCTTTCGCTTCTCGAGAAAGGCCCGGGTCCCTTCCCGCGCGTCGTCCGTGCCATTCACGAGACCGAACGCCGTCGCCTCGTAGACTGCCGCCTCGCCAAGAGACATATCGAGACCGCCATGCACGGTCTCGAGAATCAAGCGCACCGCCACCGGCGGCTGCCGGGCCAGGGTCTTCGCGAGCTGCGCGACCTCGTCAGCGAGCGCCTCCGCCGGCACCACGCGATTGACCAACCCGATGCGCCACGCCTCGTCGGCGGTGATGGGGGCGCCCGTCAAGAGCAATTCGAGCCCGCGCCCGCGGCCCACGAGCCGTGGCAACCGCTGCGTACCCCCGAAACCCGGAATGAGCCCGAGCCCGATCTCGGGCTGTCCCAGCTTGGCCGTCGCCGCCGCGACCCGAAGCGTGCAGGCCATGGCCACCTCGCATCCACCACCGAACGCGAAGCCGTTCACGGCGGCAATCACCGGCTTGCCCAGGTTTTCGAGCAGTCTGCACAGACGGTGCCCCGCGTCGGCCATCGCTCTGGCCCCGACCGGAGTCAACTCCGCGATCTCATTGATGTCCGCCCCGGCAATGAACGCGCGGTCGCCGGCCCCCGTGAGGACGACGCACCGAACGTCGACATCGTGGGCCAGTCCACCCAGCACCGCGGTGAGGCTCGCGACCGTCTCGGCATTGAGCGCGTTCAGCACGGTCGGGCGATTCACCGTGACGGTCGCGACCGCCCCCTCCCGCGCCGTGAGCACTGATTCATCGGTCATGATTGTCCCTGGCGGTCACTATACTCCAGTGCTCTGACCGGTTTCTGTGACGGGTGGTGAGCCGTCGTCGGCCCGCACGCGCAGAGAGCGGACGCTGGTCAGCCTTAAAAAGGGAAGGGCAGCAGAACCCACCCGAGTACGACGCCGGTGGCGACAAAGGCCCCGAACAGCAGTCCACTCAACCGGACCTGCTCGGCCGGTTCGTCTCGCAACAACACGGCAAACACCAACGACACGAGGCCGGCGAAGGCGAGCATGACAAGAAAGTGACTTGGCATCAGGGTCAGGTCGATTCACGCGCGCTCGGTCAGGTGGGACCCTGTCGTGGTCGTCATTTGCGACCAAGCGCCACGTCGTAGGCGTCCAGGGCGACCAGCATGTTCAACAGTCCGGACACAATCAGAAAGGTATTGCCATACTCGAATGTGGCCGCGACCACCCGCCCCTCGCCCAGCCCCGCGATGGCCGCGATCAGATACGGCACGCCGTTGCCCAGATCGGCGAGCGCGGCGAGCAGGACAAGCGGCTGGCTGGAATCGAAGGGGGCGAGCGCACCCTCGAGCCACAATCCGATTGCGAACATCAGGGGCAACGCCAGCAAGAGCACCACGCCCTTCTGGCGACGACCGAGCCAGAGATGGCCGCCCCCCGGAATCGCCCACGCGAGCGCCAGCGCCGCCAGCGCCCGACCGGAGTCAGCTGCGGGCGCGGTGCGGACCGGTTCGACGGCTACGCGAGTTCGCCGCGAATCACGAGACTTACGACCCATGTCACCGCCACCCCCAGGGGGATTGCCCCCACCGCCCGTATGACCGCCGAACCCTCGACGATACCCAGTGTTTCCATCACCACCGAGACTCCCGTGGGCACCGCCGCGCCCACGACCACCCATCGCAGCGCCGGCACTCGCTCGCCCCCCAGCAGCCCGCGGGACGAGTCCCGTCGGATTCGGCCGGCACGCCGATGCCCAGACGGCCACGCCCCGACCACGACCGCACCCAACGCCGCCCCCCCATACAAACCCGCGCACCTGGCACACACCGGCATCTGGACCCCCCAGAGCCGGAATGACCGTGTCGGACGCTGGTGGCAGATGAGTCCGCCGACCAGATAGCTACCGGCCGAGAGTGCGGTGGCTGGGCGCCCCCCAACCTCATGCGCCATCGCGAACGGCACCGCCACAAGCGTGGCCAGCCAGGTCACCGTGAGCCCCAAGAACACCCGGGCCGACCACACGCGGGCCACTTGTGGCGATGTCAAGTCACGCCCCCACCGAACGTCGCTCCGAGCCATGGTGGCATGGCGGTCTGACTACAGAGCCTCGAAGTGGGTGAGCCGCTTGAATGCGTCGAACCGGCGCCGCACGTCATCCTGGGTCAGACTCAACAGTCGGTCCAGACCGAAATCCTCGACCGCGAACGAGGCCATGGCGCTGCCAGCGATGATGGCCCGACTCACGGCGGCGTCGGTGATCTCGTCCGCCGATGCCAGATACCCCATGAACCCCCCAGCAAACGTATCCCCCGCCCCGGTCGGGTCCGACACATCCTCGAGCGGCATCGCCGGAGCGGCGAAAAACGCCTCATCGCGGGTCATGAGCACACCGTATTCGCCACGTTTGATGATGAGCAGCCGCGGCCCCATGTTGCGGATGACCCGTGCCGCTTTCACGAGATTGGCCTCGCCGCTCAGCTGGCGAGCTTCTTCATCGTTGATGACGAGGGCGTCGACCCGCCCCAGCACGGCCCGCAGCTCGTCCGGGGTGCCGTCGATCCAAAAATTCATCGTGTCGGCGGCCACGAACCGCGGCGCCTGCACCTGATCGAGCACCTCCAACTGCAACCCCGGATGGATGTTGGCCAGGAACACGAACGGCGTCGCACGATAACTCTCCGGCAGCACCGGGCGAAACTGGTCAAAGACGTTCAAATGCGTGTAGATGGTCTCCCGGCTGTTGAGGTCGAAGTTGTACTCACCCTTCCAGCGGAAGGTCTCACCGGGCACGCGTTGCAACCCGGTCAAGTCGATGCGACGGCCGCCAAACACCTGCATCTGCTCGTCGGCGAAATCCTCGCCAACCACCGCCACCATCCGGACGTCGGTGAAGAACGACGCGGCGACGCTGAAAAAAGTTGCCGCGCCGCCAACCACGCGTGACCGTTCACCAAAGGGCGTCTTGATGGAATCAAATGCAACGGAACCGACAGTCAGGATGGGATGCACGGCGACTCAGTAACCTCGTGGAATGAGAGTGGCGACGACAGCGTTGTGGTCCCGGTTCACGACCCGACCGCTCAGTCGGCCGGGACGTACTTACCGATGAGCGGCGCCAGGTCGTGCTTGAGCGCCGACGGAATCAGTTCCCGCCGCGTAATGATAGCCGAGCCAAGCGCCGAGGCGCACTCACACGACCGCTCGACCGGCAAACGGGCGACCGCATTGGCCACCACCCGCTGTGCCGTCACGGCGTTCTGGGTCAGGGTGGCGATGATCATCTCGACGGTCACGTCATCGTGCCCCTCGTGCCAGCAGTCATAGTCCGTCACCAGCGCCAGCGTCGCGTAGCAAATCTCCGCCTCGCGAGCCAGCTTGGCCTCCTGGAGGTTGGTCATGCCGATGATGTCCATCCCCCACGAGCGATACAGCCGCGACTCGGCGAGCGTTGAAAATTGCGGGCCCTCCATGCAGACATACGTCCCACCGCGATGGACGCGCACCTCCGCCTGATTGGCGGCCTCGGTCGCCATCTCGCTGAGGACCGCGCAGAAGGGATGGGCGAACCCGACATGCGCCACGATGCCGCCCCCGAAGAATGTACTGATGCGCCCCTTTGTGCGGTCGAGGAACTGGTCGGGCACGACGATATCGAGCGGTCGATACTCCTCCTGCAGGCTGCCGACCGCGCTCGCCGACAGAATCCACTCGACCCCGAGCGTCTTGAATCCAAAAATATTGGCGCGAAAATTCAGTTCGGACGGCATGAGTCGATGCCCGTGACCATGCCGGGCGAGGAACGCCACCCGCCGGTCGTTGAGCGTGCCGACCACGTAGGGGGCCGACGGCTCCCCGAACGGGGTGGTCACCCGCAC
>JAPYUM010000055.1 GCA_029940535.1 Vicinamibacterales bacterium
ACGTGATGTTGGTAGCGGTACGGGGAATCGAACCCCGGTCTCATGGATGAGAACCATGTATCCTAACCCCTAGACGATACCGCCACAGTGCCGGTCCAAGAACGGCCCGGAACAGAAGGTCCCCTATGGTATCAACCGCCCTTTGGACCGGTCAAACCGCGCGCTCTTGTACAATAGACGGGTGATTCGACTCGTCTCCGGCATCGTCGTCCTGGCCGCGATCGCCCTCGGCGCCGGCATGTTCATCGGGGCGGGCCGCGCCCCGGGCCCGACCATCGAAATCCACCAACCGACCGGCTTGATCGGCCGCGTGGCCAGGTTCGAGGCGTCGGTCGACCCGATGGACGGCGAGTTGACCCAGGTCGACGCCGTCATCGAACAGAACGGCGCGAGCTGGCCGTTGTTCTCGCTGACCACCCCCGACGCCGGACAGCTGACGCAGGAGACCCAGACGCAGGTTCGGATTTCGCGGGAGATCACTCGCGAGAGCCACGCGGAGTTGACCGCGGGTCCGGCGACGATCGTCGTGCGGGCCACTCGATCGGTGCTGTACGGGCTCCGCGAACGGGAGGCCATCGCGCGCGTCGACGTCGAGGCGCGGTTCGACCCGCCCCGACTCAGCGTGGTCTCCTCGTTCCACTATGTGAATCACGGCGGAGCGGAGCTGCTCGTGTACCGGGTCACCCCCCCGGACGCCGAATCCGGGGTGCGGGTCGGTGAACGGTTCTTCCCCGGCTACCCGGCCGCCGCCGCCGGGGTCGAAGGGGCTGACGACACCACCCGTGTCGCACTGTTCGCATTGCTACACGACCAGGACCTGACGGCGGCCATGCGGGTGGTCGCCCGCGACGCGGCGGGCAACGAAGCGGAGATCGAGTTCGACCATCGTGTGTTCCCCAAGCAGTTCCGACGCTCTCGTATTCCGGTCAGCGACCGATTCCTCGAACAGGTCGTTCCCGACATCGTCGCTCGCTCGGAAGAGTTCCGCACCCTGCCGTTACCGCCGGAGCCGGGCCTCCTCGCACAGTATTTGGCGATCAACGGCGGCCTCCGGCGCATCAACGGTGAGCGGATCATGTCCCTGGCGGCAGACACGTCGCCACTACCGCTGTGGGACGGCCCGTTTCGGCAACTGGGCAATTCGCAAGTCGAATCGGGGTTCGCCGACCATCGCACCTACGTCCACGATGGGCAGGAGGTGGACCAGCAGATTCATCTTGGGTTCGATCTGGCATCCACCGCCAACGCGCCGATCCTGGCGTCGAACGGCGGCCGAGTCATCTGGGCCGACTACCTCGGCATCTACGGCAACTGCGTGATCGTCGACCACGGCATGGGGTTGCAATCGCTGTACGCCCATCTCTCGTCCATCGCGGTCACGGCCGGCGATACCGTGACCATCGATGACCAGCTCGGTTTGAGCGGGAGGACCGGCCTGGCCGGTGGGGACCATCTGCACTTCGCGATCCTCCTCCACGGCTGGCCCATCACGCCGATGGAGTGGTGGGACCCCCACTGGATCGAGGACCGGATCACCCGCAAGCTCCGGGTCGCGTCATGAGCCCGGTCGCCGGCGGTTTACACACCCGTGCCCCTGTGGTAATTAAATAGGATTGGACGAGCTGGTTTTTCAAGCTTACATACCCTCCGAGTCGGGCGGACGGCCGGACCATCGGCGCGACCCGCTCGCTCGATAACCAACAACCCGTTATTCGAAGAAGTGCGCAGGAGAATCTCAATGCAACAGCAAAATCTGTGGACGGTCCTTTCCATGCTCGTGCTGGCGACCGCGGTGGCCTGCGGCGGCGGTGGTGACGCACCCGCGGCTACCACGGCGCCCGCGGCCCCGGCGTTCGACCCCTCGACGGCCGGCAACGTGTCGGGCATGGTCATGTTCGACGGCGAACTCCCGGCTGGCGAAGAGCTGATGATGAACTCGGACCCGGTCTGCGCCATGACGGCGACCGATACGATGTCGAGCACCTTCGTTGGTAGCGACGGCCATCTCGGCAACGTGTTCGTGTATGTGAAGGAAGGCCTCGAGGGACAGAGCTTCCCGGCCGCCACTGGCTCGGTGGAACTGGACCAGGAGGGCTGCCGCTACACGCCGCACGTGATGGGGATCCGGGTCGGACAAACGCTGACCATCACCAACAGTGACATGACGCTCCACAACATTCACGCGAGCCCGAGTGCGAACGACGAGTTCAACATGGGTCAGCCGATCCAGGGCATGACGTTCGATCGATCCTTCGATCAGCCCGAGATTATGGTGCCGTTCAAGTGCGACGTGCACGGATGGATGAACTCGTACATCGGAGTGCTCGATCACCCCTATTTCGCCATCACCGGTACGGATGGTATGTTCGACATCAGCACGCTGCCTCCGGGTGACTACGTCCTCGAAGCGTGGCACGAGTCGCTGGGCACCCAGACGCAGAATGTGACCGTCGCCACGGGCCAGACGGCCGAGGTGTCGTTCACGTTCGCGCAGTAACGGCGGCCGTTTTCGAGCAGCAGGTGAGGTCCGGACGCCGCTCGGCGGCCGGACCTCGCTCACGTGAATATGTCTCACCACCGAGACACGTGGCACAGGGGGCCTCATCCCCTCCGGTTCTCCCATGACTTGGCTTCACCTGTATGCCCGGTTTCTCTGCGCCGCCACTCTCCTGCTGATCGCGGCCGGCGGCATGGTGACGAGCACCGGCTCCGGGCTCTCGGTTCCTGATTGGCCCAACAGCTACGGGTATTTCATGTTCTCGTTTCCGCTCTCCAGCATGGTGGGCGGCATCTTCTATGAGCACGGTCATCGCCTGATCGCGTCGAGCGTGGGTGTCCTGACGATCGGGATGACGGTCTGGTTATGGCGCGTCGACCCGCGCCGATGGATGCGCCGACTGGGAGTGGCCGCGCTGGCGGCGGTCATCCTGCAGGGTCTGCTCGGTGGAATTACGGTGCTCTATTTCTTGCCCACGGCGGTCTCGGTGTCACACGCGGGCCTGGCGGAGATATTCTTCTGTCTGACCGTCTGCCTCGCCCTCTTCACCTCTTCAGGGTGGCGACGAAGCGGCACGACGGGCCGTCACACCCCGGTCACACTCCACTCGACCGACCTGACCGCGATGGCGCTCGCGACCGGGCTTCCCGCGCTGGTCTTTGCGCAGATCCTCGTTGGCGCGACCATGCGACACACGGGAGCCGGACTGGCGATTCCAGATTTTCCGCTGGTCTTCGGCGGGGTCGTACCGAACGAGTGGACGTTTCCGATCGCCGTGCACTATACCCACCGCCTGGGCGCGGGGATGACCGCGCTTGTCATCTTCGCCACCGTCCGCCAGATCGCCATTCACCATCGCGACCGGCCGGATCTCCTTCGACCAGCTGGACTCCTGACCGTGCTGGTGCTCGTCCAGATTGGCCTCGGCGGCTGGACGGTGTTGAGCGGACGAGCCCCGGTCATCAACACCGCGCACGTCGCGACGGGAGCGCTGGTGCTCGGCACGTCGCTCTTGCTGGCGTTGCATGTCAACCGGCACCGGTTTCCCGATGCGCACCCATCCATGGCGTATCCTCCGCCACCGGTGGCGATACCGGCCAAGAGGGGGGCAGCCGTATGACAACCGACGCGGCGGCGATCACGGCACCGCGCAGTCGGCTGGCTGATTTCGTCGCGCTCACGAAGCCGCGTCTGAACTCACTTGTCGTGGTGACGGCCGGCGTCGGCTTTGTCGCGGCCCGTAGCGGCCCTTTCGAGGTGATCACGTTCCTTCACACCACGGTCGGGGCCATGTTGGTGGCCGGCGGCGCGGCGGCGCTCAACCAGGTGGCGGAACGCGACCTCGACAAACGGATGCGGCGCACACGCGATCGTCCGCTGCCGAGTGGCCGCCTGCAGCCGTCGGAGGCGACCTGGGCGGCGTTGGTACTCACGGTGGCCGGGCTCGCGCAACTCGCCCTGGGCGCCAGCCCGACCGCCGCGGCGGTCGCACTTGTCACGCTGCTCAGCTACGTGGCGGTGTATACCCCGCTGAAACGCGCCACGCACTGGGCGTTGCTGGTGGGGGCCGTGCCGGGCGCTCTGCCGGTCGTCATCGGCTGGGCGGCGGTGGCGCCATTGTCGGCCGGTGCGTGGTCGCTCTTCGCGGTCGTCTTCGTTTGGCAGCTTCCACACTTCCTGGCCCTGACGTGGTTGTTCCGCGACGACTTTGCCCGCGCCGAACTCCCACTGTTGTCCAGCGTGGACCCGAGCGGCCGGCGCACCGCCACCCATCTTCTGGTCTACGCGGCGATGTTGATCCCGGTGAGTGTGACCCCGACCTGGTATGGCGTGGCCGGGACGACGTATGCCGTCGGCGCCGGCGCGATGAGTGCAGGTCTGCTGGCGCTCGGTGTGTGGTTCGCTCGTGAACGAGGCACCGAGCGAGCTCGGCTGCTGTTCCGAGCCACTCTGCTCTACCTACCGGTCGTGTGGCTACTGCTGTTGCTCGACGGCGCAGGTTAGCAGATGTTCGACGTCATGATGCTGCCCGCGGTCAACGCGGCGCTCAACGCGGTGGCGGCCGTGCTGCTCGTCCTGGGATACCGCCAAATTCGCCGCGGACGGATCGAACAGCACCGGCGGTTCATGCTGGCGGCGTTCGCCACCTCGGCCCTGTTCCTTGTGTCGTACCTCACGTATCACGCGCAAGTGGGCTCACAGCCTTTCACCGGGCAGGGTCCCATCCGGATCGTGTACTTCACGGTCCTGGTGTCTCACATCATCCTGGCCGCGCTGATCCTGCCGCTGGCGCTGGTGACGCTCCGACGTGGCCTGCGCCGCGAGGACGCGAAGCACCGGGCCATCGCGCGCTGGACCCTCCCGATCTGGCTCTATGTGTCGGTGACCGGGGTGGTCGTCTACTGGATGCTGTATCAAATCTAGAGGTTTTCTGACGAGGCGTCCGTCTGGCGGTCCACGAAGACCAATATACTTTCGTGGGTCCTTCAGCAACTCGGACGACAAAGAGCGACAATGTTCGGCGACACCAGACGTGGAACCGATCCAGCTCTTCCCCACCGGCGCCCTCGGCATCGCCGACCCGGCACGTCTCGGCGCGCTCGGGGCGGTGGCGGTCACCACGCTGATCGCGCTGCTCTACGTGTATCGCCGGAGGACCTACGTCCTGCACTGGGTCTGCGCCTGGACGCTGTTCACGCTCGCGCTGGCGGTGGCGGCCGGTGACTACCAGACCCCCACAGCCGTCGCGACCATGCTCGGGCTGTCGCGCTTCTTTTCGCTGTCGGCCATCATACTCATCACTTCGAGCGCGTTCGCACTCGAGAATCCCCCGTGGCCCAACTGGCGATATCTGTTCGGGCTAGCGCCACTCCTCACCTGGTGCGTCGTGTCTCCCTTGCTGCTCCCGGCACGCGTTGCGGTGTTGCCCGGCTATGTCTTGTCGTCGGGGCTGCTGGCGGCGGGCGGCCTGGCCTTCCTGGGAGTCTTGCGGCAAGCCCAGCCGCAGAGAGCCACGGTCATCGGTGTCGCGCTCCTGCTGGCGTCGGTGACGCAGGCGTGGATCGGCATCTCGGTGACGCGGAGCGCCAGCGGCGTGGTACCGCCCGAGTTGATGGTCGTCAACGGTGTCCTGTTCGTGTTGGCGGCCGTAGGCATGCATCTGCTGGTGTTCGCCGAGATGACGTTCGAGCTACGGATGGCCAACCGCCGGTTGAAGGAGACCCAGAGCGAGCTGCACCAACAGGCGATCACCGACGTGCTTACCGGCTGTCACAACCGGCGTTTCTTCCATGAAGTCATCGGACACGAGTTGCAGCGCCACCGGCGGTACCAGACACCGCTGTCGCTGCTCTTTGTCGACATCGATCACTTCAAGCGGGTCAACGACACCCTTGGACACGAGGCGGGAGACCGGTTGCTCGAATATGTCGCACTGTTCCTGAAGCGAAACGTGCGCGAAGCCGACTATCTGTTTCGCTGGGGAGGCGACGAATTTCTCCTGCTTCTGTCCTGCGACCTGGGCAGAGCTCGAGAGAAGGCCGCGGAGCTGACCCGGACGTTCCGCTCGACACTGATCGAATCCGGTCTACCCACGAACGTCGGTCTCAGCGTGGGATGCTCCGACATCGTCGATCACACCGATGACATCTCGGCCCGCGTCCACGCCGCCGACGAAGACATGTATCGGAACAAGCAGGAAAGCCGAGACGGCGCGGCGAGTTGACGGCTCGGTGGGGGAGCGTGTGATCACTCGTACAGCAGATACGGCGCGACCAGGCGCCGCCACGCTGCCTCGTCGCTGGCCCAGTCGGCTGCGATCTCCCAGGTGGCATCACCCGCACGTAACCGGGACACGACCGAGGCCGATCCAAACAGCCGGACCACGGCCTCCAGTTCGAATCGATCCCCGAACAGACGGAGCAGCGCGGCCGCGACCTCGAGCCCGAACCGCACAGGTCTGAATTGGTCTCGATCTGTCACGACAAAGAACACCCCTTCACACGGTTCACCGGCGAACCGGCTCGAAGAGGGACGGAAGCGGACGGGATACACCCGCACCCCCGGTAGCACCAGCTCGTTCAACTCCCGGGCCAGTCGCACCCCGTCGATCCACGGCGCCCCGATCTGCTCGAACGGGGTGTCGGTGCCCCGACCGACCGACAGGTTAGACCCCTCGATCGCGCCGATACCTGGGTAGAGCAACGCCTGATGCAGGTTGCGCAGATTCGGGGACGGGTCCACCCAGGGCAGCCCGGTCTCATCGAACCAGCGGCCACGACGCCACCCTCGAACCGACACCACCTCCAGATCGGCCCCGATGCTCCGCTCCGTGTTGAAGAGCCGGGCGAGTTCGCCGAGCGTGAGGCCGTGACGGACGGGAGACGGAAAGTACCCGGTGAAGCCGAGCAGCGACTCGTCCAGGGCCGGACCCTCGACGGCACCGCCGATCGGATTGGGTCGATCAAGCACCATCACGCGCACGCCGGCCTCCGACGCCGCTTCCAGCACGTAGGCCATCGTCGTGGCATAGGTGTAGAACCGAGCCCCGACGTCCTGCAGGTCAATCACGATCGTGTCAAGGCCCTGCAACGTCGAGGCTGAGGGGCGCCGCGTGTCCCCGTACAGCGAATGGATGGGCAGCCCCGTGCGGGGGTCTCGGTCCGCTGACACCGGACCGTCCAGCCGCCCCTGGATGCCGTGCTCGGGACTGAAGAGGGAGACCAGTTCCACGGAGGGCTCATCGTGCAGCAGGTCGACGGTGGTCGCCCCGTCGCGCGCCCGCCCGGTCTGGTTCGTGACCAGGCCGACTCGCGAGCCGGACAATCGCGTGAAGCCCTCCTCACGCAGCACGTCGATACCGGTCCACACCGGCCGATCTACCCGGTTGACCGACGCGCCGTCATCCACCAGCGACGCCGCCACCAGGGTGGCGACCTGCCCCCGCAGCCTGGTCACATCACCTTGACCGGAGGGATGAAGTCGGCTGGAGAGAAACACCACGAACGTGTCTGAGTCTGGATCGAGCCACAGCGACGTACCGGTGAATCCGGTGTGTCCAAAGGACCCGACCCCAAACAGGTCTCCGCGGTTGGACGAGAACCGCGAGTCGATGTCCCAGCCGAGGCCACGGCGGTCCGGCAAGTGGCTCGGGGTCGAGACCTCCGTCATCCGCGCGACGGTACGCGACGCGAGGACCCGGACCCCCTCGAGCGCCCCGCCGCGAAGCAGCATCAGGCTGAAGCGGGCCAGATCGCGAGCCGTGCTGAACAGACCCGCGTGACCGGCCACCCCACCCATACGTCGCGCGGTTGGGTCGTGTACCACGCCACGCAACATGCGGGCCCCTGGTCCTCCACACGGCCACGCCAGCGGGGCGCACGCCTCTGTGGGTGCAATCCGGGGGGTCAGCGCGGACGGCGGTGTGAACAGGGTGTCTCTCATGCCGAGCGGCTCGAATATGCGCGCCTGGGCGAAACGGTCGACGGTTTGGCCGGTCACACGCCGCACAATCTCGGCCAGCAGCATGAAGTTCAGGTCGCTATAGATGAACCGTTCCCCCGGCGCGGCCTCTGGGGTCTCGGCGACCGTGCGCGCAATAGCGACGCCCGCTCCCTCGAAGACCTCCTCCAACGGCAGATCTGGCCGCAACCCGGACACGTGAGTGAGGAGGTGGGCGACCGTGATTCTCTCCTTGCCGTGGATTGCGAACTCCGGAATATGTGTCACGACTGGGTCACGCAGCCGGAGCCGCCCCTCGTCCAGCAGCACCATGACGCTCGTGGTGGTGGCGACCGCCTTGGTCAACGAGGCGAGGTCGAACACCGTGTCGAGGGTCATCGGCTCGACCGGACCGTCGACAGAACGCGCCCCAAACGCGCGCTCGTACACGATTTCCCCGTGATGTCCGACCAACACCACGGCCCCGGGTAGCCGACCCGCTTGCATCGCCGCCTCGATCAATGGTCCGATTTGACGTAACCGGTTGGAATCGATCTCGGCCGAGAGCGGGACAGTCAGCGCGAGGAGGCAGACACACACCAGCAGCCGATATCGAAACGCGGGCGTCATCCGCGCGGCACATTCAAGAACGGAACGACGGTTGTGGTCTCGTGTCGGCAACGATTGGATTATACTTTCCGACCATACTGCCCGATCGACTGGGATTGCTACGACCGACCCGGACTCACAATGCCCTGTGCGTCCACCTGGGGGAGACCCTCGATGCGATTCACCACACGACCACTCACCCACGGACTCCTCGTAGTCGTCGGTCTGATGCTCTGCGTCACATCGCAGGCTGCCGCGCAGGGACGTATCCGGGGTCTGGTCGCCGACCGCGACGGCGCGCCGATCGTCGGGGCCGTGATCACGGCCGAGGAACTCGCGACCACCGGGACCAGCCTGGCAACGACGGATGCGTCTGGTCGTTTCTCGTTTATCGGCTTGAATCGAGGCGAATGGGTTTTTGTCGTCCGAGCCGAGGGATTCGAACCGGTTCAGGGTGTCGCCGACGTCCGGGGCTCGGGACCCGGCACCGCCGTCCAGTTCACCATGGACCGTGACCTCTTCAACCCGCCGGCGCCGACGGGTGGCGTGCTGGCTGGGCTGAAAGCGACGAATCTCGTCGAGAGCCTGGAACAGGCTGACCGGCTGTTCGACACCGGCGACTACGAAGCGGCGATCACTGCGTACCAAGCGCTTCTGGCCTCGGCGCCGGCGCTGACGAGCCTGCATCTGGAGATCGGGCATGCGCACCGGGAACTACAGGAGCCGGAGCAGGCGGTGGCCGCCTATCGCGCCGCGCTGGCCGCCGATCCCTCCAGCTCGGAAGCGGCGGCGGCGCTCGAGTCCGGCGGCGTGGCCACGCGCGACCGATAACCGACCCGCGGCGCTTGGTTTATACTTGAGTTGACGGCTCTGCGGGGCTGGACCCGCTGGTCCGAGCGCAAACCCGAGTCGTGAACCGCTGCAACTGTGAATAATTTAAGACCTAGGAGTTGCCCATGCGCAAACCTTTCCTGACGTTTCTGGCGATCCTGCTAGCCACCGGCATGTTGGCCCCGAGCGCACTGGCCCAGGGCGGCATCCTGTCCGGAAAAGTGTTGGATGAAGACACCGAAGAACCGCTCGCGAACGCCACCGTCGTCGTGGAGAACGCGTCGGCAAACCCCCCGCGAATCGAAGAGATGACCAACGCTGAAGGTGACTTCACGATGCTCGGCCTCAACAGCGGCGCGTGGGCCATCACCCCCAGCGCGGAGGGGTACCAGTCAAATCCTGGAACGGTGCAGGTCCGCCAGGGCAACAACCCCGCTCTCAGTTTGTATCTGAAGCGCATCCTGCATCCATTGGAGCAGGCGCTGGGTGAGGAGGCGTTCGAGGGGTTGGATCCCGTGGCCATCGGCGACGAGCTCGCCGCCGCTGACGCGGCGTACGATAGCCAGCAATGGGACGCGGCGTTGAGCGGCTATGACTCCGTGTTCGAAAAGCTTCCGGTGATGACCGACCTGCAGATCAAGCGGGGCAACACCCTGCAGATGATGGAACGGTACGATGAATCGATCGAGGCATTCGAGGGGGCGGCCACCGCTAATCCACGACTCCGAGAGGTCGTCGACACCGCGATCGCCCGCATCCGCGTGGCGCGAGGTGACGAGGGGGCGGCCGAGGCGCTCGCCAACAGTGGCGCGGGCTCGCGTGAAGACCTCTACAACCTGGGCGAAGTCGAATTCGGCAAAGGCAACATCGCGGACGCGATCGGCTGGTATGAACAGGCTGTTGCGGCCGACCCGGACTGGGCGCTGCCTCTCTTCAAGCTTGGACTGGCCGCACTGAACCAGGGCGACATGGAGGGTGCGAAAGGATTCTTCGCCCAGGTCGTCGAGAAAGATCCCAACTCGGCCGAAGGCGCCCAGGCCAAGGCGACGCTTGACGCGCTCCCGTAAGCGCGGCACTGCTACTTACAATATTGAAATCGACAGGCGCATGGTTGGACACTTTGTCCAACCATGCGCCTTTTTTTTGCTTGCCTTCTGAGCTCGCCGAACGGACCAAAAACCGATCATCCTATGTATATTCAACAACTTATAAGATTCATGCCGTACCTGCACGACTTTGGCGCACCGATTGCGACTAGGTCATGTCGGCCGGACCGAGCCTGCTTCCGAGAACAAGCTTTGGTCCTCTCGCATCCGTAGCATTCGAATCCCGTGGAAGCGGGAACAGCGGCGCGAGACGCAACAAACGCGATGACGGCCAAGGAGCACTAGCATCATGAAACGTCTCAGTGCATCCCCACTCACCCAGGCGATTGTCGGCTGCCTGAGCCTGACACTGGCCCTGTCGGTCGGAACACAGGCATGGGCCCAGGGTCGACAGACCGGCACTCTTCGCGGTTCGGCGCACGACTCCAGCGACGCGGTACTACCAGGCGTCACCGTCACGGTCGTTTCCCAGGCCATGCAAGGCACGCGGTCGGCCGTTACCGACACGAACGGCAACTACGAGCTTCTTGGGCTGGCGAACGGCGAGTATCTCGCGACGTTCAAGCTCGATGGTTTCACCACGCTCGAAACGACAGCAACGATTCCGTTGGGCGGCACGGTTGAGACCAACGTCTCGATGCAGGTGGGCAGAGTGGCGGAAACGGTGCAAGTCACCGCCGTCATCCCGTCACCGCTCTCATCCACGGAAGGCAGCGCGAACGTCACCGGCGAGCACGTGAGTCTCCTCCCGGTGGGACGGAGCCCGTTCCGTATCGCCGAGCTGACGCCGAGTCTCACGGCCAACACGCCAAACAACGGTCAGCTCGCCATCAACGGTGCGTTCGCCTACGACAACGTCTTCCTGATTGACGGCGTCGACGTCAACGACAACATCTTCGGCGATGCGGACAACCTCTTCATCGAGGACGCGATCGAAGAGGTGCAGGTGCTAACGTCTGGGATCTCAGCCGAATACGGCCGGTTCTCGGGTGGCGTCGTGAACGTCGTCACGAAGAGCGGCGGCAACCAATTCTCGGGCGGCTTCCGAGCCAACCTCTACAAGCCGGACTGGACGGCTCGGACCCCGTTCGAGATCGAGAACGACAACGACCGGAGCGGCGACATCGCCGACAACGCCACCTACGAGACCACCCTCGGAGGACCGGTCGTTATGGACCGGCTGTGGTTCTTCTACGCCAATCGACGAGCGCGGCGGAGTGCCGACGAGACATTGCCCGAAAGCGGCCTTCCGTTCGTCAGCCGAGAAGAAAACGACCGCAACCAGATCAAGTTCACCGGAACCCTCACCCCCGGACACCGGCTCGAAGGGAGCTACCTGCGCAACTCCACGTCGTCGGCCGGACCGACCTTTCCGTTCAGCCGAGACCCGGCGACCTTGATCGAACCGACCGTCCCAAATGACCTCTGGGTAGCCACGTATCGCGGTGCCGTCTCATCGAGTCTGTTCATCGAGGGACAGGTGTCGCGCAAGAAGTGGGGCCGCCGCAACGTCGGCGGCACCTCGACGAACATCGTCGACTCGCCGTTCATCAGTGTGACCCAAGGTGGCACCGGCCACTACAACGCGCCGTTCTTCGACGCCAGCGACCCCGAAGACCGGAACAACCGACAGTTCACCGGTAGTGCGACCTATTTCCTGCCGACGAGCACCGGCACGCACAGCATCAAGAGCGGATTCGAACACTTTCAGTCGACGAGAATCGGTGGCAACTCGCAAAGCGCGACTGGCTTCTACTTCATCACGCCGTATGCGGAGAACGCCGACGGCTCGCCCCAGCTCGATGGAAACGGGCGGTTCATGCCGGTCTTCGGAAATCCGGCACCGTTCAACCTTCTCTTGACCACGTTGCCGGTGCTTGACGCGAGGCTCGATATCAACACGCTGTCGTTTTATGTGAACGACAGCTGGGCCGTCAACGACAACGTCTCGCTCAATTTGGGAATCCGGGCGGAAAGGGTCACCAGCGACGCGCCCGGCGGCGTGCCCGGCTTTGACGCCGGAACCGTGGTCCCCCGGATGGCGGTCGCGTTCGACCCGTGGGGCGACGGTCGCTACACGCTCCAGGCCACCTATAGCCACTACTCCGGGAAGTACAGCGACTCGCAGTTCGCCGCCAACACCAACGTGGGCATAGCCGACGAGCTGACCGCCGTCTATGTGGGCCCTGACGGACAGGGCCTCGACTTCGCGCCCGGGTTCGACCCGGACAACTACTTCACCGTGGCCGGGGACTTCCCGGCCCAGAATGTGTTCTTCGACGACAACCTGAGGTCGCCAAGCACGAAGGAGTTCACGGCGTCCGTCGGTGGAGCGCTCGGCGACCGCGGGTATGCCAAGCTCACCTATATCAACCGACGGGCCGGCAACTTCGTGGAAGACTTCGTAACCCTCGACGGCGGTTCGACCGACGTCACCGGGAGCGACGGCGTGGAGTTCGGGACCTTCTCCAACGTCAACTTTCGCAACGCCGACGCGCTCTACCGCAACTACGATGGGCTGGAGTTCCTGGGACACTATCAGGTCGCCAGCAACTTCCTCGTCGACGGGTCGTACACCGCTCAGCTCCGGAACGAAGGGAATTTCGAGGGCGAGGCTCGCAATATGCCGGCCGTCTCGTCGGCGGCGTTCGACTACCCCGAAATCACACCGGAGAACCGGTACTTCCCGACCGGCCGACTCGACGACTTCCAGCGCCACAAGATTCGGGTGTGGAGTATCTACAACCTCGATATCGGCGAGGCCGGCAGAGTGGATATCGGCGGCGTCTGGCGATACAACTCCGGACTCGCGTACAGCATCACCACGGTGCTGGAACCCACCGTGGAACAGAGCGCGACCCTCGCCACACTTGGATACGTTGATGGGCCCGCCGACCGCACCGTGTTCTTTGGCGACCGCGGGTCGGAGACATTCGACGGCTACGGCTTGTTCGACCTGTCAGTCAATTACTCGATTCCGGTCTGGGAGTCACTCAGCCCGTGGATTAAGTTCGACCTGTTCAACGCGTTCAACAACGACACGCGGATTCGGTGGAACACGGCTGTGAGCGCCGACCCGAGCAGCCCCGTCGACGAGTTCGGCATTCCAACCGGCTATATCGAAGGGTCGCGGTTCGGCCAGGCGACATCGGTCGACCACTTCCCGCAATACCTGCCGAACGTGGACGGGCTGCGGACATTTCTGACGTCCTTCGGCCTCCGCTGGTAGGAATCACGACAGCGAGCCGATGTCGTGCCACGTCAGATAGACGCCCAAAAAGGGGGCGATGCCATCGAGGGTATCGCCCCTTTCCTCCCGCACCGATCGCCTTCCGGGTACCGTGGGGTTCGTCAACGAATCGGTTGACGCAACCGCGCGCGACAAAAATCGAAGACGGTAGTAGATCAGGCCGAGCGTTGCCGATAAGAGAGTAGAGCTTGGGTCTCTATCGCATGCGTGGCATGCCAACCGCGAAGGCAATGAAAACAGCCGCGCGCGACGTAACACCTCGCCGCCATTGGTCCCCAGACAGCAAGGAGCCCCAGCCATGAGACGTCTCAGGGAATTCTCACTCACCCAGGCGTGTGTCGCCGGCCTGAGCCTGGCACTGGTCCTGTCGACCGCGACACAGGCGTTGGCCCAAGGTCGCCAGACCGGCACCCTCCGCGGCTCCGCGCACGATTCCACCGACGCGGTGCTACCAGGCGTGACCATCACCGCCGCATCCGAGGCCATGCAGGGCACGAGGACGGCGGTCACGGATATGAACGGCATCTACGAGATGCTCGGACTGCCGAACGGCGAGTATCTCGTCACGTTCATGCTTCAAGGGTTCACGACGCTGGAAACGATGGCGACGGTCCCGCTGGGCGGCACCATTGAGGCCAACGCCTCGATGCAGGTGGGCGCGGTGGCGGAAGCGGTGCAAGTCACCGCCGTCATCCCGTCGCCGCTGGCGTCGACGGAGGTCAGTGCCAACATCACCGGCGAACAGGTAGGCATCCTCCCGGTGGGACGCAGCCCGTTCCGGATCGCCGAGCTCACACCGGGCCTCACCAACAACACCGTCAACAACGGTCAGGTGACGATCAGTGGTGCTTTTGCCTACGACAACGTATTCCTGATCGACGGTGTGGACACGAACGACAACGTGTTTGGCACATCGAACAACTTGTTCATCGAGGACGCGATCGAAGAAACCCAGGTACTCACGTCGGGCATCTCGGCCGAATACGGGCGTTTCTCTGGCGGGGTCATCAACGTGGTGACCAAGAGCGGGGGAAACAACTTCTCCGGCAGCTTCCGCACCGGCATCGGCAAACCGGACTGGATCGCTCGGACGCCGTTCGAGGTGGTGAATGACAACGAGCGCACCGGGAGCTACAAGAACAATACGACCTACGAGACGACCGTGGGCGGTCCTGTCGTGCGGGATCGTTTGTGGTTCTTTTATGCGAATCGCATCCAGCGCGAAGAGGACCTGGAAACGTTCGACGAGACCGGTTTCGAGTATCCGGACAAACTGAACAACGACCGAAACCAGATCAAGTTCACGGGCACGATCGCCCCCGGGCACACTCTGGAAGGCAGCTACCTGCGGAACACAACGAGCCAATCGTCACCGTCGTTCAGCTTCTCGATAGACCCCAACACGCTCCGCGACCGCACGCTGCCGAATGACCTGGTGGTCGCGACGTATCGGGGCGCCGTGAACAACAATGTGTTCGCCGAGTTCCAGGTCTCGCGACGCGAGTTCGGATTCCGGGGATCGGGCGGCACCTCGACCGACATTATCGACTCGCCGTTCATCACCTTGACGCAGGCGCTGGGACACTACAACCACCCCTATTTCGACGCGACCGACCCGACGGACCGCAACAACCGTCAGGTCACTGGCGGCCTGACCTACTTCCTACCGACCAATGCGGGTAGCCACAGCATCAAGGGCGGATTCGAGCACTTCCAGTCCACCCTCGCCGGAGGAAACTCGCAGTCGGCCTCCGGTTTCGTATTTGATGCCGACTACGCGGTGGCGCCGGACGGGTCTCCCCTGCTGGACGGCAATGGCTTCCTCATCCCGGTGTTCGCCCCGGACGATAGCCTGATCGAACAGTGGATGCCGGTGCGTGGCGCAACCCTCGACATCAACACGCTGTCGTTCTACGTGAATGACAACTGGGCGGTGAACAACAACTTGTCGGTAAACCTGGGCGTCCGAGCGGAGAAGGTGGACAGCGCCGCCACTGGAAACATCAACTCGATCGACCACAGCACGGTGGTGCCGCGCCTCGGCGCGACCTACGATGTGAGAGGCGACGGGCGATACACATTTTCGTCCACCTACAGTCAGTACGCCGGCAAGTACAACGAGTCGCAGTTCGGACAGAACACCAACGTCGGTACCCCGGATCTCCTGCTCGGCGTGTACACCGGGCCGCCGGGGCAAGGTCGCGACTTCGCGCCTGGATTCGATCCGAACAATTACTTCACGGTCGTCGGGGACTTTCCAGTTCGCAACATCTTCTTCGATGACAACCTGAAGTCACCGCTGACCAAGGAGTTCACGGTGGGCGGCGGCACGACGCTGGGACAGCGCGGGTACGTCAAGATCACGTACATCAATCGCAGGGCCAGCAATTTCGTCGAAGACTTCATCGACCTCGACGGCGGGTCGACCGAGATCATCAACGACGGTGACAACTTCGGCACGTTCACCAACAAGAACTTCCGGAACACCGACCTCCTGAAGCGAGATTACGACGCGGTCGAGATTCAATCGCGCTATCAGGTGTTCGACAATTTCATGATCGACGGCAGCTACACGGCCCAGATCAACAACGACGGCAACTTCGAGGGTGAAGCCAGCAACCAGCCCGCGCTATCGTCCGCCGCGTTTGACTATCCGGAGATCACGCCCGAAGCCCGGTACTTCCCGTATGGACGTCTGGACGAGTTCCAGCGCCACAAGCTCCGTATCTTCGGCATCTACAACATGGACCTCGGACGCTTCGGCAACGTCGACGTTGGTGGCATCCTGCGCGCGAACTCGGGACTGGCCTACAGTCTCCGATCGGGCGGCGTCAGCGCGAACGCGGTCCAGCGGGCGTTGCTCACGAGCCTCGGCTATACTGACCGGCCATCCTCCCGGACCATCTACTACTCGCAGGGCCGCGGCTCGGAAACGTTCGACGGCTACGGGGTCTTCGACCTGTCCGTCAACTACGACATCCCAGTGTGGGAATCGCTCAGCCCGTGGATCAAGGCTGAGATCTTCAACCTGCTGAACAACGACAAACTTACGTCCACCAACGTGACGGTCCGGCCGGACACGAGCGGCCCGGTCGACGCGCTCGGAATTCCGACCACGTTCACCGAGGGCTCACGCTTCGGAGAGGCGACCTCGCCGGACGACTTCCCGCAGTACATCCCGGGACTCGACGGACTCCGGGCGTTCCAGTTGGCTTTCGGCCTCCGTTGGTAGAACAAGACGCACTGGCTGTCGGAAGACGCAGCCGCTGACAACGACCTGAGGAGAGGGGGGTGCCCGCCGGCACCCCCCTCTTTCTTGGTGCGGCCCGCAGATTGGGGTTGCCCCGAAACCGCACGCAACTGGACCCCGATCCCTGCGCCCAACCGGCGGGCGCGGCGCCATCGTCCCGCTCTGGGCGACCAATTGACAGCAACCGCACATCCGATTGATACTGTAAGTCGGAAATGAATGAACGTTCATTCATTTCAGCCCACCCAGGCCGCTCATGCCAGTAATTTCTTCGGCACGCCGTCAGACCAGAACGCAGCCGGCCGGCGACAAGGGCGAGTTGATTCTGCGCGCGGCCACGAAACTGTTTGCACGCCGCGGGTTCTTCAACACTCAGGTCGCCGACGTGGCTCGTGAGGCAGGAATTGCCGCCGGCACCGTGTATCTCTATTTCAAGAGCAAGGACGACCTGCTGATCTCCATCTTCGAGCGGACGATGAGCCAGGGCATGGACGACGGTCGACGGGCCCTGACTGACGTCACCGACCCAATCGAACGCCTACGCGTGCTGGCCCGGCTCCATCTCTCCCGCCTGGGTGCGGACCGCGACCTCGCGGTGGTCTTCCAGGTCGAACTACGACAGTCAATCAAGTTCATGGAGCACTTCTCGTCGTCGCTCCTCCAGGACTACCTGCATGCAATGCGCGCCGCCATTGCCGACGCGCAACGCGCGGGACGCTTCCGGCGCGAGGTCAGCGCCACGTTTGCCGCCAAGGCGCTGTTCGGCGCCTTGGATGAGATGGCCACCAACTGGATACTCAGCCGCAAGCGTTATGCGCTCGCAGGTCAGGCCGATGACGTGGTGACGTTGTTCGTCAATGGAATGAAGCTATGAAAAGCGTTCACTCGGTCGCGGTCCTCGGCGCCGGCACCATGGGAGCCCAAATCGCCGCCCACGTGGCCAACGCCGGACTGCCGGTGCTCTTGCTCGACCTCGACACGGCCGCGGCCAAAGCGGGACTCAAACGGGCGGCGAAACTCTCGCCGGACCCGTTCTTCACCCGTCAGGCCCAATCTCTCATCCGCCTCGGTGGCTTTGACACCGATCTGGAAGGTATCGCGGACACCGACTGGATCGTCGAGGCCATCATCGAACGGCTCGACGCGAAGCAGGCGCTGCTCGAGCGGGTGGAGAACCATCGCAGGGCCGACGCAATTGTCAGCTCGAACACCTCCGGCATTCCGATCGGCTCGATTGCCGAAGGCCGGGGGGCAGACTTCCGCCGGCACTGGCTCGGCAGCCATTTCTTCAATCCTCCACGGTATCTCCGGCTGGTCGAGATTATCCCGACCCCCGACACCGACCCGGAGGTCGTCGCCACGTTGTCGTCGTTCGTCGACCACCAGCTCGGCAAGGGGGTGGTGGTGACGAAAGACACCCCGGGGTTCATCGCGAACCGCATCGGACTCTACGGCGTTGCGTGCGTGCTGAGGGAGTTGGCGGGCGGGCAGTTCACGATCGAGGAGATCGACGCGATGACCGGCCCAGCCCTGGGCCGCCCGAAGAGCGCCACGTTCCGCACGATGGACATCGCCGGCATCGACATCCTGGCGCATGTGACGACGGACCTCGCCAAGCGGCTGGAGAGCGACGACGAGCGTCAGGCATTCGACCTGCCGCCTCTGGTCAGCGATCTCCTCGAGCGAGGCTGGATCGGCGAGAAATCGGGTCAGGGCTTCTACAAAAAGGAGCGAGGCCCCAAGGGCAGCACCATCTTGACGCTGGACCCGTCGACCATGAAATACCGGCCCCGTCAGTCGGCCCGCCTCGCCGCACTCGACGCGGCCCGGACCATCGAGGACAGTGCCGAGCGAGTGCGCTCGCTATTTGGGGCGCGCGACAAGGTCGGCGACTTCATGCGGGCGACGCTCGGCCGCACCCTGCTCTACACCGCGGAGGCCGCGGCGTCGATGGCTCACACGCCGGACGATGTCGACCGTGCGCTGCGCTGGGGGTTCGGCTGGGAACTCGGGCCGTTCGAATTGCTCGACGCCATCGGGCTGGACGCGGTGCTGACCACCTGCGGCCCCGACCCAGACACGGCCGACCTGTCCGCCGCCGCCCGCGAGTGGGCCGGGCTCGACCCACGGTCGGACGCTCCGCGACGCCTGCGCACGGCGCCGTTGCCCCCGGCCGGCTCCGACCTGCAAATTCTCGCCACGGCGAAGCAGCAGGATCGGGTGGTAAAACGAAGCGCCGGCGCGAGCCTCGTAGATCTCGACGATGGTGTGCTCGCGGTGGAATTTCACTCGAAGCTGAATACCATCGGAAGCGACACGGTCCAGATGCTGATCGGCGGTGTCGCCGAGGCGGCAGAGCGGTTCGATGGGCTGGTCGTGGGTAACGACGCGCCAAATTTCTGCGCCGGCGCGAACCTGATGATGGTGCTGCTCGAAGCCCAGGAAGGGAACTGGGAGGAAATCGATCTGATGGTGCGGGGTTTCCAGCGGGCCATAATCGGGCTGCGGTACTCGCCCGTGCCTGTCGTCGTCGCGCCGGCCGGGCTAACCCTCGGTGGCGGATGCGAAATGGTGTTGCACGCCGATCGGGTTCAGGCCGCCGCCGAAACCTACATGGGGCAGGTCGAGGTCGGAGTCGGCCTGATCCCGGCCGGCTGCGGTACCAAGGAGTTGACCATGCGGGCCATCGACGCCACGGTGCGCGGGGCTGACCCGCTGCCCCGGCTGCAGCGTACCTTCGAGACCATCGGCTTTGGCACGGTGTCGACCAGCGCGGCCGACGCCAGCCGACTCGGACTGCTACGCGACATCGACGGCATCACGATGAACCGCGAGCGCCTGATGGCTGACGCGAAGTCCACCGTCCTCGACCGCGTCCACGACGGCTATCGCGCGCCGGCTCGACGCACGGCCATCCAGGTGGGTGGCGAGGATCAACGGGCCGCCCTGGACCTGGGCATCCATCTGGCCTGGCGGGGTGGGCGAATCAGCGATCATGACGCGCTGATCGCACGCAAGATCGCCCGAATCATGACCGGTGGCGATCTTCCCCACCCGGCCGGCGTCACCGAACAGTATCTGCTCGATTTGGAGCGCGAGGCGTTTCTGAGCCTGTGCGGCGAGCGCGCGACGCTCGAACGAATCAGCCACACGCTCAAGACCGGCAAGACGCTGCGGAACTAGGACGTCAGCAGGATGACCACGCATGATTGACGTCGGATCCGGACCACCACTTCTTCTCATTCCTGGCGTCCAGGGACGCTGGGAGTGGATGGAACCGGCGGTCGAGAGTTTGAGACGGCACTGCCGAGTCATCAGTTTCTCGCTGGCCGGCGATGCCGGCAGCGACCGCCCGTTTGACCCGGCCCGAGGTTTCGACAACTACGTGGACCAGGTCGAAGAAGTGTTGGAGCGTGCCGATGTCGGCGTCGCCGCGGTCTGTGGAGTGTCGTTCGGCGGCCTCGTGGCGCTGCAGTGGGCGGCACGGCGACCGGAACGAACCAACGGGTTGGTCCTGGTCTCCACGCCCTCGCCAGACTTCACACCGGGATGCCGCATCCAGTGGTATCTGCGCGCACCGCGGCTCCTCTCGCCGCTGTTCGCGGTGCAGTCGCCCTTTCGGCTCGGACCCGAGATCTGGCGGGCGTTCGACAATGTCGGCGACCGGATCGGATTCGCCGGCCGTTACCTCGCGCGGGTCGCGCGTTCGCCGGTCTCGCCGACCAGGATGGCGGAGCGGGCGCGATTGTTGACGGCCGTCGACTTCGACGAGGCATGCCGACGCGTGACGGCCCCCACCCTGGTCGTCACGGGCGAGCCCGGGCTCGACCGGGTGGTGCCGGTCACCGGGACCCGGTCCTATGCGGACCGCATCAGCCGCGCTCGTCACCAGACATTGGAACGTACCGGGCACATTGGTCTGGTAACGCGGCCAGGCCCCTTTGGTGACATCGTCGGTCGATTCGTGGCCGAGCCCGCCCTTGACGCGGAGCCCCTGCGACGACCGGCCTAGGGACTTGCGGACACTCGAACCATGGAACTCAACCCGCGAGTGCGCCCCCCGATTCGGAAATTTGCAGGACCCGTGGGCACCCTCGAGGCGCTGTTCGAACACCCCGCTGACAGTCCACGGGCCGTCATGATTTTCGGCCATCCGCACCCACTGCACGGCGGGACCATGCACACCAAGGTCGTGTATCGCGCCGCCAAGACACTGCTGGCGCTGGGGTGCGGCGTCCTCAGATTCAACTTCCGGGGCGTGGGCGCCAGCGAAGGTCGGTGGGATGACGGCCGTGGCGAACAGGATGATTTCGTAGCCGGGATCGAGCTGGCAGCAACCACCTATCCCGGGGTTGACCTGTGGGCCGGCGGGTTCTCTTTCGGTGCCTGGATCGCGCTGTGTCGCGGCGTCGCTGACCCGCGAATCACGACGCTGCTCGCGATTGCCCCCCCGGTGGGCCGGTACGACTTCACCGACGTGGCCACGAGCCAGAAACCGATGCACTTCATTCACGGCGGCGTGGATGAACTCATACCGGTGGCTCAGATGCGGGCTCAATACGAGAAAATCAGCGCGCCGAAGACACTGACGGTTATCGACGGCGCCAACCATCTGTTCGATGGAAAGGTCGCCGAGGTCGGCGACGTGATCCGGGCCAGATTTGAGGTCCGAGCGGAGGAACAGTCATGACGGACGCGGTAATCGTGTCGGCGGTTCGCACGGCAGTCGGGAAAGCGCCGAAAGGCACGTTGCGGGCGACTAGACCGGACGAGATGGCCGCCACGGTCATTGCCGAGGCGCTGAAGCGAGCGCCAGGCATCGAACCGAGCGAGGTCGAAGATGTGATGCTCGGGTGCGCGATGCCGGAAGGCGAGCAGGGATTGAACGTGGCGCGGATCGCCAGCCTCCGCGCCGGGGTGCCGATCGAAGCGTCGGCCGTCACGATCAACCGGTTCTGCTCGTCGGGCCTCCAGGCCATCGCGTTCGCGGCCGAACGGATCATGGTCGGGGCGGCCGAGACCATTGTGGCGGGCGGCACCGAGTCGATGAGCCTCATTCCGATGGGCGGCCACAAGGTCGCACCCAACCCGCGACTGATGCGTGACTATCCGGACGTGTATCTGTCGACGGGGCTGGTGGCCGAGAACCACGTGCGGGAGGCGGGCGTCTCACGAGAGGAGCAGGACACATTCGCGCTCCGGAGCCACCAGCGCGCCATCGCCGCCATCACGGCGGGGCGCTTTCGCGACGAAATCGTGCCACTCGAGGTACAGGAGGTGGTTCCGGCCAACGGCAACGGCGAGGCGCCCACGGTGCGCACGTTCGTGTTCGACACGGACGAAGGGCCACGCTCCGACACCTCCCTTGAGGCCCTTGGTGCGCTGCGACCGGCGTTCCACGTCAAGGGCAGCGTGACCGCCGGCAACTCGTCGCAGACCAGTGACGGCGCCGCCGCCCTGGTGGTGACATCGCGTGAACGGGCCAAGCGGGCCGGCCTGACACCGCTGGCGCGCTTCGTCGCCTACTCGACGGCCGGGGTCGAGCCGGAACGGTTCGGAGTGGGCCCGGTCCCGGCAATTCACAAAGCCCTGACCCGGGCGGGACTGACGCTGGATGACATCGACCTGGTGGAGCTGAACGAAGCGTTCGCGGCGCAAGCACTGGCCTGTCTTCGGGAGCTTCCGATCGACCCTGACAAGCTCAATGTCAACGGCGGCGCGATCGCGCTCGGCCATCCGCTGGGCTGCACGGGCGCCAAACTGACGACCTCGCTGCTCTATGAGCTCGAACGACGGCAGGGGCGCTACGGCCTGGTGACCATGTGCGTCGGCGGCGGCATGGGCGCGGCCGGTATCTTCGAACGACTGACCTAGAGGTATTTCATGACGACCACCGCACCGACAGCACCGCCGACCACCGGCGGCATCTGGCTTCTCGAGGACCCCCCCCCGGGCACCGTGTTCACGCCCGAGAGACTGAGCGACGAGCATCGGCTGATTGACCAAACAGCGGAAGAGTTCTCCACCAAGGAGGTCATGGCGAACCACGATCAGCTCGAAACGAAGGACTGGGATCTGGCCAGACGGCTCTTTCGACGGTCTGGCGAACTCGGTCTGATGGCCACCGACGTGCCGGAGGCGTATGGCGGCCTCGAACTCGACAAGGCGTCGTCGGTCGTAGTCGGCAGTCGCATCGGACAGTGCGGGTCGTTCGGATCGAGCTTCGGCGCCCACACCGGCTTGGCCATCTTGCCGCTCGTCTGCTTCGGCACCGAGGACCAGAAGCAGCGGTATCTGGGCAAACTCGTCAGTGGAGAGTGGATCGGCGCCTACTGTCTGAGCGAGTCGGGGTCCGGTTCCGACGCGCTCGGGGCGAAAGCACGCGCCACTCCGCAGGACGACGGGAGCTACGTGCTCAGTGGCGAAAAGATGTGGATCACCAACGGGGGCTTCGCCGACCTCTTTGTGGTGTTTGCCAAGGTGGATGGTGAGCAGTTCACCGCGTTTCTCGTCGAGCGCGACTACCCGGGTGTGAGCACTGGCAAAGAGGAGCACAAGATGGGCCTCCATGGCTCCTCCACGACGCCGGTCATCCTGGCCGAGGTACGCGTGCCGGCCGACAACGTGCTGGGCGACGTCGGGAAGGGGCACAAGGTCGCGTTCAACACTCTCAACTACGGTCGGTTCAAGCTGGCGGTCGCGGCGAACGGTGGCGCACGGGTTGCCATCGGCGAGGCGGCGCGATATGCCGCGGATCGGCACCAGTTCGGCCGACCCATCGCGAGTTTCGGTGCAATCCGGCACAAGCTGGGTGAAATGGTGGTTCGGGCGTTCGCAGTCGAGAGCATGATCTACCGCACGACCGGGCTCCTGGATGGAGCGCTGGTCGATCACGACTCGGCCGACCCAACGCTGTTGCGTCAGACCCTACAAGAGCTGGCGGTCGAGTGCTCGATTCTGAAGGTCGCCGGTAGCGAGATGCTCGGCTACGTGCTCGACGAGAACGTGCAGATCCATGGTGGCAATGGATTCGTCAAAGACTATCCGGCCGAGCGTCACTATCGCGACGCGCGGGTGAATCGAATCTTCGAAGGCACAAACGAGATCAACCGGCTGCTCATACCCGGCACCCTGATCGGCCGCGCTCTCAAGGGGGGCCTGCCGTTGATTGCCGCGGCCAGGAAGCTCCAAGACGAGATCATGGCTCCACCATCGCTGCCCGAGTTGTCCGACGACCCGCTCGACAACCAACGACACGCGGTGTCCGCCTTCAAGAAGACCTCGGTGATGGTGCTGGGGCTGGCCATGCAGCGATACGGTGAGAAGTTGACGGACGAACAGGAGATCCTCTCGTGGGCCGCCGACATCATCATCGACACCTTCGCCGCCGACAGCGTGGTGGCACGCGCCGCGCAAGCGTCCACCGAGGCGCCGAACACCGCCGCGCTGCAGCGCGACGCCGCCTGTGTCTACGTGAACGACGCGACAACCCGGATTGACGCCGCCGCCCGCTCGGCCCTCGCCGCAATGTTCGAAGGAGACGACCTGCGCTTGAACCTGGCCGCGCTACGCCGGTTGCTCAAAGTGACGCCGGTGAACACCGTGACCATGCGCCGTCGACTTGCGGAGGCGGTCGTCGACAGGGCAGGATATATGTTGAGCTAACGACTGTGGCAGACGCGATGAACGGTTCGAGACGCGGTGTGTTGATGGACGGGGCCCGAATTGTCCTCGGACTGGGACTGGGTTATCTGGCGCTGGCGGGGACGGCCGGATGCACGAGTGCCCCTCCGCCCGATGAAACCGGTTGGCTGGACTTGCTGTTGGAAGACCGCGCGCTGAAGGATCAGTTCTTCCGCGAAGCGCCGGACTCGCCGATCCCGGTCGAGCGACGGGGTGCGCTGCTTCCGATCAACTACTACGCTCCCGACCAGGCCTATCGCGTCCCGGCGGCACTCGAAGTGTCGCCAGAGGAGGAGATCTTCGAGATCCCGTACTCGACGGGCGAAATCTTTCCGATGCAGCGAGTGGGCGTGCTCAAGTTCGCGCTCAACGGCCAGCCGATGCAGCTGGCGGCCCTGGCCGAAGCCCCGGTGCGTTCCATAGAGGCGTTGTTCATCATGTTCAAGGACGAGACCAACGATGCCGGCACATATGGGGGCGGACGATACATAGAGCTTCCTCGCACCGCGACCGGCCACTACGAGCTGGATTTCAACCGCGCGTTCAACCCGAACTGTTACTACGACGAGTCATGGGAGTGCCCGGTGCCGCCACGGGAGAACTGGCTCCCCGTTCCGATACCCGCCGGCGAACAGCTCGCACCGGGGTTCGGCGTGCCCCACCGCGCCCCACCGTCGACCGAGAGCGATACGGCAGCGTCACCGCCAAGCCAACCCTAGTGTCCCTGTCTGGCGTCGTTTTTGACTTCGACGGCGTGCTCGCTGACAGCGAGCCGCTGCACCTGCGCGCCTTCCAGCAGGCGCTCGCGTCGCGTCACATCACGCTCGCGTCAAACGACTACTACGAACGATATCTGGGATTCGACGATGTAGGAGTGTTTCGCGCGGTCGCGCGGGATGGCAGGTGGGAGCTCACGGAGGCGACCCTGGCCGAGTTGGTCACGGTCAAAGGCAAGCGCTTCGATGGACTTGTGAAACAGGGGGCTGCGCTGTTTCCGGGCGCCGCCGACGCCGTCCGCCGGATTGCGGGTAAGGTGCCGGTCGCGATCGCGTCGGGCGCGCTCCGGGCGGAAATAGAAACACTGCTGTCAACGACCGGCCTTCGCCGTCACTTCAAGACCGTGGTCGCGTCGGGCGACACGCCGCGTTCCAAACCGTCGCCTGACCCCTATGCGAGAGCGGTCGATCTGCTCCGGCCGTTCACCGCGACGGCCGGACTCGACCCGGATGGATGCTTCGTGGCGATTGAAGACTCGAACTGGGGTATCGAGTCCGCGCTCGCCGCCGGACTCCGCTGTATCGGAATCGCGCAGACCTATCCCGCCGAGACGCTGCGCAACGCGCATATTGTTCTGCCTTCTATCGACCGGCTCGACATAGAGCAGGCGCGTCAGGTCTGCGAGGACGCATGAGCACCGCCAACCTTCTCGGGGCTGACCTCGTCGATATTTTCAGGGAAGCGGCGACAAGCTCCGACCCAGATCTGGCAACGCCGGCCCTGCTCATCGCGCGCCTGGGATACCCCCGTCTCGACACGGCGGCACAGCTGGCCCACCTACATGAAATGGGCCAAGCGGCCGCGAAGCGGTTGTCCGTCGACGATGGATCGGATGCTCCGCACGGTCCGATCGACTCCCTCAACCGCTATCTCTTCGACGAACAGGGATTCAGGGGTAATTCCACCGACTACGAGGACCCGAGAAACAGCTTCCTGAACCAGGTCCTGGAGCGCCGGACCGGAATTCCGATCACGCTGGCCGTGGTCTATATCGAAGTCGCCCGTCGGGCGGGCGTACGAGTCGACGGGGTCAACTTCCCCGGTCACTTCCTTCTACGATTTCCCTTCGGACCGGATGAAGACCATGGCGGTGCCGTCTTCGTCGACCCGTTTCATCGTGGCGCGGTCATGTCCGAGACTGACTGCCGAACGTTGCTCCAGCAACGGGCCGGCGGTGCGGTCGCATTCGAGCCAAGGATGCTCGCGCCTGCCACCAAACTGCAGATCCTGGCCCGAATGCTCGCAAACTTGAAACGCATCTACGTGGGGATGCGCTCATTTCAGCAAGGTCTCGCGCTGACCGAACTACTTCTCTCCATCGAACCGTCAGCATTGACCGAACTCCGGGATCGAGGGCTCCTCGCCTACCATCTCAACGACTTCACCACGGCACTGCGAAGTCTCGAGGCTTATCTGCGGTTCGCCCCTTCGGGGAACCAGGGGGAGTCTGATCAAGATGACCGGTCGGAAATCTGGCGGCACGTCAAAGCGCTGCGACGTCGGGTGGCAAGCCTGAACTAGGTTTTCCGACGAGGCGCCCGCGTGGACGGCGTTGCGTCCTCGGTCACATGCCGCCTGCATGCTCCCTCGTCGCGCCTTGCCACGCAGACGCCTCGTCAGAAACCCCCTCAGACCGTTTTCTTAACCTTGCTAGCCAGTGCGCCGCAACAGAAGTTCGATACAGGACACTAGCGGGGGCGCAGCACGGTGCGATGAACGTCGGGCTGGGGGGCCTCGCCTCCGCGGTCCAGTTGCGACCTGGTGCGAAGTGTGGCTCCAGGACTTGCAGCTGCCGGACGGTCCCCTGTGTGTCACCGGACGCGGCCAACCACTCGAGGGTGGCCAGGCGCTCTGCGAACTCCCCTGAATCCGGCATCCGATCGGTTCGCACGGCCAGCACTTTCTCGACCGGGGACGCGCTGGCTACCTCATCAGGTCCGACCAGGTCCTCCACGAGTTTCTCGCCCGGACGCAGACCGGTAAACGTGATGGCGATTTCTCGCCCTGGCAAGAACCCGGACAAGCGGATCAGATTGCGCGCGAGATCGAACACCAGAATCTGTTCGCCCATGTCGAGC
>JAPYUM010000189.1 GCA_029940535.1 Vicinamibacterales bacterium
ACAGAAGACCCATTATCCGACCCGTGCCGCGACCCGCGCCGCCTTCCCGCGACAGGCGGATTTGCCACCGCTCCCAGCCGAACTCGGGTCTCGATACCACCCGCTCAGGCTGACAATGTCGCGACTTGCGGTTGCAGTCAGGTCGACCGTCTACGGAGACGCAACTCCAGCGTGCTGACGCCAGAGGCGAGCGGAGTCAGGCGGGATCGGCCGCGACAAAGAGGTCGGCGACGTCAGTCGGGCGCGCGCGGGCCCGCCGGGTCCCGGGAATCTCGCTTGGGAGCTTCTGGTGTCGCAAGATGCGTGCAACGACGGCTGGGTGGTCGATCACCGCAATCAACCGGAGTCGCCCGCCACAGCGGGGACAAGCAAGGACATCGAGAGCCAGGCTACGGCGCATCAGGTCCGCCCAGAGATAGTTGCCGGCGGCGCGGGGCTCCCGTGACGCCGCGGGCTCCTCGGCGGCGGTGGCGGAGTCCCCGGTCGGTCGCGTCCCGTCGGTGGTCCCGTACTGGACCACGAGCGAGCGCCAGGCCGTCCGGGCTCCCAAGGCGCCGTGATAGAGCACCTGGTGTAGACCACGAACAACTCACTCCCCGGGCTGTACTCCCAACGGACACGCAGATTGTTGCTGACCGTGTCACTGGCGGAGTTGGATTGCGCCAGACCGCCGAAGAACATACGTGGGTTGAAGCTCTGGGCCGGCTACGACAGACAGGTCGTTGACATGAAATTCGGATGAAAACATACTATAAACATGTCCACGACCATGGTGCAAATTCGCAACGTCCCTCGCGAGACACACGGGCGGTTGAAAGCGCGAGCCGCCCTCGAGGGGATGTCTATGTCCGAGTACGTGCTCCGCGAAGTGCGTAAAGCGCTAGAGCGCCCGTCTCGGAGGGAAATTCTGGAGCGGCTAGCGAGCCGGCCGCGGCGTACCCTGACACGAAGTCCCGCCAGCCTGATCCGGGCCGCCCGAGACGATCGATGATCGTCCTCGACGCGTCTGCGGTTGTCGATTTGCTGCTTGGCACCGACCGCGGGCGCGAGGTGGCCGCCCGCGTCGCAGACCCGACGATCGGACTCCACGTGCCGCATCTCGTCGATCTGGAAGTGGCACAGGCGCTCAGGCGCTACGCCCGGAACAAAGAGCTTGAGAGTGCGAGCGCGCTGACCGCGCTCGAGGACTTCCGCGGGCTCGACCTGACTCGTCACGCCCACGAACCGCTGCTCGGCCGCGTCTGGGAGCTCCGTCGCAACCTCACGGCGTACGATGCGGTCTACGTGGCACTCGCCGAAGCCCTCGATTGCCGTTTGCTGACTTGCGACGCGGGTCTGGCGCGGGCGCCTGGGGTCAGGTCGCGCGCAGAACTGCTCTAGCCGGGCCCCCTGGTCAACTCGAGACGGTGACTGGCCAATCCGGTGGCTCGTGTTTGGCCGGAAGGTCGCGGGCGACCTGGTCCTTGGTGCGGTGGAGCACGAATGGCCGGACGGCTCTGGCGAGGAGCGCCGGCGTGGCGTCGTCGGGACGGCTCGTCGCAGCCCCGAGCCGCTGGGAAGACGGTCGCGGAACCGAGCAGACCAGGGTTGAGAAACTCGAAGATGCTCCACAACTCGCCAAGGTGATTCTCGACCGGGGTGCCGCTGAGCGCGAGCCGGCAACGCGCGCGCAGCAGTCGGGCCGCCCTTGCCGATGCAGCCCGCGGGTTCTTGATGGCCTCGACGCCCTGCCGCAATCGGGGGCGCTCCGCCGTGAATGGACACGCGCTATAGCGAGCGGGCGCCATCGAAGAACCCCGCACAGCCCCGGAGCCCGAATTCTCTGGCGATGACAGTCAGGTTGGACTATCCCCAGCGGCCGTCGCGGTGGCGGTGCACATCGACCACGTCCGGGGAACGGGTGCGGGTCACGGTGGTCTTGTGGCGTCCGGTGGCTCCCCCGATGAACCAGGACACGAGTCCTACAAACGCGGCGCCGAGCACGGCGGAGAAAAACGACGATACGCGGAATCCCGGCACCAGCGCCGCGGCCAGACCGAACGCGATGCCGTTGACGACGAAATAGAACAGTCCGAGCGTCACCAGGGTGAACGGCAGCGTCAGCAACACCAGAATTGGTCGAACGATGGCGTTGACGAAACCCAACACGAGAGCGGCGACCGCAAGTGCGGTGAACGAGTCGACCTGCACGCCGGACAGCATCCACGCGGTTGCGCCGAGCGCGACCGCGGTGGTGAACCAGTGCGCGAAAAAGCCGCCCTTCATGGCAGCAATACCCCAGGCGCGAGCTTCCCGGACGGGTCGAGTGCTCGCTTGACCGCGTGCATCTCCGCAATCCCTCGGTCACCGTAGAGCTGCCGCAGGAGTGCCTGCTTCACCACGTTGCGCCCGACGCCATGTTCGGCCAGCGGGCAGCCGCCCAACTCAATGACCCGGCGGCCGCACTCCAGAATCGCCTCTTTGCCGCGTCGCACATCGTCCGCCGACCGTGGGATTACGTTGGGGTGCAGATTTGCGTCCGAGAGGTGACCCCAGATGGCATAGTCGAGCCCACGCGACTCGAACGCGCCACGGAACAGGGTGAGGCTCTCGCCAAGATGGCAAAAAGGCACAATCATGTCGGCCGCCGTTTTTTCGATTGTGTCATCGACGGTGCGCTTGGCGATACCGACCCGACGATTGACCGCCTCCGGCACTGCCTCGCGAAGTGCCAACAGGGCGGCCGCGCGGGCATGGTCGCCCGGGGCGACAATCTCCGTGGCGTCGAGCCGATCCGCGTCGCGGATGATCCGGCAGAGACCGCCCACGGGCGAATCCAAGCGTGGTCCTCCGCCTGACACGTCGGTCTCGGTCGTCGCGTTGGCCACCTCGTCATACACCCGCTCGGTAGTGGTCCCCGGTGGGAACTCGATCTGGGCGAGGAGCAGTGTGCCCGCGTCGTTCGGAATCGTCACGCCGAGGCGTCGCGCCGAGCCGTCCTCACGCAACAGCGCCAGGCACCGCCGGTCCATGTGCTCGATCGCGATAACATCGAGACCGGAGGGGTCCTCGTCGCGCCAGGTCCGCATCGACGCCTGGCGCAAGTCCGAGGCGAGCGCGACGGCTTGCGATTCGTCGCGACAGGCGACCAAGACGAACCCCACCTCCGGGCACCGGGGCAGCACCTCCAGGGTCACGGACGTGACGATACCCAGGGTGCCTTCGGCGCCGACGAAGAGGTCGACCAGGTCGAGATCGGGGCCGGCCGGGTATCCCGCGGCCCGCTTCGGCACCTCCGGTACCCGATAGGTCGGAACCGGGACCCGGATCGTGCCGTCAGAGGTGTCGATCTCGAACTGGTGGTCTTCGGCACGGACCTGCCCGCGTTCAAGGTCGAGCACCTCGCCGGTTGCCAGCATCACCGTCAAAGCTCGCACCCACCGCCGCGTCGTGCCGTACTTGAAGGTCGCGGCGCCGGCAGCGTTTGTCGAGACGACCCCACCCACCGTCGCTCCCTCGTAGGTAGGCACCGGTGGGTAGCTTCGGCCCGCCTCGGTCAGGGCCTCCCGGAGGGCGGTGAGGGTGACACCCGGCTCTGCCGTGACACAGTCGAACTCGGGCGGTGCGATGGAACTGAGCCCGGAAAGGCTAATGACCGTGTCCCCCATCGGGGTCGCCCCGCCGGTGAGCGACGATTGCGCGCCAACGGGCAGCACGGTCGCGGCGTCCCGGAGGACGGCGGCAAGTTGCTGCTCGTCGCGTGGACAGACCACCAATGACGAGTGCCCGCCGGGGAAGTGTGCCGCGTCCTCCAGGTAGGCCGTCAGCTCCGAGCCGTATGTGACGCGTCTGGCCGGTTGTGCACTGGTCGCACGAGGGGGGCGGGCGCGAACACGATGGCGGCTCATGAGCGTGGGCATGTTCGTAGCACAGCGGACTCGGGCGTGCCGGCGCCGTCCTACGAATGATAAAGTGAAGTGTTACGCGCCATACGCACGGGTTCCAAAAGAAAGGTGTGCTTCATGTTGCATCGGATCGGCACTGCGGCCGGCGTCGCGGCCCTCACACTCCTCTGTTCGGCAGCATCGGTCTGCGCCCAGGCACCGACCGACGTCGTCGGCCGGGTTGGCGATGTGACCGTGACCATGGCCGATGTCGACGACGCCTGGCGCAAGAACGACGCCGCTTCGCGTGCGAGGATGCTGCAGGAACTGTACGACACGCGCCGCCGCGCCCTTGACATCGTGATCGGCGATATTCTCATCGATCAAGAAGCGGTGGCGCAGGGCACCTCCCGTGATGCGCTGCTCGAAGCGGAGCTGCCGTCGAGAAGCCTCCCGGTTTCCGACGAAGACATTGCCCTGCTGTTTGGGCAAAATCAGAACGCGTTCGGAGGGCGAACGCTCGAGCAGATGCGGCCGGAGATCAGGGCGTTTCTCGAGCAGCAGCGACCGACCCAGGCGCTGCATGCGTATATGAACGAGCTCCGGGCGGCTTCCGGCGACGTGCGTATCGAGCTCGATCCGCCCCGAACCCCGGTGTCGGTGGATGCCAGCGATGCGTCGTTTGGTTCAGACGACGCGGTAATCCAACTCGTCGAGTACTCCGACTTCCAGTGCCCGTTCTGTCAGCAGTTAACGGAAACGCTCGAACAACTGAAAACCGCCTATGGCAGCGATGTGCGTCTGGTGTTCAAAGACTACCCGCTGCCCAACCACGCTCAGGCGTTCAAGGCGGCTGAGGCCGGGCACTGCGCGCTCGAGCAAGGCAAGTTCTGGGAGCTGCACGACACCATGTTCGCGAA
>JAPYUM010000190.1 GCA_029940535.1 Vicinamibacterales bacterium
TGGAATGACGACCGTCGCGCCACGCGCACCCGCAGCCTCGTAGATACCTCGCGTGGCCTGCGTGACAAGCTGCTGGCAGCGGCGCCGCTTATCCGCGGAGCAGCTCCAGGACGACCCCGTTGAACTGGCTTGGCATTTCCCAGTAGGGCACGGACCGGGCTCGTCGAAGGTGACCAGGGTCGAGCCGGCGCGGGACGCTGCGGCTGCGGGTTGAGCTGTGACAGGCTATGCAGCATGCTGGTGCCCCCGTGATGATCCATACGTTCTCGGCACAGCCCGTCCCTCCGCTCGACCAGGTCGGTGGCAAGGCACGATCGCTCATCGAAGCAACGGGAGCCGGCTTCCCGGTTCCGGACGGCTTCGTACTCGGCGTCGACTTCTTCCGGGAGTGGATCGAGACGCTGGAATCGGGCGAGACCTGGGCGGCGTTTCTGGCCTCGTCCGAGACCGGGCTCAGGAACCGCTGCGACACCCTGAAAGTCGAGTGCGCCCGACTTCGACTGGCCCCGGCGCAGACCGCGGCGTTGAGAGACGCCGTGACCCGGCTGCGCCCGGGCCGGCTGCTGGCCGTGCGCTCCTCCTCACCCGAAGAGGACCTCGACGGCAGCTCGTTCGCGGGGGAGTACGAGACCACCCTCGGCGTGGCGCGGGACAAACTCGAGGACGCCATTCGGCATTCGTTCGCGTCGGTCTTCGACGTACGGGTTGTCCACTACAAGCGGCAGCGTGGCATGCGCGTGAACCGGCCACGTATCGCGGTGGTCGTGCAGGAGCAGATCGCGTCGGACATGAGCGGGGTAGCCTTCTCGCTGAATCCGCTCAACAACTGCTACGACGAAGCGGTTATCAACGCCAACTTCGGTCTGGGCGAGACCGTGGTGGCGGGCGCGGTGACGCCGGACACCTGGGTGGTCGAGAAAATCCGCCGGGAGATTGTGGAGAGGAAGATCGCCGACAAGACGCACCTGTTGGAGCTCGACCCCGACGGGGGCACCCGCGACGCCCGAAACGACGATGGGGCCCGCCCGAGTCTGAGCGACCCGCAGGCGATCGAGGTTGCCGAGCTGGCAGCGCGGGCCGAGACTCATGCTGGCCGCCCGATGGACATCGAATGGGCCATGGAAGACCAGCAGCTGTACCTGCTCCAGTCCCGGCCCATCACCACGCACCTGCCGTTGCCGGAGGTTCTGGTGACGCCGGCCGGTGGAGAGAAGCACCTCTACCTCGACCTCATCGTCCTCAGCCAGGGCTTCGAGGACAGCCTGTCCGTGCTCGGCCTCGAGTACTGGGGGCGGATGCTCGAGGCCATGAAGGGGGAGACGATGATCAACCGTGGCCGCGAAGGCACTGTGGTCAACGTCGACGGCCGCCAGTACATCCATCTATCGAACGTGATGAAGGGTTTGGGCGGCGGTATTGTCCCGCGGTTGCTCTCGAGCTTCGACGCCGCGACGCGGCGAATCGTCGAGTCGATCGATCTGGCCGACTACGTGCCGGCGCGAAAGCCGGACGCGCTGAAAGGCATGGCCTGGGGCGCGATCAAGCGAATGCTCGGCTTTTTGCCACGGGGGTATCACGGCTTCAGAAACCCCGATTCGGCCCTGCGAGCCTACGAGCAGGCGGAGCAGACCGCCGTGGCCGAGTGCCGCCGCTTGAGCGGCGAGGGGCGGGCGTTCGACGAACTCGCCACCGCGTTCCTGGAACGTTTCAAGGGACTGACCGAGGCGATGGTCGGCGTCGGCGCACCGCCGATGTTCGCGCGATGGCGTCTCGGCCGTCTCTTCAAGGACGACGACGCCGCGGATCTGCTCGTCTCGCTCGAGATGGACCTGGTGGGCAACCCCACCTCGGAGATGGGTCACCGGCTCTGGGAGTTGGCCTCCTTCCCGCAGATACAGTCGACGGGGGACGGCGAGGAGTTCAGGCGGCGTATCGAGGCACGCGACTACTCACCCGATCTGATGGAGTCCTACGATGCCTACATGGACCGCTTCGGGTGCCGGGGCATCAAGGAGATCGATATCGCGACGCCGCGCTGCTACGAGGACCTGCCGGCCTTCTTCCTGCAGTTGCAGGCGATCGACGTCGCCAACGACACCATCAAGACCGCGCGTCGGCGCCGGGCCGACGCCTACGAGCAGCTGCTGGCGATTGCCCGTCAGAAAGGCAAGGCGCGAAGGTTCGAGCGACTCGCGAAGGCGCACAGGATGGCGGGCTTCCGGGAAGCCCCGAAGTACTTCTTCATCATCACCGTCGACCTGCTGCGACGCCGGGCTCTGGAACTAGGCCGCCGGTTCGTGGAGGAGGGCCGGCTGGACCGCGCGATCCAGGTGTTCGATCTGCGCATCCTTGAAATCGCCCGGGCCGAGCGGGAGCCGGACCTGGACGTGCGGGCGCTGGTGACCGCCAACCTGGCGCCGCGGAGACGGCTCGCCCACATCACTTCGTGGCCGAGGGTCATCGACAGCCGCGGCCGGATCTTCCATGCGCCGCCACAGGACGCCGCCGACGGGTTGGTGGGAGACGCGATCGCTCCGGGAGTCGTGCGGGGCAGAGCGAAGGTGCTCCACGCCCCGTACGAGAAACCGCTGCTCGAGGGCGAGATCCTGGTGACCCGCGCCTCGGACCCAGGCTGGACGCCGATCTTCATCAATGCGGCCGGGGTGGTGCTGGAGATCGGGGGCGCCCTCCAGCACGGCGCCGTGATCGCCCGCGAGTACGGCCTGCCCTGCGTCTCCGGTCTCGACGGGGCGACGAAGATGATCCAGGACGGCCAGCTGATTGAAGTCGACGGCAGCGCCGGCGTGGTCCGCGTGCTGCCGCCCGACGAGGAGCAGGCCGGAACATAGGACGCATTAGAGCGCCCCCGTGGCTCGGGTCCTCCCTGTGCCGGTTATCATAACGCCCACTATCGGACCCAGCGGAGCGCCACAGAATCGGTATCCGCGGTAGCTCGGCATGCCGTCCCTCTGCCAGATCGGAGCGGAAGTTGACAGAACCGGTCAGACCCCGTCAGCCCCCCCCCAACCGTGCCGGTCTCGGCGCCCGATCGGCCTAGTCTCTGACGCTGATCGGCGATCCCGGGGGCTGGACTGCGCAACCCGGCCGCGCGAGGGTCAGCGACCCATTTACCACAGAAGGAGGCTGCCCGTGTCGACCATCTGTTCGATCTGTTGGAACACCGGCTGGCCACCGGAATGGCCGGCGTCGGTGTGGTAGCGGAGGAACACAGGGGTGGGCCGGCCGTGGGTGGCCTGCATCAGCGCGGCCATCTTTCGTCCGTGCAGGGGAGCGACTCGGGTGTCAGCGTTAAGATACTTTTGAACTACAAAATTTAATTGCAAATTGATTAGCTACGTCTGTTTTTTCGCCTAAACCAATGCAACCAGAACCTAGCAGGGGCAACTCTTCTCGGCGCAGATACACCTCTTGACTATCAGCGTTAGTAACGTAGGTACCATTTGTACTGTGATCAACTAAAACAAATTTTCCGTATTGATAGTTTATGTGACAGTGATCGCGAGAGGCAAGATTGGTGGATAAAGTTACTTGACAGTTGGTTTCATCGCGTCCTATATGTAAAGGTGCATTGCTTTCAGTTAAGGCAATGCTGCCTTTAGTGCCATCGGGTTTGATGTAGCTCACAATTAGTTGGTCTTGTACAGCACTGATATTGGTTCTGATGATTGTATGGTCGTAACCCTGACCAGGATATTGCGACTCCCAGTCAATTCGAAATAGTGTAGTAGAGATTTTTCCGCCTTTAAGTTTTACCTCATCAAAGACAGAAAGTTTTGCTGCATTTTCGCTGGTTAATTCGTCCTTGTGTTGTTGAGTGGTAATGACTTGTTTGCCTCGGGAAATTTTGACGACCGCTGCGGCATCGTTGACAGCTTGACCAAACAAGTCAGCATCTTTTTCGATGACATTGCCCCATGCCATGCCAACACTAATTGGTAAAGTTTCTTCTCCAATCTGTTGCATGGCAATGGATGCACGAAAAGCGTCATTAGGATTCTTAAAGTGCGCCATCACCTCGTCGCCGAGAGTTTTAATCACGACCCCATTGTGTTGGCGAGTTTGATCCATTAGACGATTTACAACGTCCGAAATTTGACGATTTGCTTCATCATTGCCTTCCTGTTTGTATATCTTTGAGCTACCCACAACGTCGGCAAACATAACAACCGTATCGTATATTATTTGCTCAGACATGCCATCTTGTACTTGCTAGTATGATCTTGACCGCTTGTCATACAGGATAACATGAAACGCATTAGAGCACCCCCGTGGCTCGGGTCCTCCCTGTGCCGGTTATTATAATGCCCACTATCGGACCCAGCGGAGCGCCACAGAATCGGTATCCGCGGTAGCTCGGCATGCCGTCACTCTGCCAGATCGGAGCGGAAGTTGACAGAACCCGTCAGACCCCGTCAGCCCCCACCGTGCCGGTCTCGGCGCCCGATCGGCCTAGTCTCTGACGCTGATCGGGTGTACGAGACTGACCGGGGTGCCGTCTTGGAGCCGACCATCAATGGTGACGCGGGCGGTACCACCCTCGGGAATACTCGCCACCAGGCCAATCGCCTCCGCCTTCGAGAACAGTGCCTCGAAGTGGCTGCCACTCGTATCGACGCCAGCAGGTGCATCTGTTCCTGAGGTGTGATGGGTACGACCTCGCTGGACAGATAGAGTCGAGTTCATCCGAGCTTCTCCCGAAGCGCTTCATAGGGCGTTTTGCCCTGGAAGGCGCCGTG
>JAPYUM010000056.1 GCA_029940535.1 Vicinamibacterales bacterium
ACGACCACAACTGGGTGAAGGTCTACAAGTATGGAGAGGACGCGGCCCCGCTCCTCCCCCAGGGTACGCTCCTCCATGTGACGGCGACCTTCGATAACACGCCGACCAACCGGAACGTGGTCGACCCGCGCAACTGGAGCGGACTCGGGCACCGCTCGATCGACAACATGGCGATTCTGATTGCCCCCGCGCTACGGCTCACAGACGAACAGTTTCAGGAAGAGATGGCGACCCGCCGGCAGCGTCTCGGGCTCGCGTCCGGCGACGCCGTGCTTGGCTGCCCGCTGTGCGGGTTTGACGTGTTGCCGGAAGGCAGCCCGGTCGCGTCGGGTGGACAGCAGTGACGAACGAACCGCGGCGGCGGCGCGTCGCCGTTGGACTGCTCCTCCTCGGATTCGGCGCTGGCGAGCTGATCGCGACGTGCGGGTCCGCGGCCGCGCAGGCTCCGGCGCGCGGGCAGAACATCGCCCCGGTCTACGAGGGTTTCTGGAAGAACGACGACGGTTCGTTCGATCTGCTGTTTGGCTACTACAACCGGAACTGGGCGGAGGAGATCGACGTCCCGGTGGGACCGAACAACTTCCTCGAGCCGGGCCCCGCGGACAAGGGGCAGCCGGCTCACTTCTTTCCCCGGCGTAACCAGTTCGTGTTCAGGGTGCGCGTCCCGGCCGATTTCGGCGACCGGGAGGTCGTGTGGACGTTGACCACCAACGGCGTCACCGAGAAGGCCTTCGGCACGTTGCGACCGGCCTACGTGGTCGATGACGTGGTCATGGCGGCCAACTTCGGCGCGGGCGGCCAGACCGGAGGCCGACCGGACATCATCGGGAACGCGGCGCCGGAGGTGACCCTGGAATCGCCGAGCACCCTGACCGTGCGCGTGGGCGAGCCGCTCACCTTGAGTGCGGTGGCGGTCGACGACGACAAGCCAATCCGACGGTCGTTCCCGTTCTATCTGGTGGGTCAGAGCCACTTTGTGCCGAACTCGGCCACCGGACTCCGCCTGTCGTGGTTCCGCTACCGCGGCCCCGGGCCCGTCGTGTTCGATCCGTCGCAGACCAAGGTCTGGGAGGACACCAGAGACGGCGGCCAGTCACCGTGGTCCGCCGGCTGGTCGCCGCCGCCACTGCCGCCCGACAACCGATGGAGTGTGCAGGCGACGTTCAGCGAGCCGGGGACATATTCGATCCGCGCGCTCGCCCACGACGGCGGTCTGGTCGACTACGACGACGTCACTGTCACCGTCAAACCCTAGGGTTTCCTGGCGATCCGTCCGCCTGGCGGCGTTGCTTCGTCGGTCGCCCCCGCCCGGCCGGGCGGGGGCGTAACCAATTGTAACAAGGGCCTTTAGGCCCGTTGATCGATGAGCGCCCCTGAAGGGGCTTGCTAGGACAACTCGCTACGTTTCCTCAGGAGGCGAACGGCTTGCCAGGAAACCGCGCCACGTCGCTCTTCTGGACCTTCACTCTAGGGGGGGGTCCGACCCTCTTCGGCCCTCAGCTCTCGCCGGTCTAGGAACGTGTAGACGGGAAACAGCACGCCGAGAAACCAACCGACGGTGAGGATGGCGGCCAGCAGGTCGAACACCCGGAAGTTGGTGATTTTCCAAAACACGGCATCATGGAATCTGAGGAACGGATACCGGCCCGGTCCGCTGATGGGCCGTAGGCAGATGTCGACGAAGTAGAACATCTGCCAGGAATGCGAACGGACGAATCGCCCGATTCGCGCCAGCAACCGCAGTGTTCCCACCACGCCGTAGTCCTGACGAAACATCAACGTGATCTCTCGAAAGAACGGTGTCAGCAACAGCTTGCCAACCTCCTGCTGCTGTCGGTAGATTCCGGGCGCGCGGTCGAAGAACTCTCTCGCCCCGGTCCAGTACATCGCCTGCATGATGGACATGAGGATGTAGAGACGGTGGAACCCCGCGGCCTCGAATCGCCTGGCCGAGGTCTGCATCCTCCCCGGCAACAGCAGCCACCGCCCCCGCCGACGAATATCGGCCGCGATCTTCTGGTCCTCGAGGAAGCCCAGCGACTCGTCGAAGCCGCCAAGCGCGGCGAAGAAGTCGGGGGTGAGCAGCAGTCCCTGGTCTCCGTTCACGACATGAGACCGATCGAACGACATCTTCTCTTCCGCGTATCTGAACGCGACGGTGTGCTTGCGCAGATCCGCCCGGACGAACTCGAGTTGAAAGTGTCCGGCCAGGCGGTCGTGGCCGGCGGCGCGACGCTCGGCCGTCATGGCGTCGCACGCCGCACCCAGAAGACCGTCCGACGGAATCCGGGTATCCGCGTGCAGGAAACAGAGATACGTGCCGAGCGTCTCACCCGCCGCCCGGTTCATCTGCCGACCTCGTCCGCGATCGCCCGCGACCACCCGCGCGAAGTCGAACGACTCGACGAGGGCGGTGGTGCCGTCGTCAGACCCACCGTCGGCCACCAGCACCTCGAGCCGCACGCCCGTCTGTCGTTGCAGATCACGCAGCAGGTCGGGGAGCACCCGCTCTTCGTTGAGCGTGGGTACGATCACCGAGACATCGCACGACGACATGCCGCGAATCTACCACGCGGATCCGCGGGCGGCGGGAGCGGCCATCTCGGTCCGCGAACCCCGCCAGCGTTGTCGACCGATGAGCTCAGCGCCGGTCCACACAGCGGGCAAGACTCGCCGGCTTGTCAAGAACGAACGGCGCTGGCGTCAGCCCTCCCTCACTCGCCAGTGTGTCGAACGCCACCTGCTGGAGGGCGCTGGTCTGCTGGCGCGACAGCCCCAGTTCAAAAGCGGAGCACTCGTGGTCACCCAGCGACCGTGGATCGCGGCCCGTCAGTCGCCCAAAGACGACCAACGCCTCGAGATAGTAGCCGTACGTGCTCGCGTGGTAGTGGTCAAACGTCCAGAGATCGATCGTGCCGAACGCGGTGCCATCGTACGGATTGGAATCAGCCACACCCGTCTCCATGGCGCGCGCCCAGGCTTCACCGACTGGAATCACCGATGTGATGGCGTCGGAGGCCTTCGCCGCCTGGTCGTAGCCGGTACGGACGTCCCGGGCCATGGCGTCGATGGGCTTTCCAAACCAGGCGCCCTCAGGCTGATACGTCTGATCGGCGCGTGACCAGGTCGACATCAGGTGCACTTCTACGGCCGGACTGCCGACTTTGAGAAACTCGGCGAGTCGACCGCTGGTGTCAACGAGTTTGCCGGGATCGCCAGGCGCTGCGAAATCCAGGGTGCTCTGCCCATGCATGACGACCGCGTCCCACGCCTTCCGCCCGATGGTGCCGAGCCGATTCTCGAGATGAAAGTCGAGCCCGCTCCCGGGCTGTGTCTCGACATGCACGTCGTAGTCCAAGCCAACCTGCGCCGTAAACGACTCGAACAGGGCGGGCACGCCGCCAATCCCCGCGCTGTTGAGGTCAGTCACCGTATCGGGCCGGTAGAAACGCACCGGCGAACCGTGGCCGTAGGTAAAGCTGTTGCCGATGAACAGCACGGTGGTGTCCGACTGGGCCCAGCCCGCAGCCGGCGCACATATCAGGGCGATGGTCAAGATCGGTGCGAGTCTCATGCGGAACTCTCCTCCCGGGAAATCTGTTGGTTTCGTCGTTTCTGGCTATGGGCGCTGTGCGGCCATCACCTCGTCAGAACGTCGCGAGCCCCATGAATGGCGTGGCCGTGCCGTTGGGGATCTGCATCATCGTCCAGGAGACCATGAACTCCCACCGTTGCAACCGGGCCGCGACCTCGGCGACCTCCAGGTAGTAGCCGTTGTCGACCGTCGGCGTCCCCCACATCGGTATCAACATGTCGTGAATCGGACGGTTGTGCTGGGCCACCCCGGACGGCTGGGCATCGGCCACCGCGTCGCCGCCGAGAATCGCGATGTCCCGCTCCTTCAGCCAGGGCAACACCGAGGCATGCAGGCCGGCGGTCTCGCCGCCGTAGTTCCACGGCCCTTCGGCCTCGCGCCGCGCCCACCGGCCGGTCCGGAGGAACACCGCATCGCCGCTGCCGATGGTGATTCCAGAGAACTCTTCCCACGCTTCGAGGTCCTCCACATACAGCGCCTGACTCTTCTCAAGGTACGGCACCCCCTTGAGCAACGGCATGTCGATGAGGACGCCACGGGTCACGTAGCCCGGACCCATCTTGTCGATCGATGCCCCGCCCATGCACCCTTGGCCGGTGTACATCATCGGACGCCCGCCATAGATCCGTTGGGGTCTCTCCATGTAGCCTTCGTCCTTCACGGGGTAGTGGCAAATCGCGTCGATATGGCTGTTCCCGCCGTCGTGGGTCGCGAAGCTGACCGCATCGAGGGCGGCGCCGCGGATCTCGGTGGCCTCAGGGTCTTGCCCGGGTATCCAATGCTGGTTGAGGACCCGCATGTTCGACGTGTCCGGCATCGGCTCGTCCAGGTTGACCGGGTCCGGGAAGTGATAGAGGCGGACCGAGATGCCCTCCGTCACCAGCGCCACGGCCGCCTTCGTCTTCTCTGGCGTGATCAGATTCAACGTGCCGCGGTCGTCGTCCGGGCCCCAGCGGCCCCAGTTCTTCTGCTCTTCGAACCACTCGAGCATCTGCTCGTGGGTCACCAGACGCTCGGGGCGCTGCGTCGTGGGGTCTGGCTGGGGCCCACTCCGTTGCTGAGCCGCCGCGACAGAGCCTTCCGGGCCGATGCATCCACTGACGCCGAGCGCCAGCACTCCCGCACCCGCCAGAACAACGCCACGTTTCATCAAGATGGCCATGTTTGTCATAGTTGCCTCACTCATCTACCCGCAGAAACCACCATCCTTTAATACCGCCTATCGTCTCGCACGTCCAGGCATGGCGCCCATGCCCCTCCAGATCGACCCGCGGCGACGCGCGAGTCTGGGTTGTGTGCGTCAAAGTGGGCAAACGCGATTTCATGGCTGAGGTCGCTTCAACGTCCTGATGGTCACGACACGTGAGTAGACCACGGGGGCGACAGGTTGCACCGCTCGACTGTTTCCTACACTGATCGTGCTCGTGGTACGGTTGCCGCAAGCGCAGCTGCAGCTCGACCGACGTACATTGGTGCTGGGTGATCTACCGCAGGAGCAGAGCTATGAGCTGTCCGACCTTGTCCGACCCTCTGAGGAGACGTCTCGGTCTGAGTGTGGTGTGTCTCCTGAGTGCTGTTGGCATGGCCGCGGCTCAACCCGCTTCGTCTGGCGCTGACGTGCCACGCACACCGTGGGGTACGCCTGACCTGCAGGGAATCTGGGACGTGCGCACGATCACGCCACTGCAACGACCGGTCGACCTCGCCGACAAGAGCGTCCTCACAGAAGAGGAGGCTCGGGAGTATGCGACACGGGCCCAACTGCGTCGCGTGCGGCGCCGGGATCGTTCGGTTGAGCAGCGCGACGGCCTGTCGGAGGTCGATCGGGTCCCGTACGACGACTTCTGGACGGACGCTGGTTCGACGGTGGTGTCGGACAGGCGGACGTCGCTGATCGTGGATCCCCCTGATGGCAGGATTCCTCCACTGACAGCCGGCGCGCAAGAACGAGCCCGTCGCGCACGCGAGACGTGGCTGCGCCCTATGCGACCTATACGTGAGCGAGTCAGAGGCCGGTCGCCGGCGCACGCGCCCTGGGATCTCGGACTGTCAGAACGCTGTCTCGTTGGTCTCAGCTCGGGGCCACCGTTCACACCTGGTGGATACAACAGCAATGTGCAGCTGTTCCAGACGCCCGATTACGTTGTGCTACTGACGGAGATGGTTCATCAGGTGCGCGTGGTGCCACTTGACGGGCGGCCACATCTTCCACCGCACCTCCGCCAGTGGCATGGCAACGCACGCGGTCGCTGGGACGGGGACACGCTGGTGGTGGACAGCACGAACTTCACGGACAAGACCGGGAGTTTCAGCACGGCGGGGCTGGCGATGGGATCGGCCCTCTCACTCCATCTGGTCGAACGTTTCACGCGGGTGGACGCAGACACGTTGCTGTACGAGTTCACGGTTGACGATCCGGCCACTTTTACGCGGCCATTCACCGCGGCGATTCCGATTACCAAGGCGACGGAGACACTCTTTGAGTACGCGTGCCACGAGGGAAACTACGCGATGATCAACATGCTGGCTGGCGCACGCGAGCAAGAGCGGGCTTCGACTGGCCTGGATCCCGCGCGCTAGCGCTCGTCGGCGTCGTGCTCGCCCCACGGCCGAGGAGTTTCCTGGCGAGGCGTCCGTCTAGCCAGGCGCAAAGAGGGAGCAGCCAGGCATGCGCCCCGTCCGGCCGCCGGGCGGGTGACCGACGCAGCAACGCCGCCAGAAGACCCCGCGCCCAGCCGGTTTCCTGGCGAGGCGTTCGCCTGGCAAGGCGCGACGAGGGAGCATGCAGGCCGCATGTGACCGAGGAAGCAACGCCGCCAGACGGACCCCTCGCCAGGAAACCCTAGGGTTGGTCGGTGGTGGTGGTGATTGGCACGTCGCGCAGCCGTTCCTGCACGGTGCCCGGGACGCCCAGCGCCGTGTCGGCGCCAAGTCGCGCGAGCAGCTCGGCCGTCTCGGGCCAACTCTGGAACTGGAACGACTGCTTGGCGCCTTCCGCCATGCGGTACGCGGTACGGCCCCGGAAGTCCCGCGCGTCGATGTCGGCGCCCTGCGCCACGAGATACTCGACGACTTCATTCAGCCCGCGGAAGGTCGCGCCATGCAGGGCGGTGAAATCCGCCTCGTTGACGGCGTTGACATCGCCGCCGGCCTCGACCAGAAACCGGACCGCCGCCTCGGCGCTGGTTGAGGGCACCCCGCGTGGTTCGCGCGGCGTGTAGGTGGCCTTGCCGAGGCCGGCCGCCATCATCAGCGGCGTGGTCCCATCGTCGCTGGCCAGGGACAGATCGGCGCCGCCGTCAATCAGGGCTCGAAGCACATCGACACTACTGCTCTGAAAACTGGGGATCACGCCGTAGATCAGACTGGGCGCGCCGTTCATCTCGAAGGCGGCGACCCAGAGTGGGGTCGCGCCCTTCAGATCGCCGGTGCCGGGAGCGAACGGCTCGAAGGCGCCCTTCGTGGGATACCCGATGTAAAACATGAGCATCGCCGAGGTGGTGACCGTGGCGTTCGGGTCGGCGCCGCGAGCGAGCAGCGCCTCGACCAGCGTGAGGCGGTCCCGGGCATTGAGCCGTCCCCCTCCAACGCGACCATGTCGGGCCGCCCACTCGGTCAACCAGGTGCTGACGCCGCCGGCGGCGGCGTGCAGCGCGCTCACTCCGCCCATCCAGCTGTTGGGGTTGGCTCCCCGCTCCAGCAGCAACAGCGCGAACGCCGGCCGGCCCGCGGCGATGGAGTACGCGAGCACATCCGTTCCGTCGCGGCTAGGCGTATTGACGTCGACCCCGGCCTCGATAAGCGCTTCGGCCATCTCGGTGTCGCCGTTGCGAGCCGCGACCATCAACGGTGAGAAACCCGGGGTGGTCTCCATGGTCGGGTCGGCGTTCCGAGAGAGCAGTAAGCGCACGATCTCATGATGTGGCGCCGCCAGCGCCCACATCAACGCGGTGCTGTTGGTCTCGACGGTGGTGGCGTTGACCACGGCTCCCGCGTCCAACAGCGCCCGCGCGAGCGCAACGTTGCCGGTCCTGGACGCGGTCATCAACGGGGTCAATCCGCTGGTCTGCGCCACGGCCGCACGGGCGCCCGCAGCCAGCAGCCGCTCCACCATCGGCAGGCTCGCGTTCTCGGCCGCTCGTTCAAGCGGCGTCACGCCATGGTCGTCGGCGGCGTCGGGGTCGGCCCCGGCGGCGAGCAGTCGGTCGGCAGTGTCGAGATCGTCCCAATGGGCCGCCCAGAGCAGTGCTGTGGCGCCGTCGGCCCGGGCGGTGTTCGGGTCGGCGCCGTCGGCCAACAGCGTCGCCACGCTGCCGGCGTCCTGGTCAGCCGCAGCGGTCACCAGACGCAGGTCCTGCGCCACCACGGACATCGGAACGACCAGTGCGAAAGAGGCGAGCACGAAGAAGATCAGACGCATGGGCTGGTCCCCGGATAGAGGCTGAAGGTCTTTCGCACTATACGCAGCCGGTCGCCTGCGTGTCCAGCGACCACGGTGCCGAAGGCGGCTTCATGCTGTCCGGGACAGGGGCTAACCCTGATAGCCGTTTTCTCCGAGCTGCACCATCGTGCCGTCCGGGTCTGAAAAATAGAGCTGGTCGCCACCGCTGGTCCGGTTGGCCGGATCTCGGCTGACTCGGGCTTCGTACCCGATCTCGTCGAACCGCCCCTTGATACGGTCGGCATCGTAGTCATCGACACCGATACAAAAATGATGCACCCGACCGGGATCCGGAATGGGATAGACGCCCAGGAACCCGTCGGACAACCCCATGTTGATACCGCCGTTCGTTGGCCGGCTGGCCACGTCGAGTCCCAGCAACTGCTGATAGAACTCGGCCGACGCCTGGACGTCGGACACTGCCAATGACACGTGATTAATGGTCCGTCCTTGCGCCACCTGCCCGACCTGGCGGGCGGCACGCACGGACGTCGACCCGGCTCCAACCAACGCCGCAAGCGACGCCACAAGTTGGCGACGGGTCAGGCCACGGGAGTCGTACTGAGTCACGAGGTTGTCGATTTCACGCTCCATCTTTGTCCTCCAGTTAGATGGGCTGCGTTCTGCCGCCCAATCTCCAGGCGGGTCTGAAGACCCGCGGCTACGAAGGCATGCTAGCAGCCGGCCGGGATGCCCTGCCCGAAAACCTTAATACCTCTCCTCGTCGCTCATTGGCGCCATTGGCCATGCCTCCGAAGGCACGCCGTCGACCTGGGCGCCTGCATGCATGATCGTCGGGGCGGCGTCGAGAAACGGCAGCGGGAAGCCGAAGGTTGGCGTGGACGCGGCGTCGAGTGCCGCGACCTGACCGTCATCCAGCGTCACCGCCAACCCGGCCAGGTTGCTCTCGAGCTGCGCCATGGTGCGCGCACCGATAATCGTCGAGTCGACGCCGGGTCGCGCCTGCACCCACGCCAGGGCGACCGCCGCCGGGTTCGTATCCAGTTCGCCAGCGATGCGTACCAATTCGTCGATGATGCCGAAGGTGCGCTCGTTCAGATACGCCTTGACCCGCGCCCCACGCCCGGGCTCGGCATCAGCCGCGTTCTCGCGTGTGTACTTGCCGGTCAGCACGCCGCCGCGCAACGGCGACCACGGGGTGACGCCGAGCCCCAGCTCCTGCGCCATCGGAATCAACTCGCCCTCGACCGTCCGCTCCAACAACGAGTACTCGATCTGCAGCGCCACCAGCGGCGCCCACCCCCGGAAACTCGCGGTGACCTGAGCCTGCGCCACTTTCCAGGCTGGTGTGTCAGAGAACCCGACATAGCGGACCTTCCCGGCCGTCACCAGGTCGTCGAGCGCGCGCATCGTTTCGTCGATCGGCGTGAACCGATCCCACAGGTGCATCCAGTACAGGTCGATATAGTCGGTCTGCAGCCGGCGAAGCGACTCGTCGCAGGCCGCGGTCAGCGACTTGCGGCTGGCGCCACCGGCGTTGGGGTCGGAAGGAAAGAGATTAGCAAAGAACTTGGTGGCGATGACGAGCTGATCTCGCCGCACCCCGCCTCCACGGACAAAGTCGCCGATGATTTTTTCCGAATGCCCCTTCGTGTAGGCGTTTGCGGTGTCCACGAAGTTTCCGCCCTGTTCGAGAAAACGGGCCAAAATCGCTTCGGCGTCTGCCACGCTCGAGCCCCAGCCCCAGTCGTCGCCAAAGGTCATGGCGCCGAGGCAGAAGGGGCTGACGCGTAGTCCGGATCGTCCGAGGGTGACGTAATGGTCCAACGACATGTGTGCTCCTAATCCTTGATCCCTACGCCGTGATGACAGAATGGGGTGAACGTAGAACGACGGCGCCGAAGCATTCTAACGGCTCGCGGCGAACCACCACCTCAATCGGAGTTGATGTTGGGAATACTTGAAACCGCGATGGACCCATGGGGGCGCACCGTGCTCACCCACGTGGCGTGGAATATCTTGTGGGTGTCGGTGTTCGTGTTCATCACGTTCCTGGTCGCGCACGCGTCCTACATCATCCTGTCGGCGCACCGGGTCCGGGGGCAGGCGGAGACGGACGCGCTCGAAGCGAAACATGCCGAGCTGCCGAAGCGGGTCAAGCGGCACACGTTCATGGCGCGATTGTTCCACTGGGTGATGGCGGGGTCGATCTTCACGCTGCTCGGGACGGCGTTCTTCCCGATCATGGGCTGGCAGTTCGACTGGATCGAGATTCACTACACGGCCGGGCTCACGCTGACCGGGGCGATCATTTACCACATTGTTCACACCACCTTCTTCCTCGATTTCTGGTCCATCTGGGTCGGACCGAAAGACATTCCAGAGTTCAAGGCAGAAGTCCGGCGTGAGGCCGGGCACGATGTGCCGGGACCGCACTCGGCCAAATACCCGATCGGGAACCGGCTGTATCACCTGGTGCTGACGTTCGCGGGTTGCACGGTCAGCGTCACGGGGTGCGTGATGCTGTGGCGTATGGGCACCTCGTTCATTACGCCCAATCCCTACATTCTGGGCGAGGGCACGTGGGGCTGGGTCTATGTGTTCCACGGCATGACCGGGCTGTCGATTGCCGGGTTGAGCGTGGCGCACGTCATCTTCGGTGCGAGACCGAAGAACTGGTGGCTGACCAAGTCGATGCTCATCGGATCGATCTCGAAGCGCGAATATCTCGAGCATCACGAGCCCGCGCGGTGGCGGATCAAGCCGAAGAAATCTAAGGCCTAGGGTTCGCGCGCCACGGCCATCGTACTTAGCAGGTACAGCTAGTCGACCATCGGCATCACCGGTCTGCACATGGCAAAAGGGGAGCGGTCCCCCAGTGCGCACCGGGTGGGGTCCAATCGTGGAACGGGTAGCCAGGTCGGCGAGCCCCGATACTTTCGAGGCGACTCGGGGGTGGAGTCGGTCGGCGCATGTGCGCGCGGTGTCGACGCGTCGTCCCCCCATCCGTGCCACGCCTGCTCCCTCGTCCTCCGATACGGGCGATTCACAGGGCGGGTGCGGGCTGCGGATGGTAGTTTAGAGGGACCCTATGCGAATCCTGTTCTCGATGCGGCACCCGGGAGCGCTGCGCAACTTCGCCTCGACGCTCCAGGCCCTGGCCGAACGGGATCACCACGTCCATCTCGTGTTCGCCCAGCAGGACCGGGAAGGAGACGCGCGCCTTCTCCACCAGCTGACGCACGACTTCCCCTCCATCCAGTGCGACCAGCTCGAACGAAAGAGTCCGTGGCGCTTCTGGCTCGGACTCGGCCGCGTGGCACGATGCACCGTTGACTACGTCCGCTATTTGACGCCGGAGTATGAGGAGATCGAGAGCCTGAAAGAGCGGGCGCGGGCCAAGGTGCTGCCTCCGATCCGCTGGTTCGTCGAACTCCCGATCTTCCACCGCCGCACGGCGAACAGGCTCCTTACCAGGGCTCTGCTCGTCGTCGAGCGCGCGATTCCGATCGATCCGATCATCTACAACCTCGTCGCGCGAGAGCGTCCCGACGTTCTGCTTGTGACACCGCTCGTGGACATCGGCACCGACCAGGTGGACTTCGTCAAGGCCGCACGACGCCTCGGCTTCCGATGCGCGCTCCCCGTTCTCAGCTGGGACAACCTGACGAACAAGGGACTCATCCGCGTTCAGCCGGACAAGGTCCTTGTCTGGAACGAAGCGCAGAAGACCGAAGCCGTCACCATGCACGGCACCAGTCCGGACGACGTGCTGGTGACCGGCGCGATGGTCTATGACCAGTGGTTTGCGCGCCGGCCCAGCTCCACGCGGGAAGCGTTCTGCGCCAAGATCCGGCTCGACCCCGCGCGGCCCATCCTCCTGTACCTGTGCTCATCGCCCTTCATCGCGCCCGACGAGGTGAACTTCATCGAGCAGTGGATTGCCCACATCCGCTCGGCATCGGGAGAGCGCGTGCGCACGGCCGGCATCCTCGTCCGGCCGCACCCGGAGAACCTGCAGCCCTGGCATCGCTTCGACGCCAAGGCGTTCGACAACGTCGTGGTCTGGCCGCCGCGCGGCGAGGCCCCGGTGGACCTCGAGTCGCGAAACGAGTTCTTCGACTCCATGTACCACTCGGCCGGCGCGGTGGGAATCAACACGAGCGCGCAGATCGAGTGCGGCATCGTCGGACGGCCGGTGTTCTCGATCCGCACGCCCGAGTATCAGCGGACGCAGGACGGCACGCTGCACTTCCGTCACCTGATCACGCAGGGCGGCGGGCTCCTGCGAATCGCCGACGACCTCGACTCGCACGTTGGCCAGGTGACGGCGGCGCTCGACGATCCGGAAGGGACGCGCCGGCAGATCGAACGGTTCGTCCAGGCGTTCACCCGTCCGCACGGCTTGGATCAGCCCGCGACGCCGAGGATGGTCGAGGCCATCGAGCAGATCGCGGCGGCACCGGCGCCTCGACCGGAGCGCGTTCCGCTGAGCGTCTACCCGCTGCGCGCCGTGCTGTATCCGATGGCGGTGCTGCTGAAGGCGGCGCGCAGGCTGACGCGCGTCTCGAACAAGCGCCAGCGGCAGCTGCGGCCAATCACCGTATCCGGCATGTTCGTGCAGACGTCGCTCGCAGTCTTTGACTGGCTGTTCCGGTTCCGGCCGATCAAGAACTACGTGAGGCAGCACATCATCCCGCGGGCCCTCCCCCGCCTCACGGCGGTCGATGCGCCCACGGAGGAAGCCGTCGCGGTGCCGCGGCTGTTGCAGAAGATGGCTCGCCGCGAGCGCCGCATCATCGTCGGACCGTGGGTCAGCGAAGTGGGCTACGAGCTGCTGTACTGGATTCCCTTCCTCAACTGGGTGACATCGCAGCACCCCTTCGGTCCAGAGCGGATGGTCGTCGTCTCCCGAGGCGGCTGCGCCGCCTGGTATCGCGACATCGCGGGGGACTATCTCGATCTGTTCGACTACTACACGCCCGACCAGTTCCAGCAGAAGAGCGAGCAGCGGGTCACGGACGGGCGGCAGAAACAGCGGACGATGACCGAGTTCGATCGCGACACCATCAAGCTGGTACGCCAGACGCTGCAGGCGCGGGAGAGCGACCTGCTGCACCCAATGTACATGTACCGGCTGTTCCACTCGTTCTGGCGGAGCCGGGCGCAGATGAGCGTCGTCGAGAACTTTTCGACGTTCCGGCCCCTGCCGCCCATTGATGCATCGGATGTCGCCGGAGCGCTCCCGGACGACTATGTCGCGGTACGCTTCTACTTCAACACCGCGTTCCCCGACACGGACGCCAACCGGCGATTCGTGGCGGCGCTCGTCAGCGTGCTGGCCGAAACCGGCGATGTCGTGGTACTGAGCCCAGGCGTGGCGTTGGACCATCACGTCGAGGCCGATGTGCAGACGTGCGGGCGCGTGCACCGCGTGTCGCACCTGATGTCGCCCCACACGAATCTCGACGTCCAGAGCAAGATCATCGCGCGCGCCCGCGCGTTCGTCGGGACACATGGCGGCCTCTCCTATCTGCCCCCGCTGTACGGGGTCACGTCGCTGTCGTTCTATTCCGATCCGCGGGCGTTTGCCGTGCAGCACCTGAACGTCGCGCGCCGCGTGTTCAACGCCATGCGACCGGGCTCGTACGTGGCGCTGGACGTCACCGACCTTGACACGCTCAGGGCCACGCTCGGCGCGCGATTCGAGGCGCTGGCGGACATCGCCCACCGGCCGGTTGGGATGCAGCAGGCTGTCACCCCGGGCCGTCAGGGGGCTTCGGCGGGCCTCCGGACGCAGTAGACTTGCTGCGGCGGCACAGACCCATTCGCATGGCGACGCAGGTCGATTCACGTTCGGTGTACCGGCGCGCGGTTCGGCCGAAGCTTGGCAAGATCTATTACGGGACGATCCGAACGTGGGGCCTCGCGAAGAAGAACGCCAAGCGCCTCCGCCGGCGCGTGTATCATCGCGGACGTTACACGCGGGCGGGCCGCGCCATGCTGGCCGTGTCCGAAGTGGCGACCGCGCCTCGGGATGCGATCACGCGCAGGGCCGTGGCTATCGTCTACAACCGCCGTCACGCGAACACGCGGCTCAATCGTGAGGACGGCTATGGCATGCTGGCGCCTGACGATCTGCCCGGCACCGACCGTGCCGTCGAGTTGGCGGTTCGGCTGTTTGAAGAGAAACGGCGCAAGCTGGAAGCCGCGGCCGGACCGGACACGGACCTGCACGCCAAGAAGTGGGCGTTCATGCGGAGCGTGCTTGACAACCAGGACCTGGCGCGGCACCCCGAGCTGGTTGATTTCGCACTCTCGGACGGGCTCCTGAGTCTGGTCACGAATTACCTCGGGTCGGTCCCGCACCTCAACCGGATCGATCTCCTCTACTCCGTCGACCACGGGGGCGACGACGCGATTTCGAGCCAGATCTATCATCTCGATCCCGAAGGGATGCGTCAGGCGAAGCTGTTCCTGAACCTGCGCGACGTCGGGCCAGACGAAGGACCGTTCACGTTTATTCCGGCGTCGGAGACGCGGCGCATCGTCAAGGCGGTCAAGGCGCGGCGGTCCGCCAAGACCGACATGGCCATGGCACGGTACCTCGACAGCGAGCTTGCAGAGGTCGGAGGACTCGACAAGGCGATCGGTGTGATGGGCCCGACGGGCAGCGCGGGCCTGGTGGACACCTCACGCTGCCTGCACTACGGCAGCCGCGTGAAGCCGGGCACCTACCGTCTCTGTCTCTATATCCAATACTGCGCCTCGCGCGAGCACGGCAATATCTTTGACGCGGCACGCTATGCCGGCGATCGCGTGCGGTACCTCGCTACGGTGAACAGCCAGCGATCGAGCATGGCGGACGTGGCGGCTCCGCATCAAATGGGCTGACGCACGGCGACCACCGCCGAGCTGTTGCCCGTCACTCGACGGTGGTCGTCTGGTTGACCGGCAGTTGAGGGGCGACGGCCTCGGGGTCTTCGAAATTGAGGATCTTGCCGACGCCGGGCAATTCGACAACGGGCCCGCTCACCACGCCGCCGCTGGCGGTGATCGCCTCCTTGGTCTCGGTGATCGACGCCACGCTGATCGAGCAGCGGTATCCGCGCAACGGCGGGTGGTGGGCGTCCTCACGTTGATGCAGGGCGCCTTCGGTGACGCCGACCTCGTCGTCACCCGTAAAAACCCGAAGGAAGCCCGGTGGCCCCCACGGCTCGAACCGCCACCCGAATGCCTGTTTGTAGAACCGTTGTGCCCGGTCGACGTCATCAGCGTGAATCGCGAAGTGTGCGACGAAGTTGGCCATCACGTTCCTCCTGATGTGAAGAGTAGTGACTCAATGTGAGAATCGTCTCTCGACATAATGACAATCAATGTCGCGCACCTGACACAATGGACGGAGTGGAGACGAGCCTCAGGGCCAGCGCGCTGAACTTGCCGGAGGGTGGCCTCCTCCCGGAGCATGACCACCGCTGGGATCAGCTCGCGTACGCCGTGCAGGGCGTCATGGCGGTGGAAACGGAGCAGGGGCGCTGGGTGGTCCCGCCCCATCGCGCAGTGTGGCTCCCAGCGTCGGTGCCACACCGCATCCGCGCCGGCGGTCCACTGGCGATGCGCAACGTGTACTTCCCACCAGACACCGTCCGCTCGCTACCTCGTCGTTGCTGCGTGGTCGGCGTCCCACCGTTGCTACGGGAACTCATCCTCGATCTCATCGGGCGTCCGCTGCCTCTGGGGAATACGAGGGCCCACGTCGAAGCCCTGCTGGTCGAGCTCCTGGCCGAATTGGACCAGGAGCCGCTGATTCTGCCCATGCCGCGTGACCCGCGCGCGCGAAGACTGGCGGAGCACCTGGCCGCGCACCCTGACGACCGTCGGCCGCTCGACGTGCTGGCCCGCGAGGTCGGGGCCAGCCCGAGAACGTTGCAGCGGGCATTTCTGTCCCAGGCCGGTCTGTCGTTTCGCCAGTGGCGCCAGCAAATGCGACTGCACCGCGCGCTGGTCCTGCTCGCGGAAGGGACAGCCGTCACCACCGTGGCCAGCCGCGTAGGATACGAGAGCCCAAGCGCGTTCGTCGCGATGTTCCGCACGCTGTTGGGCACGACCCCAGGACGCTACTTCAACCGCCGGTGAGGAAACGAAGGGACCTGACGAACCGGCGCCACAGGTAGACGAAGCTGGTCGAAATCAGGATCAGCACCGAGGTCGTCAACGCGTCGACGGTCACGAGCCAACGGCCGCCGCCTTGCCAGATCGGCGAGATTGACAACACGCCCAGTGTGAGCATCGTCCAGAACCACGGCGTGAGCGTCAGCGCCAGCGCGTCGGCACCATCCGCGGCGCCACCGAGGCCAGCCATGGCCACGAGCAGCACGGACGCCTCCGGCAAGGACTCCGCCCGAAAGACCACCCACAAGAGCAGCACGACCAGCAGCACATACGCGTGGCGCACGACGGCCGGCATCGTGGCCAACCGTTTCGCCAGCCAGGCCTGCTCCACCATGACGATCGCCCCGTGCAGCCCGCCCCACACCAACACGGTCCAGCCTGGGCCGTGCCACAACCCCACACACAGAAACAGTAGACCTGCCTGACGCGCGCGGACCAACCCGCCACCAGCGGCCGGAGTGAGGGCGAGACGCAGGTAGCCCCGGCACCAGTCAGTCAGCGTCACGTTCCACCGCTTCCAAAAGTCGGTGAGCGAGTCGGCCAGGTAGGGCGCCCGGAAGTTCTCGACGAACCGGAAGCCGAACATCCTCCCGAATCCGATCCCCATGTCGGCGTACCCGGACAGATCGAAATAGATCTGGAGGGTGAAACAGACGGCCCCCAGCCAGGCCCGCGCCATGCCGAGCTCAGCGGACGAGGTGGCGAACACGATGTCGGCCGGGCCGGCTACCGCGGCGGCCAGGAACACGACCTTGCAGTAGCCGACCAGCCAACGTCGAACGCCGAACGCAAACGCGGCCAGTGTGGCCCGACGCTGGGCGAGCTGCGGACTCATGTCCTGGTAGCGGGCCAGGGGTCCGGCACAGAGCAGGGGGAAGCACAGCAGGTAGAGCGCCGCGCGGATCGGACTGACCTGGGCCGGGGCGTCGCCGCGGGCCACGTCGACCAGATACGACAAGGCGTGACACACGAGGAAGGTCAGACCAAGCGGCGCGAGCAGTTGGGGCACGGCAAAGACGCGGTCGGCGAACACCGCCGGGAGCGGCAAGGCGTACTTGCTCACCCCGAGCAACACGACGTTGCCGGTCACCCCCAGTGTGAGCAACGCCTCGGGCAGCGGGCCCGGACGTTCCGACGACGCGGCAGCCAGACGGGCGCGACCAATGGCCAGGCCCACGAGGTAGTTGAAGACGACCGCACCGACGACCCATCGCATGAACGGGCCGGCCCCCCAGACCAGAAAAACCACGCTCCCGGCGAGCAGGACCGTGTTCGGCAGGGTGAAACGCCGCCCGTCTTCCTTCCAGCGCTTCGGGGTGGCCGCGACCGCCAGAAAGAAGAGTGCGAGGACCGCCGGCAAGAAGCGGAGCAAGAACGCGGTATCGGTAAAGAGCACGAGCTGGAAGAAGCGGAGTCAGCGATCAGGCGTCAGCGGAGCAGCATGCTATCAGGTTCGGCCGGCGTGCCTGCGATTCCATCAGGCCGCCGGCAACGCGTTCTGTCCTGTATCGCGGAGCGCCGTGCGGCGCGGAACGGCTCGTGCTACGCTGCGGAATCCAGAGGAGATCGTCATGACACACCGACAGATCGGTCGCGCCGCCATCGTTTTGATCGTGCTCGCCCTGATGCTGGTCGGCCAACCCGGGGTGGGAGTGGCCTACGCCCAGGAAGGACGAGAGGCGATGCTCGCGCGCGCGACGGAGGCGGAGCTGGATACCGCTTACGTCACGCCCCCAGGCGACCCGTTGTGGCATCACACCGCCGGTTTCGCCAAGACACTCTGTTCGGCGGTGTTTGTCACCGGTCTCGACCCGGAGTTCGCGGCGGAGAACGTCGGCTTCTTCAGCTCACCCTACGAACATCGCCGGCATGTGACCAACGTCGAGGTGGACCGTGACTTGCGTCAGGTGCACCTCACGCTCCCGGATGGCGTCGTGCGCACGGCGAAATTCAACGGCGACCATGGATGCGTCACCCTGCCAATCGGCGAGAACGACGTGTATTTCGACCCGGTCGATATCACCAGCACCCTCCCCGACCCGGCCACGCAGCCGTGGCCGATGGGTGACGTCCTCCCCACCACGCCACTCCCCGCCGGCATCGACGCCGAGAAGGTAGCGGCCGCGGTGGAGGCGGCATTCGACCCGGCCGGCATGACGGGTGGACTCGTCATCACCCACAAGGGACGGATCATCGGTGAGCGCTACGGTGACGGGCTCACCATGCGCACGCCGCTCGAAAGCTGGTCGATGGGCAAGAGCCTGACCGCCACGTTGATGGGGGTGTTGATCGAGCAGGGCGTGTACGACCTGTACCAGCCTGCGCCGGTGCCCGAATGGCAGACGCCAGGAGACCCGCGGCAGGCGATCCGGATCGCCGACATTCTGCACATGTCGAGCGGCCTCCGATTCCGCGGCGTGGCCGACCCGGATCTCGACCCGGCGTTGGGTTACCCCGACCATCTCTACGTGTACACGGGCACCGTGAATTCGTTCGAGTGGGCCGCCACCCGGCCGCAACAGTGGCCGCCGAACACTATCGGGCGCTACCGCAACTCGGACCCGGTTCTGATCAATTACCTCGTACGACTCGGAGTCGAGGGGCGTGGCGACGAATATCTGTCGTTCCCGCAGCGTGAGCTGTTCGACAAGATCGGGGCACGCGGATTCGTGCTGGAAACAGATCCCTATGGCAACTACCTGCTGCAGGGCTATGAGCTGGCCCCGGCGCGCGACTGGGCCCGTCTGGGAAATCTGTATCTGCAGAACGGGGTCTGGAATGGCGAGCGGATTCTGCCTGAGGGCTACACTGAGTTCGTCAGCACGCTCGCCCCGGCCTGGGAGGCCGACGGACGCCCGATCTACGGCGGCTTCTTCTGGCTCAACGGCACCGGCAGCTTCCCCGTGCCGCGCGAGGCGTACTACATGTCCGGCGCCGGCGGCCAGACCACGCTGATCATCCCGTCACACGACCTGGTGGTGGTCCGGCAGGGACACTACGGCGGGGCGCGCGCCGGCGGGCGAGCGCTGCGGAACGCGCTGACGATTCTGATGGACGCGGTACCGCCCAGCCAGTAACGCGAGCTACCCCGGGCCATAGATCTCATTGTGGCGCAGGCCTGAAGACCTGCGCCACAGGGCCTCTCGGAAACCTAGTCTTCCGCGCCGAGGCTCTTGAGCAGAGAGACGGTGCTCTCGCCAACACCGCGCGCTCGGGCAAAATCAAGCGGGGTCTGGTTGTCGAGATTTCTGAGGTCGAGTCGGGCCCCGTGGTCGACCAGATACGCGACGACCGAGTCGAATCCGTTTCCCGCCACGGCGTGCAACGCGGTCTGACCGGTGGCATTGGCGATGTTGACGTCGACGCCGCGCTCGACCCCAATCTGCACGGCCTCTAGCGTCGCGGCTTCCACCACTGCCGAGTCAGGCTCGCGACGCGTGCTGCGCACCGGGGCGCTCTCGGCTATCCGGTCCAGGCGGTCGACGGCGAACAGCGGCGCCCGCCCCCCCAGGCCGGCCGCGGCCATGATCGCGGTCGTCTCACCCTCGTGCCGCTGAGCCCGATCGTCTCGCACGGCCAGGCTCCCCTCCCAGTAGATCGGATGGTGCGACACGGTGGCATCGGCGCCATGGTCCACCAGGGCCCGCATGATTTCAGGTGCGTTGAAACGGGCGGCGAGCCAGAACGGCGTGGCACCGACGTACGACGGGTGAAAGTAATAGTCGACGCTGTCACGCCGAACCGGCGTCGAGGTCTCGACCAACGCATTCGGGTCGGCCCCGTGCGCCAGCAGCACGCGGGCCAGGTCATCATCCTTGTGCAGAATCGCGGCATGAAGTGCCGCATAGCCCGCGTCGGCCAGGTTGGGATCGGCCCCGGCTTCAACCAGAAAGGCGGCGAGACTGCCATGGCCGCTGTGCGCGGCCACCACCGTCGCGCTGGTCCCGTAGGGAGCGGTGTCGTTCACGTCGGCGCCGGCCGACACCAGCAAGCGGGCGGACGCCAGGTCGCCCACCCGGGCCGCAAACAGCAACGGTGTGTAGCCGCCCTGTGGCAGGTCGACGATGTAGTCTGGATTCCATGGCTCCGGCGTGGTCTTCACCACCTCAGTGCGCACGTCGGACCGCGCCCGCAGATCGGGGTGGTGCTCGAGCAACGCCTCGACGACACCGGCATGGCGCTGTCCGATCGCCCACATCAGCGCGTTCTGCCGGCGCCCCTGCTCGGTCGCGTCGACATCGGCCCCGGCCGCGAGCAGTGCCCGGACGACTGCGGCATTCCCGGTGCGGGCCGCGGTCATCAACACGGTCTCTCCGGAGAGCAGAGCAGCGGTGGGGTCGGCCCTCGCGGCCAGCAACAGGTCGGTCATCGCCGCACTGCCATTCTCGGCCGCGGTCCACAGCGGTGTGGCGCCGAGGTCGTTGGCCGCGCTGGCGTCGGCGCCGGCGTCGAGCAGCAGAGACGCGACGGCGGCAGCGTCCCAGTATCCGGCCCAGTGCAGCGCGGTGGCCCCATCGCCCTGCTCGGCCGTGACGTCCGCACGCTGGGCGACGAGGCTCCGTACCCTGTCCCAGTCGGCGGCACGCGCGGCGTCAGCCACCGGCTGTGCCGTCGCGGAGACAGCCGTCAGCAGCACGGCCAGTGCCGTCACGCCCCCATATCGCCGGCCCTGCCGTGTCATGGCTGTCGGTGTCATCGCGTGTTGATCTCCGGTCTACGTTACACCCCCGCCAGGGTGTCGATCTCGAGCCGGCCGGTGCTGTTGCCGAGCCGGTCGAGCGGCATGTTCATCTTGTCCAACAGTGTCAGCAAGAGGTTCGCGTTGGACGTGTCGCTCGGATAACGCAGATGACGCCCCCCGCGGAGCCGTCCGGCCCCCCCGCCGAGGAGCAGCAGCGGGAGGTTGCGACCGACATGCCTCGTGCTGTTGGAGATACCGGCGCCGTAGAGGACGGTCATGTGGTCGAGTAGTGACCCGTCCCCGTCGGCGGTGGCCCGGAGTCGCTCGAGATACCCGGCGACCAGTTCCACGTGATACGTGTTGATCTTTGACATCAACGCGATGCGGTCCGGGTCGTCTTCGTGGTGTGACAGCGGATGGTGCGCGTCGGGCACGCCGATCTGCGGAAACGAACGGGTGCTCTGCTCACGTCCCAGCATGAAGGTCACCACCCGTGTCAGGTCGGTCTGCAGCGCCAGCAGTTGGAGATCGAACATCAGGGCCAGATGCTCTTCGAAGACCCGCGGCGGCCCGGCCGGCTGCTCGACAAACGTCGGGTCGACATCCTGCTGTTGCTCAGCCTTCTGAATGCGGCGCTCGACATCGCGCACCGCCTCGGTGTACTGGTCAAGCTTCGCGCGGTCGGGCCCGTCCACGGCCAGCTTCAAACCGCTCAGCTTGTCGTTGACCGAGTCGAGGATGCTCTGCTTCTGCAATCGCCGCGCGCGGCGCGCCTCTGGCGCGGCCGACCCGCTGTCCCCGAAGAGCCGTTCGAATACCGCCCGCGGGTTGTTCTCCATCGGCAGTGGCCGGGTCGGACTACGCCACGAAATGGTCTGCGTGTAGGCGCAACTGAGACCCGCCGTGCACTGGCCGGCATTGGCGGCTTTGTCCATGGAGACCTCGAGCGAACCGAGCTGCGTCTCCGTCCCGAGTTCCCGGGCCAGCAACTGGTCGATGGAGGTGCTTGCCAACACATCCGTTTCATTCTTGCCGCCACTGGCGGTCCCGGTGAGAAACGACGCGGAGGCGCCCGCATGCACATACGTCCAGGACGACCGCAGGCCCGTCAATACCAGCAGCTGGTCGCGAAACGGCGCCAACGGCTGGAGAATCGGGGTCAGCGCGAAGCCGGCTCCCTCGGTCTCGGGGGTCCAGTACGGCATCGCCATGCCGTTCGGCGCGTAGATCGCCTGGAACCGCGGGATGGGTCGAGCCGGGGTCTGGGCCAGCGCGGTGGCGGCCGGCACCATCGCATCGAGTAGCGGGAGGGCGACGGTGGCGCCCATCCCACGTAGGACGGTCCGACGCGGCAGGGCGCGTTTGGTAATCGTCATAGCTGGTGTTCCCTCAAAGAACGGTTCAGCGGTCCCCCTGGGCAGAGACGTCAGTCAGTCGCAGCGGTGCGCATGAGAAAGGCTGGACTCCGGACAACCCCCAGAATCAAGGCTGACCAGCGATAGTCGTCGGCCGCGGCGTCGCGCACCACTTGCCGCACGAACGGCCGATCGTGATGGTCGAGCTGGCGACCCAGCGCGAACGACAACAGTTTCGACGCCACGGTCCCGGCGAACTGTTCTGGTTGGCTGAGTAGCATCGCCCGCAGGCCCACCAAACCCTCGACGGTCTGTCCACTCGGCATGACGGCGCTCGCGTCGATCGGGGCGCCATGCGGATACTCGGTGCGCCAGGCGCCCAATCCGTCGAACTGCTCAAGGGCGAACCCCGGTGGATCGATCATGGCATGACAGGCGGCGCAGGTTGGCGACGCCCGGTGTCGTTCGAGCCGCTCGCGGACCGACTCCGGCCGTCCGCCCTCGCCCCGATCCGGGAGCGCGGGCACATCGGGCGGCGGCGACGGGGGTGGCGCATCGAGAATCGTATCGAGCAACCACTTGCCTCGCAGCACGGGCGAGGTGCGCGTAGGATACGACGTCAGCGACAAGAGACTGCCATGCCCCAGCAGCCCGCCCCGCTGCTCGCGGTCGGGGAAGGTCACGCGCCTGAACCGCGGGCCATACACCCCGGGAATGCCGTAGTGACGAGCCAAACGCTCATTCACGAAACTGTAGTCGGCGCTGAGCAGTTCGAGCACGCTCCGATCGTCGCGGAGGGTACTGGCGAGAAACAGCTCTGTCTCCTGCCTGAAGGCGTCGATCAGATTGTCGTCGTAGTCGGGGAACGGCACCGGGTCCCCTTGCACCTCGTCGAGGTTGCGCAGGTGCAACCACTGACTCGCGAAGTCGTCCACCAGCGAGTGCGACCGCGGGTCAGCGAGCATTCGGCGTACCTGCTGCGTCAGCACGGCGGGCTGCGTCAGCGTCCCCTGCTCCGCCGCGCTGAGCAGCGACTCGTCTGGCAGGCTGCTCCAGAGGAAGAAGGACAGCCGCGCGGCGACCTCGACATCGCTCAATGGGTAGACGGCGCCAGGTTCCACCGTGGGCGGGTCCAACTCCATTCGCAAGAGAAAATCCGGGTCGACGAGCAGCCGTTCCAGTCCGAGTTGGATGCCGGCGTCGAAACTCCCGCCTTCGGTTCGACCGCGGTCGTAAAACGACAGCAGGGTGTCGCGGTCGGAGGCGGTGGCCGGCCGACGATACGCGCGACGGGCCAATGCCGACAGAATTTCGGTGGCGCAGGCCCGCTCATCGTCCGCCGCCGGGTCTGGGTCGCACGAGAAAATAGCGCGACGACTCGGGGTCTCGCCCGTCCCTCCGAGAGCATACGGACCACCAATCGAGACCGAGTCGACCGCCGCGTTGCCGTGGTATGCCTCGTCGTTCGACAACACCTCGCCCGCCTGCCGTACCTGATACACGCCCTCGGGCTCCCATCGCTGTCGCACGAACGACACGCCGACGACGCGCGGGCCCGCATCGACCGGCACCCGCACTTCCAGATCATCGTCGGCGTGCAGCACATAGGCTTCCCAGGACGGATCACCCGGCTCCGCAATCGTGAACGTCACCGGGGCTGGACGCCCCGTCGCCCCGCCGCCCACGGTGAATCGCTTCACGAGCGCACCATCGATGCGAACGTCGAGCTGCTGCGCCGTCCCCATCCCAAGGACGTAGTCCTGCCAGTTGGTCCGGAGGCCAATTTTGATCAGATACTCGCCGTCAGCCGGGAAGTGGTAGCGGATCGCGGTACCACCACGCGACCCGAGCGGCAGCTCCGGCGCCTGGCGGTCGTCCTGCAGCAGAAGCAACGGCACTTCAAACGTCTCGAACCCTGGCCCGGTCGGCGGCAGCCCGACCGCCAGTCGTGAGATGCGCCGAGCGGCTGACAGATAGCGCTCGAGCTGCGCCGTGCTGATCGACAGCACGTCGGCGTTGTTGTCAAAACCGGTGTCGGAGGTCTCGTCGCCAGGCAGCAACTGATCGACGTCGACGTCCAGGGCGAGGAAATCGCGAACGGCATGCCGATACTCGGTGCGGTTCAGCCGGTGGACGGTGCTGGTGCGGCCTGGGTCAGGATTGGCCGCCGCGGCCCGATCGAGCGTGGTCTCGAGCCTGCTCGCCACCGCATCGTAGGTCTCGAGGTCCGGCCGCGGACGGCCCCCCGGAGGCATCGCACCGGACCGGAGCTTCTGGATGACCCGCTCCCAGATCTCTGGATTCGCGGTGGGACGCCCAGCGTCGACGTCGTCCAGCGCCAGCCCCCCGCTCTGGAGCCGCTCGTTGTGACAGCTCACGCAGTAGCGGTCGAGCATCGCCCGCGTGTCGGCGCCCGACGCGGGCTGCGCTTCCGCGGCGGCCCCTACGCCGTCATGGGCGGCGGCGAACACGACGAGCCACAGCCCCAGCGTCGCCGCTGGGGGCCCACACGCCCTGCGCCACAACCGACGGGTCGTCTCTGTCGAAGAGGGCATCATGCTCCGGGGTGGCGTGACGGCGCCACAATGTTTGTATCAAGGCACTCTATCGCCCGTGTCCCGCCCAGGCAAGCCATCACCTCGACAGGACCACGCTCTCGTCCTACCATGGCGCAACATCCGGTCGAGGTTTCGCAGAAGCACACACCATGACAAGACACCTGACACGACCCAGTCGGCGCCGGTTTCTCCGGGAGACGGGTGGATTCGCTGCCCTCGCGGCCACCATCGGCGCGCCACGACATCTGTTCGCGGCCCAGACGCCGGCTCTGCGTATCCGCGCCGTGGACGCCTATCCGATCTATATCAACCAGCGCTCCGACGGATTACTCGACGCGCCGACCTTCTCGGGTGACGACGACCCGCGGCGCTGGCGCTTCGGCGGGCCATTCGAGCAACTCCCCTCGGCCATCATTGCCATCATCAAGACCGACCAGGGCGTGACCGGGTTCGGGATGGGCGCCGGGGGCAGCGTGGCGGTCGAGATTATCGACGGGCACCTGAAGCATCTGCTCATGGGCGCCAACCCGCTCAATGTCGAGCAGTTGTGGGACCAGATGTACACCTCCGGGGTCCTGTATGGACGACGGGGCGTCTTCGCCATGGCGCTCAGCGCCGTCGACAACGCGTTGTGGGACATCGCCGGCAAGCATGCCGGACAACCGGTCTACGAACTTCTTGGTGGCGCGACCCGTGACCGCATTTCCATCTATCAGACAGGCGGCGACGTCGCCGAGGGCAAGGCCAGAGGCGTGCGACACTTCAAGCGCTCGCTGCCAATTGGCCCGCACACGTCGGCGGCAGAGATGGATCGGAGAGTCGAGTCGGTACTCGCGGCCCGCAACGCGATGGGACCGGACGGCAATCTGATGACCGATTGCGTGTCACGCAACGGCACGGTCGAGTGGGCCGTGCCGCTAGCCGAGCGGCTGCGCCCGGCCAACCTTTATTTCATGGAGGAGTTGCTGTCGCCGGACAACGTGTTCGGCTACGCCGAGCTGGTGCAACGGATCGGAGGCGGCGGACCGGGCTGGACCAAGGTCGCCTGCGGCGAGCACGAATACACCGAGCATGGGTTCGACGTGCTCATCCGGCTCAACTCGGCCGAGATCCTGCAACCGGACATCACGTGGTGCGGCGGCACCACGGCGGGACGCCGCATTGCGCGGCTGGTGGACGCGGCCGGCCTCGAGATCATTCCGCACCGCGGCGGCAGCTCGTGGGGCTTCCCGATTGCGCTCACCTCGCCCAGCTGCACCATGGCCGAGAGCTTCCCGGCCGGGTCGACTATTCTCGACGCCATGTCCTGCACGGTCGAGAACGGCGAAGTCATCGCACCCACCGGCCCGGGGTTCGGCACCACCCTGACCGAGGAACTGGTGCTCGAGCACCGACTGACGGCTGCGTAGTCCGGCTCGGGTCTCGCTACTGATCCAGCTCTGCGTAAATCTTGGTGGCGTTGTCTTCCGCGCTGGTCAGGGTGCCACGGCTCATCGCATAGTTCGCGTACTTGGCCGGCAGGTTCAGGTTCGCCGCAGCCTGGGCCGCCGTCTTCCCCTCGGCCTTGCCGCGCTCGACGGCGGTCAGGAAGTCACGATTGAACTCGCCGAATTCTCGAAAATCGGCCCAGGTCATCACCGGGCTGTGCCCGGGAATCACGGTGTCGACACCCGGGATGCCATCGGCGGCGGCCAGCAGAGTCTTTGGATAGCTGACGCCGCTGCCGCCGTTGTTGACGTCGATATACGGCACACCCTTCCAGGCGAACATGTCTCCCGTATGGGCCACGCCCAGAGCCGGGAACACCACGATGGTGTCACCGCTGGTGTGGGCCTGACCGAAGTAATACAGGTCGATCCGGTCGTCGCCGCCCAGCAGCGACAACTTGTCCGTGTAGGTCCGGCTGGGCAGATACTGACGCCCGCTAGGGGACTGGAACGCCGGCATCCGCTCCATGTTCGTCTTGGTGTTGGCGTGCGCCACGAACTCGATCGGCAGCTCAAAGTCGATGTTGCTGCCCACGTGGTCGCCGTGGGTGTGGGTGTTGATGATCATCGTCACCTTCTTATCGGTGACGGTCTTGATCTTGTCTAGAATCGCGGCGCCCCATTCGGGGTTCTTGGTGTCGACCACCACCACGCCACCGTCGGTGACGAAGGCCCCGGTGTTGCCGCCGCCTCCGGTGATGACATACAGGTTGTCTTTCACCTGTTCGATTTCCGCGACGTTGCCCTGCGCGATCGGGCGACTCATGGTCGCGACGATACCCAGCGCGACCACGGTGCCCAGAATTACGATTCGTTTCATGACAGTTCTCCCCGTCGATGCGGTTCCAGCAAGCGACAAATATACACCTGTGGTCGACTCAGGGTGCGACGTATGAGGACGACTGCTCGACCAGAGACTGCAGGAGCGGCGACTCGCCCGGCGGAAACTCCCCAAAACTCACCCCCAGCGTGCGCGCGGCCACGACGGCCGAGCTCTCGGGAGACACGCGGGAGATCTTGTCCAC
>JAPYUM010000191.1 GCA_029940535.1 Vicinamibacterales bacterium
TGACGGTCACCAACCGGCCCCGAGTCGGTGGTTTCTCCCGCGCATGATGAGGTGCCGCATGTCCGACCGTCCATCATCCGTCCGTGGTCACTTAGCTACGCTCGGGGCCTACGGGTTTCTCGCGCAGGAACCCGTCATCCTTGCCGCGCTCACCAGCGGCGACCCGATCCTACTGATCGGTCGCAGCGGCACAGGCAAGACCTTCCTGCTTAATTCGATCAGTGAAGCCCTGGGTCTTGAGCATCGGCACTACAACGCCAGCTTGATCTCCTTCGATGACCTCGTCGGCTTCCCCTATCCGGACGAGGCGAAGGCCACCGTCCGATTTCTTGAAACACCTGCCACCGTGTGGGGAGCGGAGTCGGTGCTCATCGACGAAATTAGTCGCTGCAAACCCGAGCATCAGAATCGGTTGTTCTCACTCGTGCACGAGCGCAAGGTCCAGGGCCTCGCGCTCACGAAACTACGCTACCGATGGGCGGCGATGAACCCGTGTTCAACAGACCAGTCGAATGGCGAGGATTATCTTGGCGCGGAACCGCTCGACCCCGCACTCGCCGACCGCTTCGCGGTGATTCTTGAAGTCGGCGATTGGGACGACTTAAGCGACAGCGACCGTCAGCGCGTGGCCAATCCAGCAGGGGAGGGCGTCTCGTCAAACGACGGCGGCCGGCTCAAAGCCGCGCTTACGCGGTGGCAAGCAGACTTTGCGGCGCAACTCGACCACTGCCCCGCACCGCTCGTGCATTACGTGTGCGCAGTCACTACCGCGCTTCGCGATGGCGGTATCCGGCTGTCGCCGCGCCGCGCACGCCTGATCACGCGCACGCTCTTGGCGGCGACGCTGGTCGAGCGGCTCACGGCCGACACGCTATCCAGTCCTGCGTCCGAGCGTCTCTTCCGCGCGGTACTCGACGCGAGCCTTCCGCAGCGCGCGTGGGGGGCGACACCCGACGCCGATAAAGTGGCCGCCGCCCATCGACTCGCTTGGGACGCTACGATGCTCACGGGCACCGCGCAGTGGCTGCACCACTTCCATCTGCAACGGCCGCTCGACCGGAAGGCGCGGCTCCTTCTCGACGCTTGCCCGGACCCCGACACCGGCACGCTGGCGGTCGAGCAACTGTTGGCGAATGAATCGCCCGCCCGCGCGGCAGCCTTTGCGCTCGCTGCCTATCCCGCCGCGGTCGCGGGAGACCTGCCCATTGGGGCCGAGGCGGTAAACGATCTCGGTCGCCTTGCGCAGCCGGTGCTCACTGTAGACGGCGAGATTAGTTGGCAGGAACGCTGGTCGCAGCAAGACAGCACGCATCCAGAACTAGCGGCCTACGCGCCCGTGCTCAAGCGATTGGGCGCGGCGCGCCGCGAGCGCGCGCAGCAACTCCTCTACTTCTGCCTCACCCACAAGCTCGCCGTCGACGCGCCGCGCGAGTTTGAGCAGGAATTCCATCGATGCGTGCAGGTGTTCGGCAAAGGGAGGACCGCATGACGGCCACGGTGCTCGCCACCACGTCGACCGTGTGGGGGGCCGTCATCATCGGCGGACCAGTCCTGTGGAACGACGGCCCTCTTGAGCGCCTCGCCAACTCGGGCAGTCCGATGAGTCGCGGACGGCAGGAACGGATCGCGGCCACGGTGCTCGGGCAGGACCAGGGCGCCGTCCGGTGCCCGCGGGTGCTGCGTATCGGCCTCGATTTTGGGCGGCGCAGCCCGCTCAACTGCGTGCGCGACCTGCTTAAGACCTGCGGGTTCGCCGACGAACACGAGGCGCGTGCCGCCGTCACGCTCCCTGGGGAATCCTGCATCTGTCGGCCGGACGTGGCCACGCGGTCACCATTGGTGACGTCGCTGCCCGCCAACGATGCGCTCTTTCAGGCGCTGATGCTTGGACTCTGCACCGCGTGGTGCTACGACCCGCGCCGGCCCGTGCTTTGGACCCGCGCGAGTCTCACACGCCACCTCGAACTTTTTGATGGCCGGGGGTTTTACGTATGAATGCGACACATTTTCACAATATCTACCGGGAACTGATCGAGGAGAACCCGCTTGCCATCCGCGCGGTGCTCAAGATCCTGGCGGTCAAGTTCACCGACACCGTACCGACGCTTGCCGTCACCTGCGAGGCGCGGCCGCGCCTCCTCGTGAATCTGGCGTTCATCCACGCGCAGTGCCGCACGGAAGCGCACGTCAAGGCCGTTGTGTGCCACGAGTTTCTGCACGTGCTGCTTCGGCACACCGAACGTCTCACGACGCTCACACCCGCCGACCACGTCGCGGTGGATGCGGTGATCAACGCGATCATTCACCGGAGCCTTGGCCCGGACTACAGCGGCATGATGAGCCGCTACTACGCCGATACACGTGGCGTCACGCGGCTGCTTCGACCGCCGACGGATGAGGAAGAGTCACGCATCCGGTGGGTCGGCGGGGGTCGCGCTCGCGTGCGGGCGGAGGAGAAGCGCGTGCTGTCGGCGTGGGCGGGTCTCTATGACGGGAGTTTCGTCGCCGATGACATCCGCGACTTGGCGCGCGACCTCGCCGCGCCGGGACAGAGCGCCGCCGTGCGCCTACTGGGCAACCACGATGCGTTGGGTCATGGCACGTCGGTGGCCTCAGAGGAGGGGACCGCCACCGTGACCGGCCCGCTGGCCGACGCGCTCGACACCGCGCTCAGGTCCATGAACGGCTCCGGCATTTTCCGCAATCCGCACGGACGAGGCGTGGGGGCCGACGCCTATCGTAACGAGGTGCGTGCCGCCGACACCGCGGTAGAGCAGTGGCGTCGGGAGACCTACGCGGTGCTCCGGCGTCATCTGTTGCCGGACCCACGGTCGACCGCGCGTGAACCCTCGCCGCGCAGTTTCACACTGCCCGTGCTCTCACCAGGCGACCGTCGGGCCGTGCTGCGGTCGCTGTGGAGTCCGTTTCTCCCAGACGCGCGGTGGGAGACCGACCACACCGCTCGCGCCGGGTCGGCCCACGTCTACCTCGATGTCAGCGGCTCGATGGACGCCGAGATGCCGCTTATCGTCGCGCTGCTCGGGCGGCTGACGCCGTATATACGCCGGCCGTTCTGGGCGTTCAGCAATATCGTGGCGCCGGCGCGCATCAAGCAGGGGCGACTGGTGGCTGACACGACGGGTGGCACCAGCATGGGCTGCGTGCTTGAGCACGTCGCGCGCACCAAGCCGCGCGCCGCGATTGTCGTGACCGACGGCTACATCGAAGCACTCGCGCCGGCGCAGGTGGCCGCCACCGCGGGCACACGCTTGCACATCATCGTGACGCGCGACGGCCACGCCGCACTCGTGCAGCGGGCCGGTTTGCCCTTTACCCAGCTTTCGAGGTTGCCATCATGATCCGCATGAGCGAAGTCGTCCTCCCGGGACACCCGGACAAGTTCTGCGACCAGGTCGCCGACGCCATCGTGGCCGAGTGCTACCAGGCCGACCCACGCGCGTACTGTCAGGTGGAAATGAGCGTCTGGTCCGACCAGGTGTTCTTGACCGGTGGCATCGTCACCAGAAAGCCGCTGAGATACGCCCTGGCCGACATCGTGCGCGCCACCGGGCGCCGGATTGGCTATGCCGCGCCGAATGCCATTGTCGCCGACCGCTACCAGGTGCACGATAGCGTCTGCCAACGTCGTGAGGACCCCCGGACGTGGACCGACCATGTCAACGACCAGTGCATCAGCATCGGCTGGGCCGGCTACGATGCCAAGGTTGCCTGGCTGCCGCCAGAGCACTATCTCGCGCACCGCCTGGGCACCGCGCTGGCCCAGAGTTGCCGCAACGGACGACTCACGGGACAGGGACCCGATGGCAAACTCCTCGTGCGTATCCGCGAGAGCACGGACCAGTGGCAGGTTGAACAGCTTCTCGTGACGATCCAGCAATTGCCGGAGATCGCGCTGCTTGAACTCACCGCCAGAATCGTGGACGACCTACTGGAGACCTACGCGCAACTCCTCATCAAAGACCGGCGGTGGACTGCGACATTCGACGACATCGAGTTGCTGATCAATCCGAATGGCATGTTGCTCAATGGCGGGAGCGATGGGGACAATGGGCAAACCGGGCGCAAACTCGTCGTGGACTACTACGGTCCACGAGTGGCCATCGGGGGCGGAGCGTTATCCGGGAAGGATCTGAGCCACATCGATCGCGCCGGGGCCTACGCCGCGAGGCACGCGGCGCTGCACGCCACGCAGACGGGGGCCGGCACGTGCCAGGTAACGATCGCGTATGCACCCAATCGCGACGGGCCACTCGACGTGGTGTACGAGATGGATCGCCGAGGGGAACGGTTACCGTCCACGTGGTTTACGCACTCGGCCGTACGACAGCGATATCGGGGTGGACCGTTCGTGGCGGCGCTCGGGACCGGAAGGCACTTCACTGATTCCGCGCTGGCGTGGAACCACAGCGTGTCCGACACACCGACGCGCTCGGAGTGATGACCGAACGTCTGTTCTGCGACCTCAGGCCTTCCTCTTCCTCTTGGATCACCCCCAGGCGGAACCGCCGGTGCACGGCTTCACGGAGAAGTCCTGTTCGCGCACGTTCGCGGACACCACGACGGGGCATTGTCAACTTGACGTTGAACAGGCAGGCTGCGCCTCTGATGCGGCGATGAT
>JAPYUM010000192.1:0-2265 GCA_029940535.1 Vicinamibacterales bacterium
CCATGTCATCGGCTGCCCGCTGTGCGCGTATGACGACCTCACGATCGCCGACGTCTCTGATGACGACGAAGCCGAAGACGACGCTGAAGACGGTACCGCCGACACGGCAGATACCGCCGGGCAGCAACAGTAGACGGACCTCAACCGCGCGCCACGGTCGCGAACGACCGGGCTCGTGACCCGTTGGTGACCCATCCCCGGGAGAGGGCGAGCCGCTCTCTCCCGGGGGCGGCTCGTTTCCCTTCGACCCAACCTGGCCCTATGAACCTGCTCACACATTTCGCCCTGCGAAGCACGCACCGGTGTCGACGCCGGCTCGTGCCTGGCGCGTGGATCATCGGTCTGTCCATCCTGCTGGCGCCGTCGTCCGTTGCGGCGCAGCGGCTCACGTATTCGTCCGGGCAGAATGTCTCACCGGCCTACGAGGGGTGGGAAGCGGATGTCGATGGGTCTCGGTATTTCCTGTTCGGGTACATGAACCGCAACTGGGAGGAAGAACCGACGATCCCGGTGGGGCCTGACAACGCCATGGAACCGGCGGGCCCCGACCACGGACAACCGACACGCTTTCTCCCACGCCGAAACCGGTTCGTCTTCCGGGTGCCGGTGCCCGACGACTTCGGTGCGGACGACGAACTGGTCTGGACCCTGACGGTCAACGGCGTCACCGAACGCGCCTACGCCTCGCTGCGGCAGGACTATTTCGTCGACGACATCGTGCGGGCATCCGAGCACGGTGCCCTCGGGGCCGGGTCGAGCAACCCGACCATCCGCGCCAATGTGGGGCCGACCCTGCGCGTCGAGGGCGATGCGGACCGAACCGTCCGGGTCGGCGAGCCGTTGACCTTGGTCGCGGTGGCGACCGACGACGGCGTGCCCGAGTCTCGGCGCCGCCGGCGGGCGCAACGCAATCCGCGGCAGACGCAGCGGTGGCGTCCACATCAACGCAACACCGTCAGCACCGAAAACGGCTTGCGCGTGTCCTGGTTCGTCTATCGAGGGGCTGCTGCCGCGACCTTCGAACCACGACAGATCAAAGTCTGGGAGGACACCCGCACCGGCGCCTACTCACCCTGGGCGCCGCATTTTCTCAACCCGGATGCCCCGGCGGATGACCGTTGGGTGACCGAGGCCACCTTCGACACGCCCGGCACCTACGTGCTTCGATGCGTGGCAAGCGACGGGGCGCTGGACGTGGCGCACAATCTCACCGTGATCGTGACCGAGTAGCTCCGCTCCGCGTCGCGTATCGAGTAAGGAAACCGCCCATGCATGGCACTTTCGCGCGTCGTCCTCGACTGACGCCCACCATCGGCACACTCGTTCTGACGCTGGCCGTCTTGACTCCCGCCCAGGCCGACGCTCAGCGGCTGTCCTACACCAGCGGTCAAAACATCTCCCCCGCCTACGAAGGCTGGGAGGAAGACGTCGACGGGTCGCGGTATTTCTTGTTCGGGTACATGAACCGCAACTGGGAGGAGACGCCCACGGTCCCGGCCGGGCCGGACAACAACATGGAGCCGGGGGGACCGGACCTGGGGCAACCGACCCACTTTCAGCCGCGACGCAACCGGTTCGTGTTCCGAGTGCCGGTACCCGATGAGTTCGGCGTTGACGACGAACTGACCTGGACGCTCACGGTCAACGGCGTCACGGAGCGGGCCTACGCGACGCTGCGGCAAGACTACTATGTGGACTCGATGGTACGGGCCTCGGAGAACGGCGCCCTTGGGGCCGGTACGAGCAGCCCAGCCATCCGCGCCAACACGGGACCCAGCCTCCGGGTCGACGGCGGAATGAGCCGCACCGTCCGGGTCGGCGAACCATTGACGCTGACCGCCGTCGCCGAGGATGACGGCGTGCCGGAGTCGCCTCGCAAGCGCTTCGCGCGATTCGACCCAAACTTGACCCGCCGATGGCGCCCCAGCCGCCGGGTCACCGTGAACACGGAAACCGGCCTCCGTGTCTCGTGGTTTGTGTACCGCGGGGAGAGCAGCGTCGACTTCGACCCACCGCAGGTGACCGTCTGGGAAGATACTCGAACGGGCGCCTACTCACCCTGGGCCCCCCACTTCATCAACCCCGACCCGCCGGACGACGACACCTGGGTGACCGAGGCCACGTTCGACGCCCCCGGCACGTATGTGCTTCGCTGCCTCGCCGCCGACGGCGCCCTGGATGTCGCCTACGACGTGACCGTCACCGTCACGGAATAGAGAATCTCAGAGGCTAGTCCGCAAACGGGGCAGCCGCTCCTGCATTTCC
>JAPYUM010000192.1:2365-4616 GCA_029940535.1 Vicinamibacterales bacterium
GGGTCGAAGAAGGCGAACGTCTGCGGCAGCATGGCCCATCGCTCGCCCACGGCACGACAGCGCCGGCGCTGGAGCCGTCCGGTGGCGCACATTCCAGGGGACAGCGGGCGGGCGCCGGCAAAGGCTGATTCGAGCGTCGGATACCGCGACAACACACGGTGCCACTGCGAACCGGGGTCACGCGCGCCCGCTCCCGACCCCGACTCGACGGTCGCGTGATCAATGAGGAGTCCGGCGCTCACGAGACCGTCGTCGAAGCGCAACGCATACAGCCACCCCTCGTCCAGCAGATGGTGCACGGCCGCCCAGTCGTCGGGATACGGACCACTCGGCAAGATCGCGCCGGCCGCGGTCGCCGCGTCGGCAAACGGAGTCACTCCCTCGAAGTGGCCATACAAGAGTCGGGTCGAGAAAGCGACCTCGGTGGCCTCCGGCTCGATACCGAACGCTCGCGCCAGCACTTCCCCGGCCCCGGAGGCGTCCACCACGAACCGCGCATCACATTCGACCGCGTCGCCCTGGTGCCGCCCGCTCAGCCGCAGGTGGTCACGAGTCTCCTCGACGGACACCACTTCGAACTGGTCGCGGTAGTCGACGCCGGCCGCGCGGGCCTGCGCCACCAGGTGCGCGTCCACATCGGCCCGCAACCAGTGACAATCAGCAACGCCGGCGTCCGGACTGGCCGATACCAGCATCCGCGCCTCGTTCGCCTGGCTGTTGCGATACGCGCAGTCGGGATGATGGCGGTAAAACGTGAAGCCGCGCTTCAGACCGCAGCGGAGACCCGGCAGCGCTCGGCGCCACCGGCCGTGGGCGGCCAAGCTATGCAGGTCCGGCTGCTGATACCGGGCCGCAAGGCGCTCGAGCGCCAGCGCCGCCAGCGGTGTCGATGACTCGCCGAGCGAAAACCGCGGGTGGCGGGCGCGTTCGAGCAGCAGCACCGAGCGCCCACGCAGCGCCAGCAGTCTGGCCAGGAGGGATCCGGCGAAGCCGGAACCGATGACGGCGACGTCGTAGGGGGTTGTCAATGGCGTGGCTAGGGGCGGGAACGGGTTTCAGGCTTCAGGGGGGCGAGGTCGGTCGCGAGCGGTGCCGACGCCACACGAGGCGCACGCGACACGTGATTCCGACAGCCCGGTTAGATTCATGGCGCCGATCCGGTTTGCCCGGGCCTCGAGGCAGTCGGAGCAGACCGCCAGCCGCTCGAGGTCCCAGAGGTCCAGCTGCACGACCGCGTCGTCCAGATTCAAGCGAAGCGCCTGGTCGAATGCGTCCTCGGCCAGATCGAGCGTCACGGGACGCCACACGCCTTCGGCCGCCAACGATTCGAGCGCACCATTTCCCCCTCGCATCGGAATGATGGAAATCATGCTGGCGCCACGCTCCGCGGCGTGCTCCACCGAGCGAAGGGTCCAATCGAGCTGTTCTTCATCAGCGATGAACGGGCATCCGAGCAGCACAAAGACCCGAAGACCGATCTCGTGTGCTCTCAACGCGGACGTCGCCGCGTCGAAGTCCGCGAGCGTCATCTTCTTATTGAGCCGTGGTAACGCCGCGGGATGTACGGTCTCCAGCCCGACCCCGACCTGCAGGGCGCCATCGAGCCGGTCGGCGAACGCGAAGCAGTCGTCGGTGATGAACCGCGGGTGGCATTCGACCGTGACCTGCGCAAAACCCTTCAAGAGCCGCAGCATCGACGTGTGGTCGGCCGGGGGTACCGCCGCCGGGTCGAAGAAGTTGCTCGCGTTGTAGAGCTTGATCAGCGAGCGCTGTCCAATCTCACGAAGCGCCTCCTCCAACTGCCGGGCCAGTGAACCGGGTGGGGTGTGACCGCTCAACGTCTGCTGCCAGAGGTCGCAGAACACACAACTGAACGGGCACTCAGCCCCGGCCAGGAAGACGGCGGCCGCATCGACGATATCGCCGCTCGGCCTCCGCTCCTGCTCGTGGACGACCCCGATCGGCCGGTCGGCCAACCGCGACACCTTCGATCGCCGGAGCGAACGCACCCAGTGGTCCATGCGATCCGATAGCCGGGTTAGGGCCGGGCTTGGCCGTACCGGGCCAGGAAATGGGCGCGGTATCGTTCGGGGGGCACCGCGAAACGACCGCGAAACACATCGTCATCGACCGCGCCGTGCTGGAATCTCCGCTTCTCGAACACCGGGAAATCCAGGTCGAAGCGAGACCGCATGCCGCGCCGCACCACGTCGCCTTTCACGCGGTAGAGCGCGTCGGTAGACCCAGCCGA
>JAPYUM010000193.1 GCA_029940535.1 Vicinamibacterales bacterium
ATGGTCCGCGATGGGTTCCGGTTGTTCATGGCCCCCGGAATGGGCCACTGCGCCGGCGGCGAGGGGCCGAACGCCTTTGATGCGCTGACCGTGATGGAAGAGTGGGTGGAGCAGGGCAACGCACCAGACCAAATCATCGCGTCACGGACGCGCGATGGAGCCGTCGATCGCACCCGTCCGCTGTGCCCGTATCCGCAGCAGGCGGTGTATTCCGGGAATGGCAGCACCGACGACGCCGCGAACTTCGTCTGCCAGACACCCTGACTCTGACGTGCGCGCCCGCGGCGCCTGGGGCCGCGGGTGTCGAAGCGGATGTTGAACCAGGTGATCCCAGAGTCTATGCGTAGGCCTGCCCGCCGAAGCCTCGGCGCATGGAGGAGGCCTAGGCGGGTGCTCATGGCCGTGATGGTCCTGGTGGCGCTGGCGGTCGGCCGAGCGCAGGAGCCGTCGGTGGTCGACCTGCTCACGCGCGCCACGTCCTATGTCGAGATGCTGCACACCCAGCTCAATGGGATGGTCGCCGAGGAGCGCTACGAGCAACGTGTGCGGGGAGGGCCGGGTCGGGCCCGGCGCCGCGTCCTGCAGTCAGATTTCCTGTTGTTCCGGCCAGAGGGCGAGCAGCGCTACTACGGGTTTCGCGACGTGTACGAGGTCGACCGCCGGGCCGTGCGTGACCGAGACGAGCGGTTGGCCAACCTCTTTCTGAACGCGCCGGCCTCGACAAACCGACAGATTGCGACCATTCGGGCCGAAAGCGCCCGCTACAACCTGGGCAACGTCGCGCGGAACTTCAACACGCCCACCTACGCCCTGCTGTTTCTGCGCGCGTCCCACAAGTCGCGGTTCGCGTTCGAGCTGGTCAACGACACCTCGCCCCCGCTCGGGCTCGACCGACCGGAGCCAGACGACGGCGCCGGCGTTCAGGTGCTTGGCTATCGTGAGACGTGGCCGACGACGGTATTGCGTGGTGGAGACGGACGGAACATGCCGACGCAGGGCCGTTTCTGGCTCGACTCGGCTACGGGGCGGGTGCTCGCGACTGAACTGGTTGTGGACGACGCCGCCGTCAAAGCGGTCATCGCGGTGCGCTTCGAAGTCGTCGACGGCGCGGGCGACGAAGGGCCCGCGCGGCTCGTCCCCGTCGAGATGCGCGAACGGTACGACAACCGCGAGACCGTGACCCGCATCGACGGGACCGCCACCTACAGTGGTTTTCGGTGGTTCAGTGTGGAGGTTGTTGAAACGAGGCCGTAGGTTTTCCGACGAGGCGCCCGTCTGGCGGCGTTGCGGCGTCGGTCACAGCCCGCCTGGCTGCTCCCTCCTTTCCGGGGTCGGGAGCGCGACGATGTTCGACGGCACCGCCATGGCGAAGAAAGGCGTGTTGATGGTGACCGCCAATTACCGGTTGGGTCCCCTCGGATTCCTGGCCCACCCGGTGCTGACCGCCGAGTCGGAGCATGGCTCGTCCGGGAACTACGGCATCCTCGACCACGTTGCCACCCTGACCTGGGTGCGCGACAACATCGCCGCCTTTGGCGGCGACCCCGACAACATCACCATCTTCGGGCAGTCGGCCGGGTCGTGGTCGATCTGCGCGCTGCAGGCCTCGCCTCTGGCGCGTGGTCTGTTCCACAGGGCGATTGGCCATTCGGGTGGCTGTTTCGGGGCGCCCCGATCCCATCTGTCGGCGGCCGGCGGTGTCGCGACTGCCACCTCCGGCCACGACGTGGGGTTGGCGATCTCGGCCGAGCTCGGTGTGGCGGGTGAGGGGCCGGATGCGACCGCGGCCCTGCGAGCGGCCACGCCCGAGGCGGTCATGGCGGCCCAGACGGCAGCCGGACGCGGGACGGGTTTGCTGGTGGACGGCTGGGTCATGCCGACCCTGGCCGACGACATCTTTTCGACCGGCGAGCAGAATGATGTGCCGGTGATCCTCGGATCGATGTCCGACGAGGGCACCACGTTGTATGCCGGTATGCCCGAACCGCCGCACGATGAGTTTGTCGCGGGCATCCGGAGTCAGTATGGCGGTCAGGCCGACGCGGTGCTAGCGGCGTATGCGGACGAGGTGGCGTCATCCACGCGGACCGTCGGTCAGGCGATTGCCGCCGACCGCAGCTTTACCTGGCAGATGCGTGCGTGGGCCCGGGCGATGGGCGAGACGAACGACGTGTATCTGTATCACTTCAGTCACGCCCCGCCGGTGTTCCGCCTGTATCGTCCAGACGGACCGGAGCTCGAGTATGCCGCCGGACGCCGCGGCGCGGGCACCTACCACTCTGGCGATCTCGCCTATGCGTTCGGCAACGTCGGGCTCGTGGGCATCGAGTGGAACGACCGCGACCACGAGTTGTCGCAGCAGATGTCACAGTACTGGGTGAACTTCGCCACCACCGGGAACCCGAACGGCGAGGGCCTGCCCGAGTGGCCGAAGTACGAGCGAGCGTCAGAGCCGGCCATCCATTTCGCGACCGATGGGACGGCGGCGACCAGCAAGGTCCGCGAGGCGAAGCTCGACCTGTTTGACAGCATCTACCAGGTGGGTGGGAACTAGTGGTCCGCTAACGGCGTGAATTCACTGAGCGGTAGTCCGAGCTGCACCGCGCTCAGCATGCCGCCCTCGGCGTGGTCGAGGATGTGACAGTGGAAAATCCAGGTGCCGGGACGATCGTCGAAACGCACCAGTAGACGCCGGGTCCGCTCGAACGGAATGTCGACGGTGTCCTTCCACTCCAGCGGGCGGACCGGTTCGTCGTTCTCGTCCAACACCAGGAAGAAGAACCCGTGGAGATGGAGGGGGTGTGACCACTTTGTCGTGTTTTCGACCGTCCAGAGTTGCACCTCGCCCGGACTCGCTGGTACCGGTGTGGCGTTCCACCCCGGGCGGTCGTTGATGCGGTACTCGAACGACCGGTCGCGGGGATCCTGAACGAGCGTCAGCGTCAGGGCGACGGCGGTGGCCCCCTCGGCGGAGTAGGGGACGATCTCGCGTCGGGTGTCTGGGAGTGGCCCTGCGTCATACGGGGGCATGTCGGCCATCGTGATGGCGACCAGATCCTCGACATCGCGGTACTCGGTGCTCCCGAAACCACGGTCATGCAACACCGACCGAAGCATCAGGGATTCGCCTGGTTCCGCGGCCGGGGTGACCAGCACATCCGCCCGCTCGCCCGCGCCCAAGACGAGGAAGTCGTGGTCCTCGGAATACTCGGTCAGACCGCCGTCACCGCCGATCTTCCGGAAGACATGTCCAGCTCCAAGGTCGAGCATGAAATAGCGGCTCTTGGCGGCGTTGACAATCCGCCAGCGCTGCGGGGCCCCGGCTCGGGCCGCGAGCGTGGGATGTTGCCGGCCGTTCACGAGAACGTGGTTGCCCTCGCGGCCAAACACCATGCCCAACGAGCCGCCGGTGTCCGGCGACCGCAGTTCGCCGTCGTCGTCCGCGTCGATGTCGCTGAGCACGATGACCAACTCGTCCGCGATCCCGAGATCCTCCTCCGGGTCTTCGACCACGAACGCTCCGTAGAGCCCGAATCCCACCTGGGCCGCCGACATCACGTGTGGGTGATACCAGAAGATACCGGCGTCCGGCACGATGAAGTCGTACGTGAACGCGTCGCCAACTTCGACCGGTGGCTGCGAGTATCCGGGGACGCCGTCCATCTCTATCGGCACGCGGAGGCCGTGCCAGTGCACGGTGCTGGGCCGGGGTAGGTTGTTGGTGTAGTGGACGATGACTCGGTCACCTACCTGCGCTCGAATCAGCGGGCCCGGAATAGTGCCGTTGTAGGTCCAGGCCTCGACCTCGACCCCTGGCGCGATCGTCACCGTGGCCAGCCGCGCCTCCAGGGCGACCTCGACGATGTGCGGGTCGGCGTTCTGGTCGACCGCCTCCGGAAGCCTGATCTGGTCATCCCACCCCAGCGGCTGCAGCGAGTCTTGGGCGAGCGCCAGCGCCGGTTCCCACAGCAATGTCAAGGTGCACAGGGCGGCAATGAGTCGTGCGGTAGAGGCGGTTGTCATTCCTGATCGGATCCTTAGCCGGCGTCGAGGTGGGGAATTTTGCCGTTCGTGTGTGTTTTTCCGCAAACCGCCCCGCGTCAATCGGGCCAGAGGTCCCCACTGGCCTGACGATGCAAGAGCGAGACCAATCCGGCGTCAGAGCACTAGCAGTTCCGGTTCGGCGGGGTCCCCTCGAACTGCTCGGTCACGGCCGAGAGCTGCACGATCAGGCCGTCGGGGTCCCGTACGATGACGCTGGTCGACCCGGCTTGACTCACCCCCTCCACCCCGGCGTCTTCGAGTTGGGAGGCGACGCGCTCGGCGTCAAAGTTTTCGACGCCGACGCCAAAGTGGTCGATCTCTCCGGCGACGGCGTTGCCGGCGGTGAGGCTGCAGTTGCCCCCCTCGGTTGGACACAGACTGATGAGGCCGCCGTCCGGGAAATCGAGCGCATAGGCGTCACCGACGATGTAGCGACGGGCCGGCAACCCGAGCAGATTTCGGTAGAAGGTCTCGGAACGCGACAGGTCGCTGACCCCGACGTTGACGTGGTTCAGGGAACGGGCCCTGATGCCGGT
>JAPYUM010000057.1:0-3284 GCA_029940535.1 Vicinamibacterales bacterium
TGACGTAGCACCAGACCCAGCTCGGTCCGACCGCTGAGGCGGTCGGCGGGCTGGGCCGAGAGAACGGCAAGGCCGACCCCCACGGCCAGAGCGCAGCACGCGACAAGACGATTTTTCATGATGATTCGAGTATATCCTGGGTCCGGCGCCTCGGCAGACGGGCCTACGACCGTGTGGCGGGCTGGGACGACTGCCGGTCGATCACCTGACCGTAGAACGCCTCGTACTGGGGCACGATGGCGTTGGCGCAGAACCGCTGTAACACCGCGGCGAGCGCCGCTTCGGAAACCCGTTGATGCAGCGCCGAGTCCGTCAGCAGCGTTACCGCACTGTCGGCCATGGCCTCGGCCGCATCGAACGGGTGCAAGTAGCCGGTGACTCCGTGGTCAATCACCTCGGGCAGGCCGCCCACGTTGGACGCCACGACTGGCACCTGACAGGCCATCGCCTCCAGGGCGGCCAGACCGAAACTCTCCTGCGCCGACGGCAAGAGAAACAGGTCGACCAGTGAGAGGAGCGGCACCACCTGCTCCTGTTCGCCGAGCTGCTCCACGGCGTCGGCCACCCCCAGCTCACGCGCGCGGCGGCCGGCCTTGTCGAGGTCGGGCCCGTCCCCGACGAGCAGCAACCGCGACGGCACGCGTTCGTGGATACGGGCGAAAATGTCGACCACCGCATCGGTCCGCTTCACGGGTCTGAAATTCGAGACATGAATGACAAGGCGAACCTCCGCATCGCCTCCGGTGAACCGGGCACGCAGTGCCGGATCGGACGACCGCCGATGAATCCCACAGTCCAGAAAATTCGGGATGACCTGAATATCGGCCCGCACGGACAGCTGACGGTACGTGTCGTCGCGCAGACTGCGGGACACGGCGGTCACGCCGTCGGACTGGTCGATGCAAAACGCCGCCGTCTCGGAATACGAACTATCGCTTCCGATCAAGGTGACGTCGGTGCCATGCAACGTCGTGATGACGCAAGGCACTTTGACACCAGGGGTATTCGCCAGTATCTGGCGGGCCAGATATGCGGCGGCGGCGTGCGGAATCGCGTAGTGGGCGTGAATGATGTCCAGCTCGTGTTCACGACTCACCTGCACGATCTTGTTCGCCAGCGACAGCAGGTACTGCGGTTCGCGAAACAGCGGATACCCGGGCGTTTGCACCGCATGAAAGGCCAGCCCGACGTGATACTCGGGCCCCCGGAACGGCATCTCCGTGCTGATCAACCGGACTTGATGTCCACGGTCGGCCAGCGCTTTGGCGAGCTCGGTCGCCACGATTCCGCTTCCACCCACCGACGCATAACAGACGATACCGACATTCATGAGATATGTGAGCCGCCCTCAAAAGGCCCCTGATCGGGACGCAAGCGGACCTATTTCATCACGTCTGAGCGGAGGATCGGCTCCTTGACGATGAACCCTTCCGCGAACGCCACTCCGACTGAGACGCCGAAACCGGCGTCCCGGGTCTCGATCAACTGCCGAAATAGGGAGGTGGTGAGCCGAGTCGAGACGGTATCCGCTCCCTCCGGGGTGAACTGGCTGCGATGGCAGTCGAGCGCCCGGCGTTTGGTCTCGTAATCATCCGACACGTCGACCACAAACGATGGCGTGGCCGTCCCATTGATGAAGTAGTAACACACCCAATCAGGCCGCCACGGATCGCCCGCGGCGATGTATTTTCTCAACCCACTCATGAAGACCGCCCGCGTGAGCAGCTGGCTGGCGGCCACGTGGTCCGGATGGCGGTCGGCCCAGTGAGGAATGAGCACGGTGGCGGGACGGGTGCGCCGCAGGAACTCGACCGCGCTCCGTATCTGGTCGGGCCCACCGATCTCACCATCGGGCCACTCGAGGTTCTCGCGCCACGCGGCGCCCAACACCGCGGCACCGGCATCTGCTTCCGACCGCCGTTCGTCCACCGTGCCGTTGCTACCGAGTTCACCGCGCGTCAGGTCGCACAAGCCAACGCGATGTCCGGATCGGGCCTGTTTGGAGACGGTGCCACCGATGCCGATTTCTATATCGTCCGGATGCGGGCCGAACGCCAGAAGGTCGACCGACGTATCCATGCTCTTGTCCTTCCTCGTGTGCCCCGAAATGGGTCAATCCGGTGAGTCACGAGCGAACGCGATGCGACAACGGTGACAATGATGAGACACGCTGCCGGCGTCACGTACACATCCGTAACTTTGTGCGGTCCAAGAAACGGCCGCCTGGCCCCTATTCACGAACACACTACGGCGTCAAACCATTGTCTTGCAACGCTTTACGACTTCATGTCCTCAATTGACACATCCTTGGCAACGCTCTTGTGCTAGCTCTTGTCGATGGTAAGGCGACCACACGCACCTCGAACTGACCGCCGCGAGCATGGCTTCTCCCTGATGGAGATCATGATGTCGACCCTCTTGATGGGCACGATGTTCGCGATTGCCCTCCCCGCTGGCAAGGCCGCGCTCGACTCCCTTGAGCTGGGCAACGCCACCCGTGAGGTGGAACGCGAGCTCCAAACGGCGCGCATGCGAGCGGTGTCGGCGAACCGACCTATGCGAGTCAAGCTGAACTGTCCGGAAGATGGACAGTATCGGCTCGTAGAGGTCACCGGCATCGTGGCCACGGACGGCGCCGGCAGCCGCTGCGACGAATCGCAGTATGGGTTCCCGGCGCCCAGAGACAACGACAGGGCCACCCCGGAGCATGACGGCCCACTCCGACGTCTCGACTCCAGTATCGACGCGCTGCTCGGTCCCGAGTTGGAGTTCTCACCCGACGGCACGACCCGCCTGGTCGTCAACGGCACCGTCCAGACCATGACCACCGACGGTGTCGTGCAGGTCGAACGAAACGGTGCGATTCAGGAGATTACGGTCAATGCACTCGGAAGAATCGCGCTGGTGCGATGAACGTGGCTTCGGCTTCGTTGAGACCTTGATATCGATCGGCGTGCTCACGGCGGTGTCCGTTGGTGTCGCCCAGCTGTTCGCGGTGGCGGCGCTCGCGAACCACAACGCCGAGGCCAGAACCACCACCGCGGTGCTGGCAGTCGACAAGATGGAACAACTCCGTGCGCTGACCTGGGGATTCGAGTCGCTCCCGGACGGCGAATTGGGCCTTCCGTTGTCTGATTCGACCACCGACATCAGCATTGTGCCGCAGGCCGCCGGCGGGCCAGGCCTCCTCCCGTCTCCGGCCGCCACGCTGGAAACAAACACTCCATATTATGTGGACTTTCTGGACAAGCACGGCGCCTGGCTTGGCACCGGTGGCTCACCGC
>JAPYUM010000057.1:3384-17559 GCA_029940535.1 Vicinamibacterales bacterium
CACCGCAACCCGCCACCGGCCTGAGCAACTGCGTGTTTGCCGCGGGCGATCCACCGGCGCCGCGCTCATCGTGAGCCTGATGGCCACCTTGATGCTCAGCGCTTTGGGCGCCGCGATGGTCCTGAACACGACCACCGAAACGATGCTGACCCACAATTTTCAGACTGGGCAGCAGGCGCTGTATACCGCTGACGCCGGCGCGGAACGAAGCATCCAGGACCTGATTCGGGAGCCCAGTTGGAGCGTCGTCCTGACCGGAGGGCGGTCGTCAGGTTTCATCGACGATCCCCCGTATCTGCTCCCCGACGGCACGTCGGCGGATCTCATTGCCCTGACCGCGACCCTGCAAGCGGACACCGATGCCAGGTATGGCGTGGCGAACGGGAACCGCCCGGTCTGGTAGGTCTACGCCCATGGACCGCTGGATTTGCTGCTGCCGTCCAAGCCGATCATGGCGTTGGGCTACGTGGTGGTCTGGGTCGGAGACGACCCCGGCGAGACCGACGGCGACCCGGCGGCCGACGGGAACGGACGCGTACTCGTTCACGCGGAAGGTTTCGGCGAGGGGGGCAACCGCCGGACGGTAGAAGCCTCGGCCGTGCGTGCGGCCACAACGACGCTCGAGTCCGGCTATGTGGCCCAACGTGGCCAGGACGAACAGAACCAACGAGCCCGCAAGGAGGCAGTGCAAACCCCGGGGGGCGCCCTGACCGAAGCGCTCATGTCACTCGCGACCGGCGGCATCATCTGAGAACACCACGGCCGAGGAATCCGCCCCGACCCCAGTACCCTTCCTGGAGCTCATGGACGCTGGCAATCGGGCGTTCGACGCGGGCGCCTTTGGCACCGCACGCGCGCAGTTCGCCGAAGCGACCGTCCGCACCCCCGCCGATGCACGGGCCCACAACAACCTGGGCCAGACCCTGGTCCGACTCGGAGAGGCAGAGGCGGCACTCACGCATTTCGAGGAAGCGGTCCGTCTGGACCCCGGACGGTGGGCCTACCATTTCAACTTCGCCCACACCCTGGCTGAGCTTGGGTGGTGGAGTCGTGCCGCGACACGCTATCGACGCGCGGTCGAGATGCGACCGGAGGACCACGCCACCCGCTACAACATGGCTCGCGCGCTGCACGAGCGGGGCGACTACCGAGGCGCGATCCAGAATTGTCTGGTCGCGACCAGACTAGCGCCCGACCAAGCTCGTTTCTATCTCTCCATCGCCAAGAGCTACGAGGCACTCGACCGACCAGCTGACGCGATGACTGCCTACGCCCGATACCTGGATATAGAGCTCACGTCGGACGACGCGGACAATATCCGCGACCGGATGGAGCAACTCGCTCGCCCCATCGGCTCAGACACGGAGCGGTCACGAGCCCCCTGAGAGGCTCTCGCGAGAAAAGCGCCGTGTTCGGGACTCAGTGGTTACGTTGCGACGCACCGCATGTGCGCTTAGACTGTACGCGTATCCGTGTGGGGCTCGTCGTGGTCCCGTAGCAGGGAAGACACATGACACCACGTATGCTCGGCTGCATCGCCGGCGTGCTGCTGGCGGTGGGCAGTTCAGAGGTGACGGCCCAGTCGCTGGCGGCGCTCGCGCGGCAAGAAAAGTCACGTCGGGCCGAACTAGCCAAGAAGGCCGAAGGCGACAGCAACGAAAAGAAGGCGTACACGAACGCGGACCTCAGGGGCGGCGGACGGCTCACCACCGGCATCGCCGCACCGCCCCCGAGCAACCCGACTGAACCGGCCACGGCCGACGAGTCGGCCGACGCGGTCGCCACGCCGGCCGACGAAGACAGCTGGCGCAACAGAGTCAGCGCGGTGCGTCAGGCCCAGCAACGCGGCGAGTTGATGGCCGAGGCGCTGCAAAACCGGGTCGATACGTTGTGGACGGACTTCACCTCCCGCGACGACCCGGCGCAGCGCGCCGTGCTCGAACAAGATCGGGAGGCTGCGGTGGATGAGCTCGCCGACACGCAGCGCCAGCTTGACGACCTGACCCAGGAGTTCGAGGACATTCGCACTGAGGCCAGACGGGCCAACGTCCCGCCCGGCTGGTTGCGGTAGTGGAGCGTTCCAGCGAGTCGCCGGGCAGAACGCCCGCGGCGATCGAGACCGGATTCACGCTGGTGGAGGTCATGCTGGTCGCCGCGCTCGGATCCGTGCTACTCGCGACGGCCACCATCAGCATCGGTCACGTCCTGGAAAGCACGCGGGGCGATGCGGCGCTGGCCGGGGTCTTGTCCCGACTGCGACAGGCTCGCGACCTGGCGACCAATCGGCGCCGCACCATGCAGGTCGGTCCCCCCGAACGAGGTGCGAACGACGCAACTCGACATCCCGAGCGGGACTACGCTGGTCAACCAGTTCTTTCTGGAAGGCAACCTTGAGTTTGTCCGGTTCGATACCGTGCCTGACACGCCGGACAGGTTTGGTGCGACCGCCCCGGTTGCCTTCGGTAACGAAACGCCCTACTTCATCGTCGATGGCATGCTGGTTGATGGAGCCGGGGCCACGCTGAGCGGCACGATGTTCCTGGGGCTCCAGGACCTCGCCGTTGTCGGCGCGTGCGGTCACGGTGTTCGGCGGCACCGGTCAAGTGCGAGGCTACAGCTGGAACGGCACGACGTGGGTAGAACAGTGACCCGGTTCACACGCGCCACGAGCAGCACGCCAGGCCGAGCGACTCCCGGCGAGGTCAGCGGGTTCACACTCGTCGAAACCCTCTTCGCGCTGGCGATCATGACCACTGGCCTCCTGTCGCTGGCCGGGGTCTTCTCGTATGGCATGTTGGCACTGAACCGGGGCGACGAGTTGCTGATCGCGAAGGAGAAAGCGACGGAGGGCATCGAGAGCGTCTTCCTGGCCCGCGACACGCTCACCCGCACGTGGGGTCAGGTGCGCAACCAGACGGCGGGCGGGATTTTCCTCAACGGCGCCCATCCGGTCGCGCATCCCGGCCCGGACGGCCTGGTGAACACTCCTGATGATGGCCCCGTCGAGGTCCTGGTCCAGCCTGGCGCTGACGGCCTGGCCGGCACGGCGGACGATGCGACGCTCACGTTGGACGGCTACAGCCGCGAGATCGAAATCACCGACCTCAATCCCAACTTGCGGCAGATTCGCGTCATCGTCAGGTACCCTTACGGCGACTCCCAGCGCGAATACGAGCTGTTGACCTACATCTCGGCCTTCTCTTGACCCGCCCTGACATCGTGCTTCGCAACCGATCGCCCCAGCGCGCCGCTCGCATCGACGGACGCGACATGGCCTCCCAGCGAGGCTTCGGGCTGATGGAACTGTTGATCGGCGTGGGGCTGACGCTGGTCATTCTCGCACGACGATGGTGGCGTTGAATGACGGGGTCCGGATGAGCGAGACGGCCGTGTCGGTGGCCGACATGCAGCACAACGTCCGGAGCGGATTGAACCAGATGACCCGAGACTTGATACAGACCGGGCAGGGGATTCCGCTCGGCGGCATACCGATGCCGTCCGGAGCGGGGATCACGCCAGTCGTCAGACCGGGTTCCGGTGGAATGACGTTCGCCGCCGACGCGGTGGCCATCCCGGCGCTGAACCCCGGGCCGGGGTTGGGTGCCCTGGTCGGCACCGATATCGTGACCCTGCTCTACGCCGACCAGCGACTGGCGCTCGACGAGTTCGCGCTGGACGGTATCGCGGCCGACGGGTCGACGGGTCGACGATGACGGTCAACGGCGCCATGTCGATCACCGACGAGGAGAATGGCATCGCGGCTGGCGATCTCATTCTGTTCTCCAATCCGCTCGGTCACGCGATGCAGCACGTCACGTCGATGGTCGACGCCCGGACGGTTGTGTTCGGTGCCAGCGATTCGATGAACCTGAATCAGCGCGTCGCACCGGCCGGCACCATCCTGCACCTCCAGGACACGCCGGGCACCTACCCCACCACGACGGCCCGACGGATTTGGATGATCACGTACTTCGTAGACAACACCGACGCCACGTCACCAAAGCTGATGCGGATCATCAACAACGGCGCGGCACGGCCGGTGGCACTCGATGTCGAGGACCTGCAGTTCACCTTTGACCTGGTCGACGGCTACAACAATCCCTCCGGCGTCGCTGAACCCCCCATCGGCAATTCGCCGGCGCAGATCCGCAAGGTCAACCTTTCGCTGACCACCCGACCCCGTGAACGGGAACAACGGACCGGCCGCTACCAATATCAGACGCTGACGACCCAGGTCGCGCTACGCAGCCTCTCGTTCATCGACCGGTATCAGTGATGCGTCGCAGCACCACCGAAGCGGGGATGGCACTACTGACCACGATGATGGTCATGCTGCTGCTCTCGTCGCTACTCATCGGCTTTGGCGTCATGGTGGTGTCAGACAACCAGCTGAGCGCCGGTGACCTCGGGCGGACCGAGGCGTTCTACGCGGCGCAGGCCGGGCTCGAGAAGCTGACATCAGACCTGGGCGCGCTCTTCGTGGCGACTCCCAATCCGACCGGAAATGACGTTCGAGCGCTGCTCGCCAGCCCCCCGCTGCTACCGAACATCGACTACGAGAAACCGGACGGGACGCCAGGCTACGAGATTCTGTTTCCATCGACATCGGGCGACCCAGACGCCGGGGATCCGATCACGGCCGAGTTGACCGTGGCCTCCGGCCCATTCGCCGGGCTCGTCGGACACGTGACGCCCTACACGCTGACCGTGACGGCCCGCCGCAACGACGGAGCCGAAGCCAGCCTGGAGCGGCTGATCCAAACGGTCAGCATGCCGATCTTCGAATTCGGCATCTTTGCCACGCAGGATGTCAGCGTGTTCCCGGACCAGGCGTTCACGGTGGACGGTATGGTCCACACCAACTTCAATCTGTTCGCGGCGACGAACGGCGGACCGCTGCGGTTCGCGAATCGGGTCTCAGCCGTCGCCGACGTGATTCGCACCGATCTGCCGAACGGATACCCCGTCGATAGCTGGGGCGGCGCGGTCGAGATGACGACCACCACGGGCACCTATCGTGCCCTGGCGGCGAACGAGGGCAGTTTGGTGGGCACGCTGGGATCGGCCCAGAACGAACCGACCTGGTTCAATCTGTCCACGGGCACGTATCATTCGCGCGTCCTCAACGGCCGCACTGGCGCGCGAACGCTACCGCTCGCCGTCTCGCGACTCGGCGGACAGACCATCGACCTCATTCGCCGGCCGAGACCAGGCGAAACGACGGGCGCGGCGATCTTCCCGGAGCGCCATTTCTCGCAGGCCAGTCTTCGCATTCTGCTGTCCGACGACCTCACGGACATCACGGCGCTGCCGGGCGTCACCGGCACCACACCGGTGAACCTCGCCGACAATACAACGTGGGCCTTCGCCCTGTCGAAGGAGGGAGCGGACGCAGACGGGTTTCCGGCGGAATTTCTCGAGGGGTATCGGTTTCCGGCGAACACGAGCCTGCTGGGCGGCTTTCTCACGGTCGAAATGCAGACCGGGCCCGGCGTCTGGGTCGACGTGACGGCGGAACTCCTGAACCTGGGATTCGTCGGCCAGGCGGTGCGCGGCGACGGGCTCTGTGATGGGCAGCGTCCCCACTCGGATGCCGTCATCCGCCTTCAGCATGTGCGAGAGGGCGCGGTGCGGCAGAGCCCGGACTGCGGTGTGCCCTACCCGGCGGCCCCGGATGCGACCGACTACTGGCCCAACGTGCTGTTCGACGCGCGCGAAGGGCTGGAGCGCGAGGACGCGGATCCGTTGCTGGACCGGGACCCGCACCTGGGCGGGCTGATACATTTCGTCGAGCTGGATATCGGGAACCTCGCCCGCTGGCTCTCGGGAGCCATCGGCGTGAGCGGGCCCAGCGCCCTCAACGACGACGGCTATATCGTGTACTTCTCGGACCGGCGGACCAACAACGACCTCCTGCTGACCGAAACCGGCGAGTACGGCTACGAGGACTTCGTGAATACGGGCCTCTCCGGCGCCCCGAACGGCATTCACGAAGCTGGTGAGGACGTCAACGGCAATGGAACCCTGGACACGTACGGCATGACGCCGATGGCCGGGGCCGGGGTCTCGCCGCTCGACGCGACCGCGACCGTGACCGGCACGGTGACGAACGCCGTCGCCCGCGCCAATCCGCCCATCTTCTTCAGGCGCGCCGTGAAGCTGACCAACGGGGGTCTCGGCAACCTTCCGGTGGATGGATTAACCGTCACGTCGGAGAATCCGGTCTACGTGCAGGGCCACTACAACGCGAACACGGGTGGCTTTGGCGATCCGCATACCTCGGCCGCGATCATCGGTGACGCGGTGACGCTGCTCTCGACCGCCTGGAACGACTGGGACTCGCTGGATCTGCCGCACCGTCCGGCGCCCGCCGCCCCGACCTACTACCGTTTCGGGGTCGCGACCGGGACATCGCTGAGCTACACGAAACCGGGCGCCACGCCGATCACGTTCGGCACCGACGGGGGCGTGCACAACCTGATGCGACTGCTCGAGGACTGGAGCGGCGACACGTTGTACTATCGCGGGTCACTAGCCCCATTGTGGACCAGCCGCCAGGCGCGCGGCAGCTTCAAGTGCTGCACGAACGTGTTCGTCCCCCCCACGACGTTGGCATTCGAGCACGACACCGACTTCCTCGACATGTCGCTGCTCCCCCCCGGTACGCCCCGCATCAGCGACGTCAACATCACCGGCTTTCGGCAGATTCTCCAGGCGCGGTAGATGCGCCCCGCGCGGCGGTCGTCAGACGGGCCCGGGGGCGGGTCTAGAGACCCGCGGCTACGACAATGACGAGTCGACGGCGCGAGGTCGGGCGACAAAGCGCGCCCCGCGGACGAACCCAGCAAGTTGCCAATCAACGGGCTGATTTCCGGGGTGAGGCCCTTGGCGCAGGCCGTCAGGCCTGCGATCGCACGGCTGAAGCCGTGCGCCACAATGAGATCTGTGGTCCGGGCGAGGTGGGCCGGCTCTTGCGTGTCCTCAGGAGACGGACGCCTCGCCAGGACAACCTACGGCATGCTCTTCCCGGAGTACTCCAACATCTGGGCCGTGAAGTCCTGCGGGTAGGAAATGCGCACGTCCGTGATCACACCGGCCACGTCAACGACCGGCTCCAGCCGCGGCTGCACGAATCCGCTGTAGGACGGCAGGCCGACCGACTCCACGCGTTCGACCACTTCATCGCGCAACGCGCCGTCGAAGTGGATGCCGTATGACTCGAACAACGTCCGTGCGGCCTCGTAATCGCCCTCCGACTTGATCCGCTGGACCTCAGCCAGCAAGGTGGCGACACCTTCCCGGAACACTCGCCAGTCGGTCATCACGTAGAAGGTCTTTCCGTCGCGGGCTCGTGACTCGATGGCCGTGGTGTTGTCCATCAGCCAGTGAACGATCATCTGACGGTTCCGCATGTGGTCTTCTTCGATCTGGGTGCCCTCGCGAATGCGGCGCAGCTGGAGCAACGCGTTTCGGGTATAGCCCTCATACTCCGCTCGAACAATCTCTTCCTGCGCGTCGGCCGGCAACACGCCGAGTTCGACCAGCTTGGGGTCCGGCAGAAAATACAACCCGACCAGGTCGGCCCGCGCTTCTTCCAGGGCCGAGTATTGCTCCTTCAAATCCGGTTGGGCCGAGCCACCGAGCCGCTCCGCCAGCTTGCCCGAGGCGTGGCCGATGACCTCGTGCATGTTCGTCGTCATCTCACCGGCGAGTCCTCCCCACCGGCGCGAGCGCTCCGCCTCTTCGGGACTCCAGGTGAACTCCTGTCGGTAGTTCGCCGGGCTTGACCGATCGTAGGCGTCATTCACATTCGAGAGCGACACCGACTTGCTGCCGTATTGCTCACGCACCGCCTGGTTATTGGGCAAGTTGATCCCAATCGGCGTAATCGGTCCAGAGTCACCGACCTCTATCACCACGTCGATGGCGTTGGCCGTGATGCCGGTCACGCTCTCCTTGCGGTACTTGGGGTCCCACGGCATCCGGTCCTCGAACCACCGGGCGTTGGCGGCCAGCGTCTTGATGGCGCCGGTCTTTTCCGGATTGACGTAGAACACCAGGGCCTCCCAGGCGCCCTTCGCCCCGCGCGCGTCCATGTACACCTCGGTGAACCCGTTGATGGTGTCGACGCTCGACGCCTGATCCTCGACCCAGGCGATATCGTAGGCACGCTGGTCCACCGGGGCACCGGTGCGGTAGTAGGCGGCGTTCGCGCGTAGCGCCTTCGCCATCGACTCCGTGGCGAACGGCGCCGCGGCCTCGAGATGGCGGACAATCTCCGTGATCTCGTCGCTGTACTTGCCCCCGACCTTGTACACCTCCTCCACCAACCGGTCGTCGACCTTCACGAGCCTGGACGTCAAGGGGTACTGTTCGTCGAAGTTGTCGAGATCGGCGGTCGAGACATCCTTGTAGAGATTGTTCGCGCTGGACAGCAGAAGGTCGTCGCCCGGCCCCGGCGCCTTGTTGGTGACAATCGGGTCGACGTCGCCGTCGAAGAACAGAGGCTGCATGCGCGCGACCATCTGCGCCACCGTTTCCCCGGCGCGAGTCGGCAAGGTCGCCCCGGCGTCGGCCGCGGCGGCGACGGCGGTCCCAAACGCGGCGGGAGTGGTGTTGACGATGAACTTGCGGGCGGTCAGATTGTTGAACGGCCCTGTATTCAACCAGAACAGCTTGGTGTAGTGGTGGATGGCGTCCAGCGTCGTGGGGTCGACACCGGCCGGATGCGTGATGACCTCCTCGAGCACCTCACGCATCTCGAGATTATGCTCGTACCGCTGGTCGTAGTAGATGTCGCGCCCGGCCAGCGCGGCCTGGTAGAGATGCCAGATCAGGGTCTTGTCGCGCAGGGACAGCGACGTGAATCCATCGGCGTAGAGCTGCACGATGGCGGCATCGTCGACCCGTTCCAGCAAGTAGGGTCGATCGTCGGACTCTTGCGCCGCGGCTGGGGCTGGAGCCCCGCCCGACAGTGCCGCACCGACCACTGCTGCCAGCATCACCGCTCCTCGATGTCGCATCGATCCTCCCCGCGGACCCTCGGTACCGCCCGTCCCATCTTTTGCTAAGCTGTTCATGTTAACCCGGCCGCCAGAAGCTCGTCCGGCCAAGGGAGATCCTTCATGACCCGTCCTCGTGTGCTACCCGCCACCCTCGTCGCGCTGGCGACGCTGCTGCTGTCCGACGTCGCGCCGGCGCAACAGCGCATGCTCACGATTGACGACATCTACGCGCCGGAGACCCGGGTCGACTTCTCGGGACGCGTGCCGACCGGTCTCCGGTGGCTCAGCGACACACACTTTCTCTTGCGCGAGCGCAACCCCGATAGTGACCGGACGGGTCTGTTACGGGTGGACGCCGTCACCGGCGACAGCGAACCGTATCTGGACCTGGGCGAGTTCGAGCGCGCCCTGTCCGACCTGCCGGGCATGAGCCTGGACGCGGCTCGTCGGGCGGTGCGCTCGGGACGGTATGTCTGGGGTAGCGACCACGATGCTCTGGTCCTGAGCATTTCACGTGATCTGTACTACTTCACCCGCTCGCCGCTCGACGGTAGCAAAGTGGAGCGCCTGACCCGAGACGCGGCGCTCGAGACCATGCCGACGTTCAGCCCTGATGGGACCATGGTCGCGTTCGTGCGTGACCACGATCTCGTTGTGGTCGACGTGATGCATCACCGCGAATGGGCTCTGACTCGTGGCGGCGGCCCGGATCTGCTCAACGCCGAACTTGACTGGGTCTACCAGGAAGAGATCTACGGTCGGGGTGACTTCAAAGGCTTCTGGTGGAGTCCGGACTCGACACGATTGGCCTACCTGCAGACCGACGAGAGTCCCGTGCAGGAGTTCACGGTCGTCGACCATTTGCCGTATCGGCTGGATCTCGAAGTCACCGACTACCCGAAAGCCGGAGACGCGAACCCGGTGGTACGCCTCGGGGTCGTCCCGGCCGTGGGCGGCGAGACAACCTGGCTCGACCTGGACCGCTACACCCCGACCGACGCACTGGTGGTGTCGGTGGGATGGTCTCGGTACGGAGACAACGTGGTGTTTCAGGTGCAGAACCGGGAGCAGACCTGGCTCGACCTCAATCTGGGCGACCCCGCGAACGGCACGACCACCCGACTTCTCCAGGAGACCACGCCCGCCTGGGTGGACGTCCACGGCCCCCCGACGTGGCTCGAAGACGGAACTTTCGTCTGGCTCAGCGAGCGATCGGGCTGGAAGCACCTGTATCACTACGAAGCGGATGGCACCCTGATCACCCAGGTGACCGACGGCGACTGGGAGCTACGCACGCTGCACGGGGTGAATGAGGACGAGGCGTACAACCCGGTCTACTTCTCCGGCACGCAACGGAGCCCGATCGGGAGTGATGTCTATCGGGTGAACCTGGACGGAAGCGCCCTGACCCGTCTGTCAGAGTCACCGGGCACGCACCGGGCCAGCTTCAGCCCGGGATACGCGCGTTACCTCGATACGTGGAGCGACATCGAGACCCCACCACAGCTGCGGGTGTATGCGGCCGACGGTACCGAGACGCGCGTCGTCGACGAGAACATGGTCGAGACGCTGGACGACTACCAACTGGCGGTGCCCGAGTTCCTGCAGGTCACCACGCGCGACGGCTTCGTCATGGAAGCGATGATGCTCAAGCCGCCGGACTTCGACCCCTCGCACAGGTACCCGGTGTTTCAGCACACCTACGCCGGCCCCCATGCCCAACAGGTGCAGAACCGATGGGGCGGCAGTGCCCAGATGTTCTACCAGCTGCTCGCACAGCAGGGCATCATCGTGTGGGTCATGGACAACCGCACGGCGAGCGGGAAAGGGGCGGTGTCGACCTGGCCCGTCTACCAGAACTTTGGTGAGCTGGAGCTCCGAGACATCGAAGACGGGGTCGCCTGGCTGAAGGCGCAATCCTACGTCGACGGAAGCCGTATCGGGATCGAAGGCTGGAGCTATGGCGGGTTCATGACGAGCTATGCGCTGACCCACAGCGAGAGCTTCGCAATGGGCATCGCCGGTGGAACCGTCAGTGACTGGCGCGACTACGACACCATCTACACCGAGCGCTTCATGCGGACACCACAGAACAACCCGGAGGGCTACCGCAAGAGTTCGCCGCGCTTCAACGCCGCCGACCTCCACGGAGCACTGCTATTGCTGCATGGCACGATGGACGACAATGTTCATCTACAGAACACGCTCCAGTTCACGTACGAGCTGCAGAAGGCAGGGAAGCGGTTCGAACTGATGCTGTATCCCCGGTCGCGCCATGGTGTGACCGACCCCGACCTGAACACCCATCTCCGTCGAGGCATGCTCGACTTCGTCCTCGAGCACCTGCGACCGGCCGGCACCGCACCGACCAGGCCAACGGGACAATAGAGAAGACCCCACGTGTCTCATTGTGGCGCACGGCTTCAGCCGTGCGATCGCAGGCCTCAAGGCCTGCGCCACAAGAGTGGGACGGCGAGATCCCGCGAGGGCCCGCGTCGGGTTCGGGGCGCAGCTCCGTCAAGGGAAGGCCCCGCCAGGCGGGCTGTGACCGACGAAACAACGCCGCCAGACGGACGCCTCGTCGGAAAACCTAGGTGATTTGGTCTCGGCGATCTCAGCGCAGGCGGGCCCGGCCGGCGGCTTCCAGCTCGGCCATCCGACGCCGGGCGCGATCAAACGACAGGCGACCGGCACCGGTCGCCACCAGGCACAGGAGCGCCCCCGCCAGGACGAGATCGAACTCCACGCCGTGGCCCACACCCGGCTCCAGCGACCAGTTCAAGAACAGCCCGTTCGGCAGATGGAGCTTCCAGCTCGTGACCCCTGTCGTCAGCAACAGCGCCATGGCGGTCCAGCCGGTGTGGGCGCCAAGCATGAGCGCGATGCCGCCCCCGAGCTCGACCGCGCCCAACGCCGCCGCCACCAGATGCGGAACCTGGAAATCGAGCGAGGCCAACATCGCCGTCGTCTCCGGCAGGCCGCCAAAGGCCGGCGACACCTTCAGCACGCCGTGAGACAGAAACACGGCGCCTACGACGAGCCGCAGCACGGTCGGGCCAAATCCACTCATAGAGTCGCGGTGCCTGCCAGCGCCGGTTCAACGGGAGTCCCGAATGCCGCCGGGGTGGCAAGCGGGCACATTGTGACACCTTGTGGCCGAGTCGTGAAGCACTCGGGCGTTGGCACACGGTGGCTCAGCCAGTGAGCTTGAGCCAGAGCGCCAGCAGCCGTTTCACGAGTGGTGTGACGCGCGTGACGCTGTATTGGAACGCGGCCCGACGGACGGCATCGGCCTGTGTCGGGTAGGGATGGATGACGTTCGCGAGGGTGCCGAGCCCCAGGCCTCCAACCATAGCCACGGTAATCTCGCTGATCATCTCGCCAGCGTGCCGGGCCACGATAGTGGCGCCGATAATCTCGTCGCTGCCCGTCCGGGTGTGGATCCGCACGAACCCGTCATCGTCGCCGTCGGTGATGGCCCGGTCGACCTCGTCCCAACGCTGAGTGTAGGTGGTCACCGGCACTCCCTGCTCCACCGCCTGATGCTCGTAGAGCCCCACATGCGCGACCTCCGGATCCGTATACGTACACCACGGCATCGTGAGCGCGCTCAGGCGACGACGCCCCGGCAACAACGCATTCTGTACGGCGATGCGCGCCGCGTCCTCGGCCGCGTGGGTGAACTTCCACGCCATACAGACGTCGCCCGCGGCATAGATCCGTGGATTGGAGGTCTGCAGCGCGTCATCCACGGTGACACCCTTCGCATCGTGGTTGACCCCGGCCGCGTCGAGGCCCAGTCCTTCGATGTTCGGCGTGCGCCCGACCCCCACCAGCACCTCATCGACCATCAGTGGTTCGACGCCGTCCCCGGCCAGGTGTACGACCTTGTGGTCACCCTGGCGCTCGACCCGCTCGATCTGACAGGCGAGACGGAGCCGGACACCGTCACGTACGAGGGCCGCCTGGACGATGGCGGCGGCGTCTGGATCCTCCCGTCCGAGAATGTGATCCATGACCTCGAGCAGCGTGACCTCACACCCCAGGCGACAAAACGCCTGCGCCAGTTCGGCTCCGATCGGCCCGCCGCCGATGACCGCCAGCCGGCGCGGCCGCGTCGTCAGATTGAAGACCGATTCGTTGGTGAGGACGCCGGCCTCGGCCAGCCCGGCGATCGGTAGCGATGCGGCGCGTGCCCCCGTCGCGATCACCGCTTTCTTGAACCGCAACGCCGTCCCGTCGACGTCGAGCCTGGACTCGCCGGTAAATCGAGCCGAGCCGAGGAAGACGTCTATCCCCTTCTCATCCCGATAGCGTGCGGCTGAATCGTGAGGGCTGATTCGCGCGCGAATGCGACGCATCCGTTCCATGACGGCGCCGAAGTTCGCTTCCGCGCCCGGCGGCATACGCCACCCGAGCGAGGCGGCGTCCCGCAATTCCGCAAACACTCGTGACGAGCGGATGATGGTCTTCGAAGGCACGCAGCCCACGTTGAGACAGTCGCCACCCATGAGGTGCCGTTCCACCAACGCCACTCTGGCGCCGGCGCCGGCCGCGAATGAGGCGGCGATCAGCCCGGCCGTCCCGGCCCCGACGACGACGAGGTGATAACGGTCCGCTGGAGTGGGATTCGTCCAGTCCGGTGGATGGACGTGACTGAGCAGGTCCGCGTTGAACGACTCGGTCGGGTCGAGTGCCGCGTTCCGAGCCGGCAACCGCACTACGTCTTGGACGTGGCGTCTGGAGGCGGAGATTCGCGGTTGGCCAGCGCCGCGGCGGGGATCGCCTCGGAGGCTCGCGGCCGCAAGATCTCGTCGATGAGAAACAGGTCAGTCAGCACGGCGCGCAGATGGATCGAACCGTTCAGATTGTCGATCACCTGGCTGCTGATGCCGGGCTGGGCCAGGACGAGACGCAAGGCCTTACAGGCGCGTGCGGCGTCGCCGTTAATGACCTCGAAGAACGCATCGTAGGGCGCCAGCGGCTGCAATTTGCGCTCCCGGACGAGACTGGACAGGAACGCCCCCAGACCATCGAGCGCCGAGTCCATCTCCTCGATGCACCGGCGTAACTCGCCGCCGGTCTGGGGATCGGCTCGTTGGCCCTTGGCCGCGTAGCTCAGAAACAGCTCGTAGCCGCCCTCGATGGTGTCGATCCGTTTTTTTAGATC
>JAPYUM010000057.1:17659-26322 GCA_029940535.1 Vicinamibacterales bacterium
TGCGTCGGCTGAACTGGCCCTACTTGGATTCGACCTTCCACTTCTCGGGGTCGTGATGCGACAGGTAGTCGGACTTGCTCACCCACCCAAAGATCATCGCCTTGGTCATCCACAGCTTGTCAGGGCGAATAGCGAAGTAAATGTGGGTGATGGTCAGCGTGACGAACAGCACCGCGGCAAAGCCGTGCAACGTGTAGATGACGCCCCAGTTGTTCTCCGTGAAGAACTGGTCGTTGCGCGAAACGATGGGCGTGTCGATTCGCAGCATCATCAGCAGGCCGGTGGCGGACACGAGCAAGCCGAACACCGAGACGGCCAGATGGTAGAGCTTGTGATCGAGGGGGTACTTCGCGTGTTTGCCGAGGGTGACTTGCTGACCAAGCTGACGCTTGGTTCGCTTGACCGCCTCACCGAAGTCTGCCGGCAGGATCCAGATGGACCAAAAATCGAGAAAGAAGGAGGCGTGCACGATGTGATAGAGGATGCAGAGGATCAGGATGAGGCCGGCAATCCAGTGAATACTCAGCCAGGCGAACTCGAGGCCGATGACCGGCAGAAAGCCGGTTCCGAGGAGCACGAGCATCGAGGCCGCCATAACCCAGTGGAACATTCTGGCCGCCCCGGTGTGCCTGACCACCTTGTCCGGAATGCCGGCCGGCGGATCGACCGTCGGTGCATCACCGTGAGCAACCTTCGGCTTCCACACAATCACGTAGACGGCGTGAAAAACGATAAAGGCGATGCCCGCCCAGAATGCCGCCGTCAGCAGAGTGTAGGAGAGACGAATGAGAATCTCCTGACCCCATGGGTCAGTGCCTACTTGAAACAGTTCCATTTACGCCCCCGTACCTCGGATGAGTCGCCTGATCGTCATATGCCCATGCACGGCCCCACCCGGTCGCATGTCGATGCCTGCAGGCGCCGTTTTGCGTGCCTCACCGCCAGCAGGTACTGAACCACAGGCGGGAAGGATACCGGGGACGCCTCCAGGATACAACTCATTCTTCACCGGGCGACTCACTCCAGAGTTGAACTTTTTCGGCTCTCGAACGTATGATTTAAATGAACGTTTGAATTATTAACGACATCCAGGAACGAGTCATGGCAGCAGATACCAAGGAACGGATTCTCGATACGGCCGAACGTCTATTCGCCGACCACGGGTTTCCGGCCACTTCGTTGCGAGACATCACGCAGGAAGCTGGGGTCAATCTGGCCGCGGTCAATTACCACTTCGGCGGCAAAGAGGGGCTCTTGGTCGAAGTGCTCGAGCGGAAAATCGCGCCAGTGAATGAGAAGCGCCTGGCCCAACTCGAGGAGCTGGAGGCCGCGGCCGGATCCGACGCTGTCCCGACGGAGCAGCTGGTGCGAGCGTTCGTGACGCCGCTGTGCGAGAAGTGGTGCAAACAAGATCCGAGCGTGCCGAAATTCATGAAGCTCGTGGGACGGATCCACGCCGAAGTCGACCACGATCTACGAGCGAAGTTCATCAAACAGTTCGACACAGTCTTGCACCGGTTCTCATCGGCGTTCCACCGTGGGCTACCTCATCTGGACGCTACTGAGGTGCAATGGCGGATGCTGTTCCTCGTGGGGTCGATGGCGCACTCGATGACGTGGGGGGGGTCGTTCGTCGCCTTGGGCGGCCGGGACCGTCATGACCCGGAGGAGATCTTCGAGGCGCTCATTCAATTCGCCACGGCCGGCATGAGTGCACCGGTGCTGGAACCGGTGGCGGTGGGAATCGGGAGAGGTTCGCGATGACCCGCACCAGTATTTCACGGGCCGGCACGTGCGGTCTGGCGATGCTGGTCGTGGGCTGCGCCACCGCGCCGCCCCCGCTGGCTCCACCACAGCTCGACGCGACGGTACCGGCCCTCTGGTCGGCCCGAGACGACCTCGGTGGTTCGCCGGCCCTGACCTGGTGGACCGACTTCGGCGTGCCGGAACTCGACGAGACGGTCGAGACCGCGCTCCGACAGAACTATGATCTGCAAGCGGCCGCCGCCCGACTCGACCAGGCGTCCGCCGACGCGCGTATTGCCGCCGCCGACCTGCTGCCGGCCCTGCAGGTCGGGCTCAACGGCTCGAAACGGAAGCAGAACTTCATCGGGTTCCCAATCCCGGGCGCCGAAGACCAGGTCCTGAGCACCGTCAGCACGAATTTCGGGGTGTCGTTCGATCTGACCTGGGAGGCTGACCTGTGGGGCCGTCTCCGATCGGGCGAGCGCGCGGCCCTGGCCGACTTCCAATCACGGGCCGCCGACCTTCGGGGCGCCCAATTGTCGCTGGCCGGCCAGACCGTGAAGGCGTGGTTTGCGGTGGCGGAAGCGGAACAACAACTACAGCTGGCCGAGGCCACGGTTGACAGCTTCGGTACGTCGACCGAGCAGGTCAGAGCACGATTCGAACAGGGGCTGCGCCCGTCGCTGGACGTCCGGCTGGCGCTATCAAGCCTGGCGAACGCCCAGGCGTTGCAGGCGCAGCGCCGGCAGCAGCTGGATGCGGCCGTGCGGCAGGTCGAGGTTCTGCTCGGACAATACGCGTCCGGCGATCTGGTCGGTCCGTCACTACTACCGGATACACCGCGTGCAATTCCCGGAGGCCTGCCGGCCGATCTCGTCAGTCGACGCCCCGATCTGGTCGCAGCGGAACGCCGTGTCGCGGCCACCGGCCAGCGCCTGCAGATCGCGCGCGCGGAACTCTATCCGCGTATCAGCTTGACCGCCGCGACCGGCACCGCCACCGGCGCACTGGCCGATCTGGTCAGCGGCGACTTCAGCATCTGGAGCCTGGTGGGCAACCTGGTCCAACCGTTGTTCCAGGGCGGACGTCTGCGGGCCGGGATCGACCGCGCCGAGGCGCGAGCGGTAGAGGAGTTGGCGATCTACGCGAACACCGCGCTCCTCGCGTTCTCGGAAGTGGAAACCGCGCTGGCGGCCGAACAACTGCTGGCAGACCGGGAAGGCTTCCTGGCGACATCGGTCGAGCAATCGCGAGCGGCCGAGAACATCGCAAACGACCGGTACCGAACCGGGCTCGACGACTACATCACGGTACTCGAGTCACGGCGACTGGCCATCCAGGCAGAGGTAGATCTGATCTCCGCACGGCGCCTGCGTCTCGAAAATCGTGTCGATCTCTACCTGGCCCTGGGGGGCGGATTCAGCCAGCCCGGGTCAGTTTCTGGTTCACAACCGTGAACCATTACGAAGCGAGTGTCATCTGATGTCACGACTACCAATTCAAATCCTCAAAGTGCTCTTGCCGCTCGTCGTGGTCGTGGGCGCCGGACTTGCCGCGTACGGGATGTTTCTCAGTCGGCCCGCGGTCGAAACGCAGACTCCGGTCATTGAACCGCCAACCGTCCGCGTGCGGCGGGTGACCTTCGATTCCGTCACCTTGACGGTCAGCAGCCAAGGCACGGTGCAGCCACGCACCTCGAGCCAACTCGTGCCCGAAATCTCCGGTCCGGTGATCGAGGTCGCGCCGTCGTTCGCCGTGGGTGGTTTCTTTGAAGCGGGCGACGTGCTGTTGAGAATCGACCCGTATGACTATCAGCAGGCCGTCATCACGGGACGGTCGCAGGTGGCCCAGGCTGAACTGCGGCTCGCCCAGGAAGAAGCCGAGGCGGAGGTCGCACGGCGGGAATGGCAGGACCTGGGTCGTGGTGACGCCAGCCGCCTGACGCTGCGGCAGCCGCAGGTGGAGGACGCACGCGCGTCCGTCGCGGCGGCCGAAGCGGCGCTGGACCGGGCTGCACGCGACCTCGAACGCGCGGACATCAAAGCGCCGTACGCCGGACGCGTCCAGAGCAAGGACGTCGATGTCGGTCAGTTTGTCAACAAGGGCAACACGGTCGCCCGGATCTACGCGATCGACTCCGCCGAGATCCGGCTGCCTCTGCCAGATGAGGAATTGGCCTACGTCGACGTGCCGCTGTCGTATCGAGGCACCTCACGGCAGTCGGGACCCCGAGTCACGATCTCGTCCAACTTCGCCGGACGCGATCACGTCTGGCAGGGACGCATCGTCAGGACCGAAGGCGAAATCGACCCCGTGAGCCGGATGGTGCACGTGATCGCGGAGGTGAACGACCCGTACGCGCCGGGCAACGACCCCTTGCGTCCGCCGCTGTCCGCCGGGATGTTCGTGGAAGCGGAAATCTCGGGCCGGACCATCAACGACGTCGTCGTCCTGCCGTGGGCGGCGCTCCGCGGTCGGAACCAGGTGTTGGTCGTCGACAACGGCAACCGGCTCCGGTTCCGCGATGTGGAGATCCTCCGTTCGACCAGCGACGAAGTCATGGTGCGGGCCGGTCTCGCCGAAGGGGAGGCGGTGTGCGTCTCTCCACTCGACACGGTGACTGACGGCATGTTGGTGCGGGTGGTCGACGACGACCTCCGCATGGCGGGCCGCGTGCCCGCACCAGTCTCACCGCCGGCCGCGGTCGAACCGCCGACGCCACGAGCGGCGGTCGCCGATCTGCCGCCGGCAAACAAGGAGACGGTGGCCGAACCCGCAGCCGCGGCGTTCGATGTTGATTCGACCCAGAGCCGCGACGACCAGCTCGCGGCCATCCGCCGAGAGCTCGCACGGCTGACCGGCGCCGACAGGTCGGCGGCGACGCCACCGGAGCCGCGTCGGGACCGGGCCGTTGGCGGTCGACCGGGGCCACGCGGTGGTCGGGGCCGGGGAGACAACCCGCGAGGCAACCGTGGCGCCGGCCGCGATGCGACGAGCCGAGGCGGAGCCGATGGACGCGGGGCGCGGGGCGGCCCACCCGCCGCGAGCGCGCCTGAGGTGCCCGCACCCCGTCGAACCGTCGAACCAGCGCCGGTCCCGGAGCCGGAGGACGCCCCCGCTGGCGCCACGGCGCCGGCTGGTCCGCAGGTGGCGATGTTGCCGTTCTCCAACCTGTCGCGCGACCCGACCGATGGCGAGATCGGCGGGTCGTTGACCACGGCGCTCCGGGCGGCCCTGATGGACGGGGACACAGGCGGTGTGGTGCCCCTCACGAGCACGGACAACGGCGCCGGGCTTGAAGAGGCGAAGGCGCGCAACGCCACGTGGCTCGTGGCTGGAGGGTATCAGCGGGTGGGCGACCAGCTACGCGTCACGGCGCGCGTGGTCGACGTGGCGGGTGGCGAGGTCATCGGATCGGTCAAGGTAGACGGCACCCTCGCCGATCTCGACGGGCTTGCGAGCCAGATGATCGCCGGGGTCCGGGCCAATCTGACGCCCGGCGCGCCGGGCGCCCCCAGCGCTCCGAACCGATCCCCCGTGGACAGGGTCGCGACCACGCCTCGCCCGGCCACACGAGGGGTCGCCATCGAGCCATTCGCCAACATCTCTCGGAACCCCGCCGATGACGGTCTCGGCCGCGACCTGGCCGATGCGCTGGTGGGTGGATTGAGACAGCTCCGAGACCTGTCGGTGGTCTCGCTCGGCGCGGTGACCGACGCGGCGGCGATGGACGCGGCGGCGGCACGGAACGCGACTTGGTTACTCGGCGGCGGTTACCAGCGCGTTGGTGAACAGGTGCGCATCACAGTGCGCCTGACGGATGTGGCAACGGGTGAACTGGTCCACACGGTCAAGACCGATGGTCGGGTCGACGAGCTTCCGGCGTTGCTGGCCGAGGTCGTGTCGGCCCTGCAGGCCGTCATCGACGCCGGCGCCGCGAGGATCCTGCCCACACATGCAGAGGTGTTGGCATGAGTGGCATCATCAGCTGGTTCGCTCGAAACTCGGTTGCCGCCAACCTACTGATGGTGTTCATCATCGTCAGCGGTGCCTTCTCCGCCTTCAGCGTCAAGCAAGAAGTCTTTCCGGAATTCTCGCTCGACATGGTGACCATCGAGGTGCCCTACCTCGGAGCCGCACCCGAAGAAGTCGAGGAAGCCGTGAACGTCCGTCTCGAGGAAGCGATCCAAGGTATTGACGGCATCAAGCAGATTACGTCGACCGCCTCGGAGGGCTCCGGCTCGGTGATGATCGAGCTGGAACTCGGCGCCGACGCCCGTAAGGTCGTCGACGACGTCAAGAGCAACGTCGACGCCATCAGCACGTTTCCGGACGAAACCGAACAACCCATCATCCGCGAAATCAGATCCCGCCGTGGTGTGATCGACATCGCGGTGTCGGGATCAGCGGACGAGGTCACGCTGAAGCGGCTGGCCGAGCAGGTGCGGGACGACCTGGCGGCGCTGCCGGAAATCACGCAGGTCGAAATGGCCAACGCGCGGCCATACGAGATCTCCGTCGAGGTCTCCGAGGCCTCACTACGCCGACACGGTCTGACCTTCCAAGCCGTCGCGGAAGCGGTTCGCCGCTCCTCCCTCGACCTCCCGGGCGGGTCCGTCCGCACCGACGGCGGTGAGATTCTGCTCAGGACCATCGGCCAGGCGTATCGAGGCAACGAATTCGAGGATCTCATCGTCTGGACGCGTCCAGACGGAAGCCGGCTGCACCTTCGAGACGTGGCCACTGTGATCGACGGCTTTGCGCAAACGGACCAGATGGCCCGTTTCGATGTGGAGCCGACGATGCTGGTCTCGGTCTTTCGCACCGGCGATCAGAGTGCACTTGACATCGCCGACGCTGTGCACGCCTACGTGGCGGCGGGCAATGCCCGGATGCCAGCCGGCGTCAAGCTGACCACCTGGCAGGATCAGGCGCAGATCCTCGACGCCCGGTTGTCGCTGATGTTTCGAAACGGCGCGACCGGCTTCGTCCTCGTCTTCGTGGTCCTCGCCCTGTTTCTCGATTTGCGGTTGGCCCTGTGGACCAGCCTCGGCATCCCGATCTCGTTTTTTGGCGCACTGTGGATGATGCCGGGCCTCGAGGTCTCGATCAATGAGATCTCGCTCTTCGCGTTCATTCTGGTGCTGGGTATCGTCGTCGACGACGCCATCGTCGTGGGGGAGAACATCTACACGCACCAGGAACGGCATGGCGAAGGGCTGCGAGGGGCCATCGAGGGCGCCCACGAGATCTCCACGCCAGTGATCTTCGCGGTGCTGACCACGGTCGCCGCGTTTGTCCCCCTCATGCTGGTGCCTGGCATGATGGGCAAGATCTTCCGGGTCATCCCGCTGGTGGTCATCCCCTGCCTGCTCTTCTCCCTGGTGGAATCACTCCAGATCCTGCCGTCGCATCTGTCTCACATGCCGAAGCGGCGCTCTCGGCGTGGGCTCTGGAGCCGATTCCAAGGCTTCTTTGCCAACGGTCTGAAGCGATTTATTCGAATCGCGTATCGCCCCACCCTGGACGTGGCGTTGCGATGGCGTTATTCGACGGCGGCCGTGGGCGCCGCCATGCTGATCCTGACGGTCGGGATGGTCATGGGCGGGTGGGCGCAGTTCCACTTCTTCCCGTCGATCGAAGCCGACTTCATTTCCGCGGCGGTCACGATGCCCCAGGGCACGCCCGCGACCGCGACGTCCGAGGCGATCGCCCGGCTCGAACGGGGCGCAGAAGAGCTACGGGCGGAAATGATCGCAACAGACGGCGTCGACCCGTTTCTCCATGTCTATTCGTCGGTGGGCGACCAGCCGATGGCCGCGCAGGGTGGGAGCCCGTTCGGCGCCATTTTCAACATGGCGTCGGCCAACGTCGGTGAGATCACGGTGGAGCTGGCTCCGTCCAACGATCGAACCACCACCAGCGAAGCATTGGGGAATCGCTGGCGCGACCTGACGGGACCGGTGCCCTCCGCCACCGAGGTCAAGTTCACCGCCACGATGATGAGCCCGGGCGACGACGTGGACGTGCAGTTGACGGGCGGTGACATCGAGCAACTCCGGGCCGCGGCGGACGCCGTGAAGGCTCGGCTGACCGGCTATGCCGGGGTATTCGAGATCTCGGACTCGTTCCGTCAGGGCAAGCGGGAAATGAAGCTGGGGATCAAGCCGGCGGCGGAAACCCTGGGACTGACTCTCCAGGACCTCGGCCGACAGGTGCGCCAGGCGTTCTACGGCGAGGAGGCGCAGCGGATCCAACGTGGACGCGACGACGTGCGGGTCATGGTTCGCTACCCCGAATCCGAACGTCGCTCGCTGGGCAATCTCGAGAACATGCGGATCCGGACACCTGATGGCGGCGAGGTGCCGTTCCGACAGGTCGCGGAGGTCGAACAGGGCCGCGGATTCGCCTCGATCAGACGGGTCGACCGGCAGCGCGCGATCAACGTCACCGCGGCGGTCGACGCCACCGTGACGTCATCGCAGGCAGTCATCGTGGACCTCGAATCGCGAATCCTGCCGGAGGTATTGGCCGAGTTCCCGAACGTCCGCTTCTCGTTTGAAGGTGCGCAAGCGGAGCAGCAAGATGCGGTGGGTGGGCTGCAGCAAGGCTTTGGTCTGGCCCTGCTGATGATCTTCGGGCTGCTCGCGATTCCCCTGCGTTCCTACCTGCAGCCGCTGATTATCATGGGCGCCATTCCCTTCGGGCTCGTTGGCGCCGTGTGGGGACACATCGTGCTCGGTTTGGACGTGACGATGATGTCGATGTTCGGGCTGGTCGCCCTGACCGGTGTCGTCGTCAACGACAGCCTCGTCATGGTCGACTTCATCAATCGCAAGCGGAAGCAGTACGCCACCCTCGATGAGGCGGTGCGGGAAGCCGGCGCGGGCCGGTTTCGGCCCATCATGCTGACATCC
>JAPYUM010000058.1 GCA_029940535.1 Vicinamibacterales bacterium
TCCGTCCTATCGGCACCGACCGATCCGTCCACGAACCCGCTACATCGGTCCGGCGCCCGTCCATGGGCGGTAGCGCGGCGACGAGCACCAGTGACAGTGCGGTCTGGAACACCACGCTTCCATCCTCGGGACCGTTCGTCCATGATGGCCAGCAGAGTTCTGGCGAGCATGACCCCTGACCCTCAAACTGCCTCCATGCCGGGGTCGAGAACAGAGGAGACGCCGTGGCCACCTACAGCCGTAAAGAGTTTCTCGGGATGAGCGCACTGCTAGCCGGTGGAGTGGGCTACGCGGGGCGTCCCGGCGCCAGCGCCCAACAGACCAGTGCGGGCGACACGAGTCGACCGGATCTGGCCGTCGTCAATGCGCGGGTGTTCACCGTGGATGACGCCCGGCCCCGGGCCGAGGCGTTCGCAATCAAGCATGGGCGATTCGTCGCGGTGGGCAGCACCGACGACGTTCGCAATCTCGTCGGTCCCGCGACCGAGATCATCGACGCGGCGGGAATGACGGTCACCCCAGGCTTCATCGACACCCACTGCCACCCGAGCGGTGTAAACGAGCTGTATGGGGTGAACACCAATCTGCGCACCGTGGCCGAGATCCAGGCGGCGCTGCGGACGAAGGCGCTCGACACGCCACCCGGCCGCTGGATCAATGGCTTCATGTTCGACGACACGAAAGTGATCGACGGACCGCTTCACCGGACCCATCTGGACGAGGCGGTGCCCAACCACCCGGTGAACGTGGCCCATCGTGGCGGCCACACCAACTGGTACAACAGCAACGCGTTCGCGCTGGCCGGGATCTCGCGGGAGACACCAGACCCACCGGACGGCCGGTTCGCGCGTGATGGGGATGGCGAGTTGGCGGGGATGGTGGCCGAGAACGCCCGGCGCGTGTTCTTCGGTGTCGGCGAACGGGAAGAGCTGACCGAGGACGAGCGGCGCGGCCGCGCGCGCGAAGGCCTGGCGCACATCTCGAGGCTGCTGACCGCCACCGGGCTCACGACGGTGCACGACGCTGGGGCCGGTCGCGGCAAGCTGGTGGCCTATCAGGAGGCCTATCAGGCCGGTGAGCTCAGACACCGCGTCTACAGCATGGTCCGCGGCGCCTACGAAGAATTGCGAGACGCCGGTATCTCGACCGGGTTCGGCGACGAGTGGGTACGCATCGGCGGGGTGAAATATGCCGCCGACGGGTCAGCCTCAGAGCGCACGATGCGTATGAGCACCCCGTTCGAAGGCCGACCGGACGACTACGGCATTCTGACGATGTCTCAGGCAGAGATTCACGAGGTCGTCGAAGACGCGCATCGCCACAACTGGCAGGTCGGCATCCATGCCAACGGCGACGTCACGATCGACATGGTGCTGAACGCCTACGAGCGAGTGCTCGAACGCTGGCCCCATCCCGACCGGCGTCACCGAATCGAGCACTGTTCGTTGGTCAACCCGTCGCTACTCCAGCGCATCAAGGACACCGGCACCATCCCGACCCCGTTCTGGACCTACATCCACTTCCATGGCGAGAAGTGGCAGGAATACGGGGCCGAGAAGATGGAATGGATGTTCGCGCACCGCTCGTTCCTCGACTACGACATTCCAGTGCCCGGCGCGTCCGACTACACCCCCGGCCCGTTTGAACCGCTGATGGCGATGCAAAGCATGGTGACCCGCAAAGATTTCGACGGACAGGTCTGGGGTGCCACTCAGCGGGTCACGGTCGAGGAGGCGCTGCGCATCGCGACCCTGCACGGGGCACGAGCCTCATACGAGGAGCGCGAGAAGGGGTCGATCACGGCGGGCAAGCTGGCCGACTTCGTGATGCTCGAACGCGACCCGCACGAGGTGGACCCTGACGACATCAAGAACATCGCCGTCATCCGCACGGTGGTGGGAGGGCGGACCGTGCACGACGCCGGATGAGGGACCCGGGCCGGGCTAGCAGCCCGAGGTGAAAGTCCCGTTGCATTCGCGACACGGGACTTTCACCACGGGCTGCTAGTTGAGAATGTCGAACAGATAGCTGTATTTCAGGATGAAACTCCGTCCGGCGCTGGTGTGCGGGACCTCGCCCAGGCCGTCGGTCTCGTTGTAGACGAGGAACAGTCCGGTGTTGGCGTCCTGCAGCCAGCCGAACCGGAAGTTGACCGACCAGAGATCGGCGCTGTCGTTGTATTGCAGCAGACTCTGCGCGAACAGCCGCGGCGAGAAGTTGTAGGCGACCTGCGTCGACACCAGGTTGGTGATGACCGAACCGAGCGGCAGGTCGATGTCGTTGCGGCTCCAGTTGAGTCGCAGGTTCAACGTCTCGCCTCGGCGAAAGCCAACCGAGGGACCATACGAGCGCAAGTCACCACCGAAGAAACCACTGCCCTGAAAACGGAAGCCGGCGGTGAACGGCGCCGAGTTGTCAGTGCTGTAGTTCAGCATGACCTCGTTCCACTGGTAGGTGCCAGGTAACACCAGCACCCCTGACACGGTGAACGGCTCGACCACTCCTTCCTTCCGAACGTTCCAGCCAGTGATCGCGGTCGAGCTGTCGTTGAACTCCCAGCTGTTGTCCATATGGACCAGCGAGCTTTCGATGAAGCCATCGTCGTAATTCCAAAACCGGTTGAAGGTGATATGCGGCTGGATCTCCTGGAGCTTCAGGAAGTTGTCGGGCCGGTAGGTGTAGAAAATGCCCCCGTCGACTTTACGGAAACCCTTGCGGCGCACAAAGCCGACCTCCGGATTGAAGTTGTCACCCATCTCCATGTAGCCGGCGCGCAGCCGCCAGGCTTGTGCGTTGTAGTCGACCGCGGTGTCCCACGCGTGGTCTTCGCCGCGCAGTCCCGGTGTCTCGGTCTTGGCCGCGAACCCGGACACGATGCCGTTCTGGCCGAACCCCAGACGGCCGTCGACGGCGTAGGTGCGGTTGATGTCGTTGTCCTCGGCCAGGCGCCCGGTCGCCTGCCGATTGACGAATAGTGCGCCGACGCTGGACCGATTCGGCAAATCCTGGCGTATGCGCGCCACCCCGAAGTTGTTGCTCGGTGTCGTGGTACCGACATCGTCGGTCTGCATGTTGAGCAGACCGATGGTGGTCGAGTCCGTGACCTTCCCGGAGAGACGGGCCCCGCCGAGAATCGGAATAGCCTGTCCTCCCTGACCGATTCCGATCTGGCGGCTGAAGAACAGCTCGGTCTGACTCGGGTCGTTGAAGGCGGCGCCCCCGCTGTTGCTCACGGTGAACGCACCAGCATTCTCGAGAAAGAACGGTCGCTTCTCCGGAAAAAACAGACTGAACCGATCGAGGTTGATCTGTTGCTGGTCCACCTCGACCTGGGCGAAGTCGGTGTTCACGGTGGCGTCGAGGGTGAGTCCTGAGGTGACCCCGTACTTGAGGTCACCACCGAACTCCCGAAACGTCTCGATCTCGGCACCGAGCACGTCGGTCTGCTTCGACGCCCCGCCAACGGCGTACGGTGTGACCTGCAAGGTGCGCCAGAGTCCAGCCGGCGCCTCGACCCCGGTGAGCGCTCCGGCCATTGACACCCGGAACAGATCGAACTGGCGAGGCAGCGGCGACCAGTAGGCCAGCTCGTTGCGGCGCCGGATGCTGCGCTGGACGTTGAGTCCCCAGGTCTGCTCGCGGCCGGGTGAGAACCGGAGTGTGCGAAACGGAATGGCGAACTCGGCGCTCCACCCGATCTCAGAAATGGCGGTGCGGACCTGCCAGACGCCGTCCCAGTTGAGATTGAAGCCGCCCCCAGCCCCGAACGAGGTGCCCCCTCGACCCATGCCGCTGCCGCCGGCCCCTTCATTGATCAACTGCCCGTCGTACTCCTGGCCGGACGGACTGGTGCCGAACACGAAGCCGTTCTGCTGGTCATGGAACGTATCGAGGATCAGTTGCACGCTGTCGCTGCTGGTAAGCGACGAGTCGCGCCGGCTGTCGGCGACGATGATGGCCGAGGGATCGCGGTCGTAGGCGACGATGCCGAAGTAGATCGTGTCGTCCGTGAAGACCACGCGCACCTCGGTCCGCTCAGAGGCCGGGAGACCCTCGTCGGGCGCGGTCTGCACGAACCCCGTCGCCGGCATCACGCCGGCCCAGGCGGGGTCGCCCAGCACGTCCCCGTCCATTGACGGCGCCGCCTCGATGCGCGCGGCGGCGACCATCCGGGTGTCAGTGGTCAGGGCGAACCCGGTCGGCGGTTGGGTCTCGCTCGGGGCCGACGTCGGGTCCTGTCCGGCGTCGACAGACGACGTCGAGGCCAGGAGGCAGACACAGACGGCGGCACGAGCCCACCCGCCGCCGCGGAGGTGAGGGCCGACCCGCGGGACAACTGAGGATGCGAAGAGCACAGATAGCGTGAGGACACCAGCGGGGGGGCCGGGCGACGGACGGTCACCCATCAGCGTGCGTCAACTTCAGGTTCATCCTCGTCAGGTTCATCCTCTTCGGATTCACCCCCGGAGTTCTCCAATTCGTCAAGTTGCCCGATACGATAGTTGACGAAGTTGAGTGCCTCGCGTGATACCTCGAACTCGCTCAATACGGCATTGCCCTGGTATCCGACATCGGCGATCCCGATGGGGCTCGTGTAGTAGGCATCGACGGTCATCCGGCGCACCCAGTCGAAAAAGAGCACCCCGCGACGGAGGCTTCCGCGCCGCCGTTCCTCAGCCTCCACGAGGCCATCCAGCAACGCGGTCTGTTCGTCCGGCGTGGCCTCGACAAAGCGCGCGTCGGTGCGGTCAAGCATGGTCTCGTCGACCCACGCCAGCCCGGTCTGATACAGCTCGGCCAGATCGTCGTTCTGGCTGCACAGCAGGTCGATGAACTCGGGTGCCCCGGCGTCGACCCCGCTCCCGCCACCCTGATCGGCCGGGACGATCAGTTCCGCCAACCGCGAGACGGTCGCGAATTCCTCCCCGGTGAGTAGCTTGGGAATGTAGCCGCCCGCCTGTCGCTCTTCGCCAACCAGCGCGTGCACGACCCGAGCGGCCTCCAGGTTGAATGCCCCGCTGCCGGCCGCCGTCACCGCCAGCGCCAGTTGCTTCAAGACCGCGCGACGGGAGATATCGGGCGCATCTGGCATCAGACGTTGCCTCGCCGCATCTCTTCGGCCAGGTACTCCGAGGCGCGCCAGGCCAGCGCGTTGATGGTCAGGGTCGGGTTCTTGTCGGGGTTCCCGACGAACGACGCGCCGTCGCAGACAAAGAGATTCTCGACGTCGTGCGTCTGGCAGAAGCTGTTGAGGGCCGACGTCTCCGGGTCGTCACCCATCCGCACGGTCCCCACCTCGTGGATGATGCTGCCCCCGACCGAGATGCCGGACGCATCACGAGCCCTCGGAGCGCTCGCGATCCCCCCCATCGTGTCGATCAGCGCGTGGAACGTCTCGGCCATGTGCTTGGCTTGGTCGCGCTCGTAGTCACTCCACTTGAAGTGGAACTTCAACACCGGGATGTCCCACCGGTCGACCACGTCGGAATCGATCTCGCAATAGCAGTCGTCGTTCGGAATCATCTCGCCGCGGCCCTCGAAGCTGATCCGAGTGCCGTACTCTTTCCGCGCCTGCGCCTTCAGGGCGGCCCCATAGCCGGCAGCGCGGGCTACGCGACCGAAGGAGCCGATGCCCGGCATCCCATACCCACCGCCCATCTCGATGTGATAGCCGCGTGGGAACCCCAGCGCCTCTTGCTCCTCCCATCTCCACCAGGGCATGTAGAGATGGGCGCCACCGGCGCCGTCGCTGTTGTAGCGCGGCATCCCCTCGAGGGCGGGCACCCGGGCCGACAACCCGTACCCCACCGTGTCCATCAAGTTACGTCCGACCACGCCGGAGCTGTTGGCGACCCCGTCCGGAAACTCCTCGTTCTTCGAATTGAGCAGGATGCGCGCCGACTCGCAGGCACTCGCCGCCAGCACCAACACCCGACAGCGAATGCGGCGCTCCGTGCCGGTTCGCTTGTCGATGTAGATGACCTCGGTCGCCTTGCCGTTGCCGTCGGTAACAATCTCTCGCACCATCGCCTGGTCGACGATCTGGAGCAACCCGGTCTCGAGCGCCGGGAAGATCTGGGTCTGGCTGGACGAGTAGTTCGCCCCCCCCTGGCAGCCCCGACCGCACTGGCCACAGTAGTGACAGGCCGGTCGCCCGTTCAGCGGCCGCGTCAGCACCGCACGCCGGTTTGGAATACACGGAATATTCAGCCGCTCGCTCGCGGCCTGAATCAGCAACTCGTGCGCCTTGGGCGGCGGCGGGGCCTGGAACACACCATCCGGCGCGCTCCGGATGCCCTCGAAGGTCCCGGTGACCCCGATGAGCGTCTCCGCTTTTTCGTAGTAGGGCGCGATCTCGGGATAGGTGATGGGCCAGTTCTCGCCAAGCCCGTCGCGGTCGTAGGGCTTGAAGTCGTAGTCGGCGAACCGGAACGACATCCGACCATAGTGGTTCGTGCGGCCACCGACGACGCGCGACCGAAACCACTGAAACTCGCTGCCCCGGTCGACGGTGAAGGGTTCACCATCGAGCTCCCACCCGCCACTCCAGGCACTGAAGTGGGTCCGGGGCACCGGGCTGAAGTACCGCGCCCCGCCTTCGAGCGCGCCTCGATGGTCGGCGTCGTAGGGCCACTGATGCTCTTTGAAGTCACGCATCGGATCGAGCATCGGTCCCGCTTCGAGCAAGGTCACCCGTACGCCGAGGCCGGTCAACACATGCGCCACGGTGCCGCCCCCGGCGCCGGAGCCGATGACGACCACGTCGTGGGTCTCGGAGGTTGGTTGGATGGCGGCAGATCTAGCCATGAGGATCAGCCCGTCGCGCCCTTGCGACGGAAGGTTAGGGCGTTAATGTGCGCCATAGGTTCTCGTACGATGTCCTTACTGAGAGCCATATCGTATTACGACTCACACGTCTCGATCATTCCTGGTCGGCCCGCCCCCACCAGTCCAGCAGCATGCGCACCTCCTGATTACTCCCGACCGAGCCGGTCAACATCAGGAAACGACCGTCCGGCGCCACGTCATAGGTGCGTCCGTTCACTGTCGCGTCTCCGCGAAAGTAGTCGCCCAGAAACAACGGCGACGCCGGGGCGGCCATCATGCGGCCGTCCTCGGCCAGGTAGAACAGCTCGGCGCCATTGGGCGACCACCGCGGCTGGGTGTCGCCAGCGACCGACACGAGCTGTTGACTGGTGTTGACGTCCGGAAACGCCGCACATGCACCTCGAATCGACCCGCCTGGTTCGACTCGTAGGCCATCCAGCGTCCGTTCGGCGAGATATCGGCGTTGCGTTCATCGAACCCGGTCGCCAGCAATGGCCGAGCGGTCTCAGCCGGCTGGTCGAACTGGATCAGATACAGGTCCTGGAACGCGTCGAACGTGCTGACCTGACCGAACACCAGACTGCCTCCGTCACGAGACACCGCGAACGCTTGCTTGAAGGCCTCGCGCGGGAATCGGGCCTCGTCAGTATAGCGGTGACGCCATTCGAGTGGGCGCATCACAGGCGTCACGCTGCGTACAGATGTGCAACGTTGACATCAATGAATTTTGGTTTATCTTCGATTTTCAATATTTCGCCATTGCGGGACACCAGTCATGTGAGAACAGGGAGAGAAAGCATGAAACAACAGCTACACGCCAAACGTGGCGCAGGCCTTCAGGCCTGCGATTCGCACGGCTGAAGCCGTGCGCCGCAACGAAATCTAAAGCCGCTCCGCGCTATTCGTAATACCCCTTCTTGACGACGCCCGATTCCATGCCGTCCACGCTGCCATCTCGGAGCCATTGCAGCGAGGCGTCGAACAGGATCGGCGCGTTTACCTCCCACATGGCGTTGTGGGAGGCGCAACCCAGATCGAGCAGCACCTTCCGCTCCGCCCCCAGGTCTTCATACATCTCGGTCACCCTCGAAGCGGGCACCTGGGCGTCCAGAATTCCGGCCACGAGCAACATCGGGTTCTTCGTGCCGGCGACGGCGTCCTGCCCCCAGCCCCAAATCGCCGTTCGGGGCGCTCGGCGAACGCCGGAGCCCCAGGTAGCCCCAACCGGATCAGATTCCAGCATTGCCCCCCACACGGCATCACTCACGGCGGGATCGAACTGACCGGCGCAGCTGGCCTGACGGGCCCAGTTGGCGGTGAAATCCGCATGCGACTGCTTGGTGAAGGCCGGGCCAGGCACCGGAACGCTGGCTGGCGGGTCGACCGAGCGACGGCGGCTGTAGGCGGGGGCCAGCAAGACGACGCTGGCGACTTTCTCGGGATGACGCGCCGTGTAGCCGGCGGCCCGGGGACCGCCGAGTGACCACCCGACCAGATGTACCTGCTGCACGTCGCGCAGCTCGCGGAGGTAGTCGACCACGGCATCGATGTCGTGCCAATCAGACTCGATCGTCGTGGCGCCGAAGGCGTAGCTGGGCTCGCAGGGGGTGTCCAACAACGCGGGAACAAACGCTTCCTGCTGTTGCACGGACAGGTTACAGATGTCGTTCATCACGTGAGGACGGGTAGAACGTCCGTATCCGGTGGTGTCCATCGAGAAGGTGTCGAACCCGGCTTCCGCGTGGTGCGCCATCCAACTGTAGCCATCGGCGGGTGGGTCGAAGGCCACCTCGGCCGGTGTGCCCGCGCCGTGGATGAACAGCACAACCTGACCGGCCAGGTTGTCACCTCGCAGTGACGTGGTGGCGAGCGTGCGCTCGCGCACATAGATCTGGGCGGTCTCCCCTTTCATCGACGGGGCGGTGGACACGACCGGTACATAGTGGTCGATCTGCAGCGGCGGCTCTTGCGCGTGCAGCGCCGGCGTGGCGAGCCCTGCGACCATGACGGTGATGATCAGAAAGGGCTGAACGATTCTCGTTGTCATGTCCTGTGTCCTGTCGTCGGAACCTCGTCAATGTCCGGGCGATGAGTCGATCCCGAACGCGAGCAACACGTTGCCGGGACGGCTGCCAATGAACTGGTAGCCCACACCGACATACACCATCCCATCGACGACCACCGGCCCCGGCCCGTTGATCGACCCGCCGCGCGCCGGCACGCCGTTGACCGTCTCGAACTCGCCGTTGGCGTCGAAGGTCCAGAGCACGTCGCCGTTCTCGGCCGAATGCGCCCGGAATCCACCGTCGTTCGACCCGGAGAAGATCACGCCGGGAATCGCGGTGATCGCGGCCGGCAGCGCGGCGTTGCAACCGAAACCCGCGCCGCCTCGACCACCTCGGCCGCCGCGACCCGCCCGACCGCTTCTGGCGCCAGCCGCGCCGTCGGCGTCTGCGGCCTCGGCACAGAGCGGTGCCGGCGGTTCTGCGTACCAGACGAGCTCACCCGTCCTGAGACCCACGGCAGAGAGCCCGCCGGGCTCCGCGGTCAGCATGCCGGAATTGGCGAAGTAGGCCTTGTCGCCATCCACCGCGAAGCCCCACTCGATACCACCCAGCGCGCTACCGGGGCCGGCGACGTATTGCCAGACCACGGAGCCCTCCGCATCGGGGTCGAGTCCGTAGGTCTCGCCGGACTTCTGACCCACCACCAGCAGGTCCCGCCCGTTCGTCATGGTCACCAGGGCCGGCGAGGCCCCGAAGTCGTGGTCCGGTCCCGCGTCCTCGGGGCAGTTGGCATTGGTGCCCCGACATCCCATGATGAACGCATCGGCTGGCGTCATCTGATTCGTCCAGCGGATCGCGCCCGTCTCCAGATCGAGCGCCATGACAGCATCACTCGTCTCGGCCGCCGGCTGCGTGTAGGCGTTGCCAGTCCCGACATACAACGCCCCCCGCTCCACGTCCAATGTGGCCGCCGACCAGATGGCGGCGCCGGCTGGCCCGAATCGCTCCTGACCCACCTCGCTGTTTGCCAACGGCCCCGGCGCCTCGGGGATGACATACGTCTTCCAAATCTGCTCACCACTCTCGGCGTCGAGCGCCACGACGCTGCCTCGGAACGTGCAACACGGATATGCGGGATTCGCGGCCAAGGCTTCCTCGACGGATGACACCGACACATACAAGCGGCCGTCGTGCAGGACGGGAGCGCCGGTAATGCGAGCGCCCGGGTGGGCCTCGACCTCGCGGGTCCACAGCTCGGCACCTGTCGCCGCGTTGATCGCGTACACATTCGCGTCGACGTCCCCAAAGAACAGCGCATGACCGCCGCTGTCGGCCCGAGCGCCAACCGAGATCGCGGTGCGCACCCCGGCCGCCGCCGTGAAGCTCCAGTGGCGGCACCCGGTCTTCGCGTCGAGGGCCGAGACTGTCCCTTCCTGGCTCCCGATGAACAACCGGCCGCCCGCGACGGTCGGTTGCGCCCACATACTGGTGGTATCCGCAAACCCGACCGCCCACTGCAGGGTGAGGTCGGGCACTTGCCGGGCGGTCAGGCCGGCGTGCTCGGCGGGCTGAAACCGGCGGTTCTCGGGTCCGACGCCCCAGCCCGACCAGTAGGGCGCGGCGAGAGGGTCGTCCAGAGCCGCCGCCGTCCCGCACGCCCAGAGGCTGGTGTCCACCACCCCGCCCACCGGGCCACCCGCGACGAACGCCGCGATCGCCGCGCGCTCGCCGGGAGTCAGGTCTTCACCCTCGACCTGCATGACGCCGCTGGTCAGGGCGTTGACGATTGCCTCGGCCCCGCGCGCCCGCAGCGCCTCGACGGTGGGCGCCCGGTCCACCCCGGGCGATGTGTGGCACATGGCGCAGCGGTCCTCGAAGAGGGTCGCTCCGTCAGGCGTTTGCGCGGCAACGGCGCTCGCCGTCAGAAGCGCGAGGCAAACCAGCAGGGAGAGTGTGCGTGTCACGAGGCCTCCAGAAGCACGAGCCAACAGTACAACCACCCGCGCGCGACGAATGTGGCAAGAATACCCTGTTCCTGTGCCTCCGGTTCGCACACCGTGACGGGCGTGACGAAAGAACGTAGCGCACACCACACGCCTGCTCTTACACTGTAGCCACGAGAGTGTGACCGACGGAACGAGGAACGAGATCATGCGAGCACTGCACGGGCTGCTATGCCTGGGGCTGGGTCTGAGTCTCTCGGCTGACCCGACCAGCGCGCAGCCGGCGCCGAGGTCGATTCTGGTCGAGAGCCCGGTACTGACGTCGGGCGACGCGATGCCGAGGGTCTACACCCCCGACGGGCAGAATCTGTCACCGCCACTGACGTGGAGCAACCTGCCGGACGGCACCCGCGAAATCGCGGTCCTCTGCTCTGACTTCGGGGCGGGGAACCCACCGCCGTGGGTGCACTGGATCATCTACGGCATTCCGGCTACCGCGAACGGCTTGCCAGCGGGGCTGCCGATTCTGGCCGAAACCGCCATGCCGCCGGAGCTGAGCGGCGCCATCCAGGGACTCAACGGGTGGCGACGACCGTACTACCGGGGACCGGCCCCGCCGGCGGGCACTCCGCACATCTACCACTTCACGGTGTATGCACTCGACCAGCCGCTCGGTCTCGAGTCCGGGCTCGATCGCGACGAGTTGCTGCAGGCCATGGAGGGCCACATCCTCGGACAAGGCGACCTGGTTCCGGTGTATACCCGGTTCTGAAGACGCCGCGATTCCACACAAGCAGGAACTGACATGACCGACGAACAACCACGAACGATTTCCCGACGCGCGCTCCTGCGTGGTGCGGGCGCCGCCGGTGCCGCCGCCGCCGCGAGCGCGGTGGGGGTCTCGGCCGAACCGGCGGTCGCGCCGTCCCCCGCCGCGGCACCGCCCGCGATGCAACCGGCCGGAGCCACCGCCCCGGGCCGCGTCGTCTACGAGCAACTGAGCGCCGACGAGGCGGACTTGCTGGAGGCCATTGCCGACCAGTTGATTCCGGAAGACGAACATGGCCCCGGTGCGGTGGCGGCGGGCGCTGTGGTGTACATCGACCGGGCCCTGGGCGGCGCGCTGTCCGGCTCTCGCGAGGCCTATCGCGGTGGGCTGGCCGCCTTCGAGCGGTATTGCCGGTCATCTCGAGGTGCCCGGTTCCGGGAGCTACCTCACGTTGACCAGGTCTCAGTCCTCATCGACGTCGAGACCGGCGCCGCCACCGGCGCCCGGACCGGCTTCGCCGGCAGCTCCGGCGCGTTCTTCGGCATGGTGCGGAGCCACGTGCTGCAAGGCACGTTCGGGGACCCGTACTATGGAGGCAATCAAAACTTCGTCGGGTGGGACCTCATCAAATACCCGGGCGTGCGGACGGCAGTGTCGCCAGGGCTGCAGACCGCGCTCGAGGCGGGCGAGTTGGAGCCGAACCATCGCTCCGCCTACGACGCCGACAACTTTGAAAAAGCGGTGGTCAGCAGGGCTACCAAGGAGACACACCATGGCGACTAGGTTGCCCGGAACCGATGTCGTGATTGTGGGGCTCGGCGCCGCCGGCGGCGTGGCGGCCTTGCCGCTCGCCAACGCGGGGCTCGACATCGTGGGTCTCGAGGCAGGGAGCCGACTGACCAAGCGAGACTTCGCGCCAGACGAAATTCGCAACAACGTCCGCGACTGGCCGTTCGCGGTGCGCAAGTGCGCCACCGAAGTGCCGACGACGCGCCGGAGTCGCGCAGACACCGCGGTGCAACGCGGCGGGCACCCGATGATGAACGGCGTCGGCGGCACCACGTTGCACTACTGGGCCCAAAGCTGGCGCCTCAACCCGTGGGACTTCAAGGTGGTGTCGGAAACCACCCGGCGCTACGGCCGGTCGCGCCTGCCGGCCGGTACCACGGTTGAAGACTGGCCGTTCGGCTACGAAGAGCTCGAGCCCTTCTACGACCGGATCGAACACGAGATCGGGGTGTCGGGGCAGGCCGGCAATGTGCGGGGGCAGAAGAACCCACGTGGCAACCCGTTCGAGGGGCCGCGGGATCGCGACTATCCGATGCCAGCGCTCCGGTGGACCGGGTTCCTCGATCGAATGGCCGACTCGGCCCGCACACTTGGGTGGCAGCCGTTTCCCGGGCCCGCCGCCATCAACTCGGAAGCGTATCAGGGACGCTCAGGGTGCATGTATCACGGGCACTGCAACAAGGGTGGGTGCCACGTCGACGCCAAGAACTCGCCGGCGGTCACCACGATTCCGCGAGCGGAAGCAACCGGTCGACTGAAGGTGGTCACCCATGCCACGGTCACCAAGATCGAGACGGACAATCAGGGCAAGGTGACTGGTGTCACCTACCTGCAAGACCGGGAAGAATTCTTCCAGCCGGCGCGATTCGTCTTCGTGTCCACCTACACCTACGAGAACGTCCGGCTGCTGCTGCTCTCGAAGTCCAGAGCCTTCCCGATCGGCCTGTCCAACAATCACGCGCAGGTCGGCAAACACTACTTGAGTCATCACCAGGGAGCCGGGGTCACCGCCTTGTTCCCCTACGATCTGCATGCCTGGTACGGGTTACCGGCGCAGGGCGTAGCGGTGGACGACTTCGCCGACGACAACTTTGACCACGGTGGTCTCGACTTCATCGGCGGCGGCAACATGTGGGCCTACTCGGACCGGCGCCCGATCTCGGCCGCGAGCATGGGCACGTTTGGCCGCGCACCAAGTTGGGGCTCAGCCTGGAAGTCGTTCATCCGGGAAAACGCCGACCGGACGAACAGCGCGTATATCCAGAAGACTACGCTGCCGTATGCCGCCAACTACCTGGACCTCGACCCGACGGTGACAGACCCGCTGGGCTTCCCGGTCATCCGGATCACGGCCGAGTACAAAGACAACGAACTGGCGCTCGCCGCCTATCTGCAGGACAAGATGGCACGGTGGTATCGCGAGGCGGGTGCTATCGAGGTCCTCCGAGGCGGTCTTGGTGGCCAGATGGGGGTCACGACCCATGCCTACGGCGGCACGCGTATGGGCGACGACCCCGAAACGAACGTCGTGAACCGGTACGGACTGTCACATGAAGTACCGAACCTCGGTGTGCTCGGCGCCTCGGTGATGGGCACCAGCGGTGCACGGAACCCGACACTCACGGCGCAGGCACTCGCGTGGCGCACGGCGGAGCACGTCGCCAAGAACTGGAGCTCGATCGTCGAATAGAGGCAGCCGCATCCCCGATCGCCACAAGACCGCACCACCTCTGGACCGAGACACGTACCATGACAGATTCGCCACGCTTGCTGACCGTGCCACGCCTCCTCGCCGGCACGCTGGCCCTGGTTGTCGTCGCCCACGCCGCCCCGCTGGCCGCGCAGCCGCGCCGAGCCCCGGACCCGCGCTCGATGGGCGGGGGCGATTGCCGCGACAACGTCTACAACTGCGCCGACACTCCGAATCCCCTGCCGCCGCCAGACACCGTCTGGCTCGAAGAGATGACCTGGATGGATGTCCGCGACGCGCTGGCCGCCGGCACGACGACGGCCATCGTGCCGACGGGTGGGGTCGAACCCAATGGCCCGTGGCTGGCGCTGGGCAAGCACAACTACGTGCTGAGCGCGACGTGCGACGCCATCGCACGCAAGATGGGGAACGCGCTCTGCACCCCGATCGTGAAGTTCGTCCCGGAAGGCAACATCGAGCCACCCAGTGGCCACATGCGCAGCCCCGGCACCATCAGTCTTCGTCAGGACACGTTCGAGGCGCTGCTGACCGACGTGGCGCGCAGCCTCAAGACGCACGGGTTCCGCAACATCATCTTCATCGGCGACAGCGGTGGGAACCAGAGCGGCCAGCGGGTGGTCTCCGAGAAACTCAACGCCGAATGGGACGGTGGTCCGGTGGTGGCGCACGTGCAGGAGTACTACGACTACGCCAGCGCCGCGCGCTACATGGCCTATCGAGGTCTAGAAGAGGGTGAGGGCGACGGCCTCCACGACGACCCGATGATTACGCTGAGCATGTTTTATGCGGACCCGAAGTCGATCCGGTACGACGAGCGGATCGAGGCGGGACTGGCGACCATCAACGGCGTCTCGATCGTCGACCGGGTCGCTACGCTGGAGTTGGCCCGCGAATTAGTGGAATTCCGCGCGACACACACGGTCGATGCCATCAACGCGGCCATTTCCAACCGCGGCACTCTCCCCGCGCCGCCGCCACGCGCGCGACGCGCGAACCGCGCGCCACGCCAGGCGAGGCCGGCACCGGACCCCCGCTCGATGGGTGGCGGCGAGTGTCGCGCCAACGCGTACAACTGTGCCGAAACGCCGAATCCGCTGCCGACGGTCGATACCGTATGGCTGGAGGAGATGACGTGGATGGATGTCCGTGACGCGATGCGAGCCGGAAAGACCACGGTCATCATTTCCACCGGCGGTATCGAGCCGAACGGCCCCTGGCTCGTGACGGGCAAGCACAACTACGTGCTGCGCGCCAACTGCGACCGCATCGCCCGAGACCTGGGCAACGCCCTCTGTGCACCGGTCATGGAACTCGTTCCCGAGGGACGCGTCGACCCGCCGAGCGGTCACATGCGCAGCCCGGGTACTCTGAGCCTCAGACAAGAGACGTTCGAGGCGGTGCTGACGGACGTCGCCCGAAGCCTCAAGGTGCACGGCTTCACGCACATCGTGTTCATCGGTGACAGCGGCGGCAACCAGAGTGGTATGGGGAACGTGGCGACGGCACTGTCAACCGAGTGGAACGCGGACGCGGCGGCGCTTCACATTCCCGAGTACTACCGGGCGCCCGCGGGCACGCCCAATGTGCTCAGAGAGCTGGGCGTGACGAACGACGACCAGCCGAGTGACGGTCTCCACGACAACCCCACGATCACGCTCAACATGCTGCTGGATGACCCGAGCTCGGTCCGGTGGGCGGACCGGGTCGCCACCCGCCAGGCCAGCATCGACGGCGTCTCGATCGCGGATCTGGGAACCGCCCTCGAGCGCGCCGAACGGATTGCGACGGCGCGTGCTGCCCGCACGGCCGCGCTCATCCGCGAGCGCGTCGCCGCCCACGTCAAATAGGGATGAGGGTTGAGACAGACCCAGGGCGCGCGACAATGCGCGCCCCGCGGCGGAGCCCCATCTGAGGAACGACATGGCCAAACGCTACTGGTTGATGAAGTGTGAGCCGAGCGCCTACAGCATCGGCGATCTGGCTCGCGACCGCGACACATCCTGGGAAGGCGTCCGGAACTTCCAGGCGCGCAATTTCATGCGCGACGATATGCGGGTCGGCGACGCGGTCCTGTTCTACGCGTCGAACGCCGACCCGTCAGGCGTGTCCGGGCTCGCGACGGTCTCCAAGACCGCGTATCCGGATCACTTCGCCTGGAAGAAAAGACACAAGTACTTCGACGCGCGGAGCACGAAGGACAACCCGGTCTGGTTCATGGTGGACCTCGGGTTCGTCGAGCAGTTTCCAGCCACGGTGCCGCTAGCGACGCTCAAGGCCACCAGCGGACTCGAGGATATGAAGGTCGTACAGAAAGGGAGCCGGCTGTCCGTACAGCCGGCCACCAAAAAGGAATACGACATTGTCGTCCGGCTGGGCCGAAAAACGAACAAGGCCGTGGGCTGAAGCCCCTGCGCTACCTACTGCTCGTCGTTGGTCGGGATACCGATCGCCTTGATGACCTCGCGTGTCAGCCCCCACCGGTCGAATCCCTGGCGACCATAATCGAGGCCGCGTCGCACGATGACCAGATCGTGTGACGGCACCACGACGGTGTACTGGCCCCGGTTGCCAGACGTCGAATAGGCGTCCTTCGGCACGTCCTCTCGGCCTTCAGGCACGAGCCACCATTGGCCGCCATACTGGCCGCCGCGGCCCACGGTGGCCGGGGCCGGGGTTCGGACAAAATCGATCCACTCCTCGGAGATCAGCCGCTCGCCGCTCCACACCCCGCCGTTCAGATACAACAGCCCGAACCGCGCCAGGTCGCGCGCGTTGGTATAGACCTGACTACTGAGGATGAAATCGCCGAACCGGTCGGTGCTGACCAGCGTATTCCGCATCCCGATCTTGTCGAGCAGCCGACGACGCGGAAACTCGCGATAGGTCTGGTCGTCACCCAGTACCTGCTTCATCTTGAGGACCGCCAGCAGGGTGTCGTAGTTCTCGTAGTCCCAGTTCGTGCCCGGCTCCCGGATCAACGCCTGGCGGAGCGCCCCGTTGACGGAACTCGCTCCCGCCCAGTACGACAGACCGGACCCAGTCGCGTACTCGAGACCGCCGTTGTCGATGGTGTCGAGTCCACTCGACATATTCAGGAGGTGGCGCAGCGTGATCGCGTCTCGCGGGTCTGGAGCCGACGACCGCGTGCGAGGGAGCCACTCGAAACCAAGCGGCTCATCGAGGTGCATCTTGCCCTCGTCGACGAGCATACCGATCAGCGTGACGGCCAGGCTCTTGGCCGTCGACCACGTCCGCGTCCGTGTGGTCATGTCAATGCCGGGCGCGTAGCGCTCGTGCACGATCTGCCCGTTGTGCACCACCATCATGCTCAGCGTGACCTGTTCTGGCGACTCGCGGTCGAAGGCCCAGTCGGATGCCGCCTGGAGGGCGGCCGCGTCGATACCGGCCGGAAGCGAGGGGTCGGTCACCAGGTCGCCATCGGGCCAGGCGATGGTCGAGGGATCACCCGACGGATACGGCAGCGTAAGCTGCGGGAGCCGTTCGATGTCTTCGAACGTCTGGTCCGGCGCGAGAATCACACACCCGATGCCCTCGCGGAACGCGGCGCGCATGACCGGGACACCATCGTCGGCGCCAATGGCGACCGCCTTCCGCGTCTCGTTGACCACGTAGTCGCCTCCGCTCGGCCCGCCGATCGGCTCGGACAGAAAGGCGAGTTCCTGGGCGAAGACGTGCTCGATCGTCCGCCCCCCGGTGAACAACCCGTTACACATGAAGACCGCCTGTTGGCCCCGGCGGATCATGTCCCGCTGCGGCTTCCAGTAGTCGTAGTTTTCTTCCTGTTGCTGCGCGACGGCGGACATCGGTACGAGCAGTGCGAGCGCCAGCGGAGCGACCAAGAAGCGCGGCATTGTCATGGAAATCTCCTTCACAGGTAGGTCAGATGGACGGCTGATTATAGCGCGTTGACATCGGCGGCTGAGAGCGGACAGGATCGACGCGACTCGCGACGCGCGCACGACTTGGCCGTTCCTATCCGACACAGGTCACCCGATAGAGGAGCACATGCCGCCAGCTCTGGCCTCACGCGAATACAAGCTCATGCTGCGGGCCGCACGTTTCGCCGGTTCCGAGGCGGCGCTGATCGCCCAAGTGGCAGCGTTCTGGGGTGACTTCAGGGACGCGGTGGCCGGCCACGGGATCGCGACCGATGGCGTCCTCACCCGCTCGAAAGAGCGCCCCGTGACGTTCTACGACACCGCTGGTCGGCATCTGAACAACAGAGACGTCCTCTTCCGCGACTACGTGTTCCGTGCCCGTCCGCGCGCCGATGGCACGGCGAACGTCACGCTCAAATACCGGCATCCTGACCGACTGGTGGCCGGGGACCGCGACCTGACCGCAACGAAGAAACTCTTAAAGAAGCGGAAAATCAAGTTCGAGAAGGACATCAAACCGGTCCAGCGGCGGATGCGAAGCCTCTACAGTTACTCCAGCTCGGGTCGAACAAGAGGCACCCTCTCGGTGGACACGGTTGGCGACATCGTGGCGCTGTTCCCAGATCTCGGGAAGCAACTCGACGTGACGTTGGACGAATCGGTGGCGCCGGTCGGTGGCTTCACCGCGCGGGAGGTCGTGCTCGAGGGCGGCCGGACCACCTGAGCGGGCAGCACGTCGCCGAGTGTGCCGTCGTCATCTGGTACGACGGGGCGGCGAATCCGACCACACCCGTCGTGGCTGAGTTCAGCTTCCGTCATCCCCGGAAGGACGCCACAGACCCGCGGTTCACGGCGACAGAAGCACGAGTCGCCTTTCGAGCGTTTCATGCCGCGCTCGACCTGGACGACTGGGCCGATACGACACAACAGACCAAGACGGCCTATGTCTACGCGTTGAGCTGACGACCCGCTCGGTATCGTCGAGCCAGGTGCTAAGCTCTGGTTTCAGAACCCATGTCCGGAGGTTGCCAGATGAGTCCAGCCCGAAAGCCAATCCGGTGGATCGTGTCGTTGTCGCTTGGCGCCGTCGTCGCCGGACTCTGCGTGACGCACGCCCAGACGCCGTCGCCGGGTCGACTGCTCGTATTGCTCAGGGACGCGAGCGCCCTCGCGATCGTCGACCCCGACAGCGGATCGGTTCTGGGGCGCGTGCCGACCGGGCGAGATCCGCACGAGGTCACGGCGTCGGATGACGGTCGGTTCGCGTTCGTGGCGAGCATGGTGGATGGCATTTCCGTCATCGACCTCGCGGCCCAGGAGGAGGTCCGCCGCATCGATACCGGGGCGGGCAGCAGTACGCACGACGTGCTCTTCGCCGACGGCAAGGTGTACTTCACCATCGAGGGCTACAAGTCCATCGGGCGCTACGACCCGTCCGCCGACGCGATCGACTGGACGCTGGGGACCGGTCAGGAGGGCACCCATCTGCTGGTCTTCGATCGGGATACGAACACGATGTTCATGCCCAACACGCGCTCGAACACGGTCACGATGGTCGAGGGCATCACGGGAGGCCCCGCCGCATCGACGCTCACCGTGATTCCGGTGCCGGGTGACTTGCCCGAGGGTATCGACCTGTCACCGGACGGCCGCGAGATCTGGACGGCCACCCGGAACGACGGCGGCGTGTCCATCATCGATGTCGCCAGTCGGCGGGTCGTCCAGACACTCGATCTCGGCCTGCGGGACGCCAACCGACTGAAGTTCACCCCGGATGGCAGGGTCCTGATCATCGACGGTGAGGCAGCATCGGTCGTCGTGATGGACGCCGCCTCGCGCACCGTCATCAAACGGGTGACGGTGGGCCCGACCGACACCGGCGATGGCGCCGTGCTCGTGGCCCCGGACGGGACACGCGCCTATCTGGGACTGCGAGCCGCGGACCGCGTGGCGGTCCTCGACTTGACCACCCTCGAGGTGACGCAAGAGATGCCGATGGGCGAGGGCGCCGGGCCCGGTTGCATGTACTGGATTGGAGCCAACTAGTGTCACGGACCGTCAGCCGGCGGCTGGCGTGGTCTCTGGTGCTGATCCTGATCGGGGGATCCGCGTTGGCGGGCCAGCGGTACTACGGCGGTCGCCGGCGGACTCCGCCGCGCTTCCCAAGCGGCGAGTCAACGCATCGTCTCTTCACGTTCGCACGGGGGCTCTATCAGAGCACCCATCGTGAGCAGGGCGGTCAAGGCTGGTTCACCGACTACCCCGACGCCGACATCAACTTCACGATCAGGCTGTCGGAGCTGACCCATGCTCCCGTCGGTCTGGTCGGCGACGACGACTACCCCGACCACATCGTGGTGCAACTGACCGACCCCGAGCTGTTCAACTATCCGTTCCTGTTCATGTCAGACGTGGGCACCGCCTATTTCAACGCGGAGGAAGCGGGTCGGTTGAGCGCCTACCTCCGCAAGGGTGGATTTCTGTGGGTCGACGACTTCTGGGGACCGTACGCGTGGGACCAGTGGGCGACCGAAATTGCCAAAGCCTTGCCTCCAGGCCAGTACCCGATCGTGGACATCCCCATGTCGGACTCGATTCATCACGGGATGTTCGACGTGGCGGAAGTCCCGCAAGTGCCGTCGATCCAACATTTCCGTCGCTCCGGCGGGAGGACGACGTCCGAGCGGGGCCGAGACAGCGAGGTGGTCCACGTCCGGGGTATCTACAATGAGCAGGGTCGCCTGATGGTGGTGATGACCCACAACACCGACATCGCCGACGGCTGGGAGCGCGAAGGCGAGGACTACGAGTTCTTTTACCGGTACTCGGTGACCTCGTATGCGGTGGGGATCAACTTTCTCCTCCACGCGATGAGCCGCTAACAAGAGCTCTCGTGGCGCTACTGGTCGGATACGGCACGCTGCTCTATCGACCGTCTCTGGGTGACACGATCGGTGGCGCCACGGCGAGCGCCATCGAGATGGTCCCCGTCGTGGTCGCCGGCTATCAGCGTCTCTTCAACCTGCGGCCAGATCACTACGTGCCACTAACCAGCTCGGTGCTCGACACTACCGGTATCGAGAACGCGGCCATGAACGTCGAGCCGGCACCCGGCTTCAATGTCAACGGACTTGCTTTCGCGGTGGACGACGCGCAGCTACCGGGGCTAGACCGCCGGGAGCGCTACTACCGACGATCGCGGGTTCAGCTCCGGCACTTCGACACGGACGAGTCCGTGGGTGACGGTTGGATCTACTCGTCGGAACCCGACGCCAGATGGATCGAGCGAGATCCGGAGGCGGTCGAGTCGTACCACGCGGCCGAGGCGCTATACGAGGCGACGAGCTCGGCCTCCGGCAAGGCGGACATCCTCAACAAGCTCGGTTCCGTCGAGTTCAATTCCGGGCACCACCGAGATGCCATCACCCTGTTTCTCCAGGCGCTCGAATTGCACAGGGAAGTGGGCAACCGGAGCATGGAGGCCGAGGACCTCAACGACATGGGGGCCGCGCACCGTTATCTGGAAGAGCCCGAACGGGCCCTCGAAAAATTCAAAGACTCACTCGAACTCCATCTGCTGCTGGGGAACCGGCGACTCGAGAGCATCACCCGCTGCAATGTCGCTGGCACCCTGTGTGACCTGGAGCGATTTCAGGAAGGCCTGTCCGAGGCGGTGCATGCCAAGGGCATCGCCGAAGAGGTCAACGCGCCCATACCGCTGATCTGGACGCACTGCTGGGAGGCACGCGCCTTGCGCGGGCTGGGTGACCGGGCCCCGGCGGAAGAGCGGCTGCGCGAAGCACTGGTGCTGAGTCGGAGTCAGGACAACCCGCGGGGCCTCGCCGGCGTGCTGGGTATGCTTGGCGACCTGCTGGGCAGTCGCAAGTCGAGGCGCGAGGAGGCGGTCATGCTCCTGCGTGAAGCGCTCGCGGTAATGGAGGCCGCGGCGCTGGATCAGGCGTTCGGTGGCCAGCGCCGCGCAGAAATCAAGGAACTGCTGGATCGTCTCGACACGTAATGCGAGTGCCGACTAGACCACCATCAGGCCCGGCTGCTCGATGTGGTCCCGGATGGCGGCGAGCAATTCGGCCCCAACCGCACCGTCGATTACGCGGTGGTCGGCCGACAGCGTGCACACCATGACCTGGCCCACCCGAACCTCGTTGCCAGCCGCGACCGGGCGCGAGACCGCGGCGCCTACGCCGAGGATACAGCTTTGCGGGGGATTGACAATCGCATAGAGACTCTCGACCCCATACATCCCCAGGTTGGAGATTGTGAAGGTGCCGCCGGCGTACTCGTCCGGGCGCAACCGACCTTCTCGCGCGCGCGCAACGAGCCCCTGTGTCTCTGTTGCGACCGCCGCGAGGTCCATCTTGTCGGCGCCACGCACAATCGGGGTAATGAGACCGTTTGGCGTGTTCACCGCAACGGCAATATCCGCGTCCTCGTAGAGACGGACACGGCCGTCCACCCAGGCCGAGTTGGCGCGCGGCACCTTCCGCAACGCGAGCGCCGAGGCGCGAATCACGAGGTCCGTCACCGTCGGTGCAAGGTCGGGCCGGAGCTGCTTGGCGCTGGCCAGGAGCGCGAGCGCCGCATCCGCCGCGCATTCGATCCGGAGGTAGAAGTGTGGGACCGTCTGCTTCGCCTGTTGCATCCGCGTCGCGGTCACGCGGCGCATCGCGCTCAGCTCCTCATCGTGGAAGCGTCCCGCCGACCGGACCGCGGCATCGTCTTCGACCTGTGCGGGCCACGCCGGGACGCCCGAGGTCACTGAGACCCCAGTCCGCTCCGCCAGCACCCGCTCGACGTCGGCTTTTGTAATCCGACCGTCCCGCCCGGTTCCGAGGATATCGGCCAGTGCCACCCCAGCCACGGCGGCCATACGGCGTCCCATCGGCGTGACGGCGATATCGTCCGACACCTGCGCCGCCGCTAGCGGTGCGGCCTCAACCGGCGGCGGCGCGTCAGGGACCGGCGCCGCGACCGCAATCGACATGGCCGGGGCGATGTCGACGACACTCCCCTGTTCGCTCGCCGTTGGCGGCGACGCCGATGTGGCCGCCTCCCCCGCCGGCACATCCGCAATCAGCGCCAGCAACATCCCTGCTTCGAGCCCCTCGACGCCGGCCGCGACGCGAATCGCTCGCAGTACCCCGGCCACCGGCGCCTCGAGTTCGACGTTGGTCTTGTCCGTCTCGACCTCGACAATCGGCTCACCGGCCTCGACCCGGTCTCCCTCCTGCTTCAACCAGAGACTGAGCCGAACGGACGTGACCGAATCGGCCAGTTGTGGAAGTCGAAACTCGGTGGTGGCGGTCATGGGTGGGGAGGGTTTAGGGATCCGGGCTTCAGGGACGGTGGCCTCCGACGCAGAGACGTGCGGCGGCGTCGAGAATGGCATCCACATCGAGCCGGTAGGCGCGATACAGATCCGGGATATCGCCTGACTGGCCAAAACAGCTCACGCCCAACGGCAGCACCCGGTGCGGCCCTACTGCGCCCAGCCATGAGAGCGTCGCGGGATGACCGTCCAAGATGGTGACGAGCCCGGCGTCGACCGCCAGGGGAGCCAGGAGTCGGCGTACGTGCGCCCCCTCGGGCGCGCCGGTCTGGAGCGCGGCCATCCAGCCATCTTGCAACCGACCGGCGGAGGTGACGACGAGCAGTCCGGCGCCCGGGATGTCTTCGACGATCTGCCGGTGCGCCTCGACCGCTTCGGCGATCACCGCTCCCGAGACGACCAGCGCCAGCTCCGCGCCGGGCGCCGGCGGCTCGAGCCAGTACCCGCCAGCGACCACATCGGCCCGGCCATCCTCCGACAGGCGACGCTCCGGCTGGTCGAGCGGCCGGGTCGAGAGGCGCAGATACACGGCCCCGCCGTCGTCGGCCTGGATGTGCTCGAAACTCCACCGCAAGATGGCCGCCAGCTCGTCGACATAGGCCGGTTCAAACGAGGTCAAGCCGGGCTGGGCGATGCCAATGAGGGGGCTGATGACAGACTGGTGCGCGCCCCCCTCAGGCGCCAGCGTGAGCCCGGACGGGGTGGCGACCACGATGAAGCGCGCGTCCTGGTAGCACGCATAGTTCAGGGCGTCGAGACCCCGGCTGATGAACGGGTCGTACAGGGTGCCGACCGGCAACAGCCGGGTCCCGAACAACGGCGCCGTCAGCCCGAGCGCGGCCAGCAGGAGAAACAGGTTGTTCTCCGCGATCCCGAGCTCGAGGTGCTGTCCGTCTGGACCCATCGACCAATCTTGAGCCGACAGCGGTTGGTCTCCGCGAAAGACGTCCGCCTGCGTAGACTGCGAGAACACGCCGCGACGATTGACCCACCCGCCGAGGTTCGTGGAGACCGTGACGTCCGGCGACGTCGTCACGATACGGTCCGCGAGATCCGTGTGCCGCCGGGCGATGTCCGCCAGCACCCGACCGAATCCGGCCTGCGTGGAGAGCCGGTTGCCCGGCGGCACATCGAGCACTGGGGGCACCGGCACCGCCGCGGCCCGATACTCCCGGGTCTGGGTCTGTGCGAACGGCACCGCATCGAGAAACGCGCGCAGCGTCTGGGGCGCCAGATCGAGACCGGCGAACGGCTCCCACTCGTCGCCCTCAGCGATACCCATCTCGTCTCGGAGCGTGACGATCTGGGCCGGCGTCGTCAACCCGGAGTGGTTGTCCTTGTGCCCCTCGAACGGCAGACCATGGCCCTTGATGGTGTAGGCGATGAAACAGGTCGGGACGTCGTCGGCCGACGCCGCGTGGAACGCTTCGCGCACGGCGTCCAGGTCGTGTCCCGCAAGGTTGGTCATCAACCGATGCAGCGCCCCGTCGTCGTGGAGGTCCAGCAACTCGCGAATACCGGACGTGTCGCCCAGATCGCGCTGTAGCCGGGTACGCCAGGCTGTACCGCCCTGATAGGCGAGGGCCGAGTACGACGAATTCGGGCAGTCGTCGATCCAGGTGCGCAGCGCGTCACCACCGCGCCCGGCGAACGCCGCGTCGAGCCGCTTGCCGTATTTCAAGGTCACGACCCGCCATTCCATCGTCTTGAAGATGGTGTCGAGCCGGTTGAAGAAGCGGTCGGCCACGATGGCATCGAGACTTTGTCGGTTGTAGTCGATGATCCACCAGACGTTGCGGACACGGTGCTTCCAGGACTCGAGCAGTGCTTCGAAGATATTGCCCTCGTCGAACTCCGCGTCCCCGGCCACGGCCACCATGCGTCCCTGCGGCGTACCGTCATCAGGTGGGCCATGCGGACCATCTGGCATCAGTCGTCGACTACGCAGGTAGTCCTGGGCCAGCGCCAGAAAGCTGGTCATCGCCACGCCAAGCCCGACGGAACCGGTGGAAATGTCGACGTCGTCGCCATCCTTGGTGCGAGAGGGGTACGACTGCGCCCCACCAAACGCGCGGAAGCGCTCCAGCTGATCCCGCGACTGCATGCCGAGCAGATACTGAATGGCGTGGTAGACGGGGCTCCCGTGCGGCTTCACCGCGACCCGATCAATCGGGCGCAGCACATCGAAATACAGCGCCGTCATCAGCGTGACCATCGAGGCGCAGGACGCCTGGTGCCCGCCTACCTTGAGCCCGTCGCGACTCGGCCGCACATGGTTGGCGTGGTGAATCATCCAAGTGCTGAGCCACAGCACCTTCCGGTCGAGCGCACTGAGACAGGCACTGACCTCGGCCCCCGCCGAGAGTGTCGACGTAGTCGTGGGACCGGTGAGGTGGGGCTGGCCGCTCATGGCGAGGGGATGGGCTCTGAGGTGGGCGACGCCATGGGCCATGCGTGCGGCGTCACTGCGTCGCGATCCCGGCACGGCCGCGGCGCAGGACATATTTCTGAATCTTGCCGGTCGCGGTCTTGGGGAGCTCGTCGACGAACTCGACGTGGCGTGGCGTCTTGAAGTTGGCCATCTGCTCGCGAGCGTAGTCGATGAGCTCTGCTGCGGTGAGGGTGGCCTTCGGCGCGAGGACGACAAACGCGTGGGGGGTCTCGCCCCACTTGGGATCGGGGATGCCGACCACCGCCACCTCCTGGATGGCCGGGTGTCGCATGAGCACCCCCTCGACTTCGACCGACGAGATGTTTTCGCCGCCGCTGATGATGACGTCCTTGAACCGATCGCGAATCTCGACATACCCGTC
>JAPYUM010000194.1 GCA_029940535.1 Vicinamibacterales bacterium
GCGGCGACGCCGCCGGTCAGCGACCCGAGCCCAGCCAGCCGCAGCCACGCCCGGCGGGACCAGGGTTTGGTTTTGGCACCATCACGATTTCGCGTTTGAGTCATTGACAGTCGCGTTTTGACAACTCAAAATATAGAACTGACGAAGTAGAAAAGTCAATCAATTCGGCTAGTGTCGGGCCCCAGCCATGCTTCCATCCAGCACCGTCGAGAACTATTTGAAGGCGCTCCATCAGGCCGAAACCTCACGGGAGGACAAGGCGCTGGTGCCAATGGGGCAGCTCGCGACCGCCGTCGGGGTCGCCCCGGGCACGGCCACGACGATGGTCAAAGCGTTGGCCGACTCCGGGCTCGTTGAGTACGAACCCTACGTCGGAGTCCGGCTGTCATCGGCCGGAGCCAAACTGGCGGCCTTGGTGCTCCGGCGGCACCGTCTCATCGAACAGTTCCTGGTCGAAATCGTGGGGATGAGCTGGGCCGAGGTCCACGAGGATGCGGAGCAGCTCGAACATGTCGTGTCCGACCGCTTGATCGAGCGGATGGATGCCATGCTGGGACATCCGGCTGTCGATCCCCACGGCGACCCGATTCCGACCCCGGACGGCACCGTCGCCGCGCCCGACTACCACTCGCTGCTGACGTGCCCGCTCCACATCGCGGTGACAGTAACGCGGGTCACGGATCAGGATGCCAACTTCCTCAGATTTCTGGAAAAGCAGGATCTGAAGCCGGGCCACTCGCTCGAGGTTGAGGCCCGAGACTCAGCCGCCGACAGCGTGCAACTGCGGACCAGCGCCGGGCACCAGATCACCATCGGCACCCAGGCCGCTTCCAAGGTCCTGATCGAGGTGTCCTAGGGCGGCGCCGCCCTACTTTCTTGGGTGGGAATACGTGGCCTGCGATGACGGCGTCTCCCATACCGTCACCCGCCCGACGGGGAGCCCCGAGGCCTCCGCCTGCTGGAAGATCAGTCGGGCGATACACTCAGCCGTTGGGTTCTCGTCAACGAGGTACACCGGTTCTCCCGCGGCCGTGAGCGGTGCCACCAGCGGGTCGTCGCGTCGCAGAATCATCCGATGGTCGAGTTCCCGGTCGACCCAGCCCTTCACCACCCGCTTGATTTCGGCGAAGTCACACACCATGGCGTGGTCATCGAGCGCCGCGGAGCGCACCTCGACCTCCACTACCGCGTTGTGCCCGTGCAGATGCTTGCACGGCCCGTCGTAGTCGAGCAGCCGATGTCCGTAGCAGAACTCGATGCCCTTGGTCACCGAGTAGGCGGGAGCTGATTGGGGCGGAAGGTCTGACACGTCGAGCCAGATCCTAGCAGGTTGCTGAAAAAGGGTCCGCGGGGGTTTTCCGACGAGGCGCCCGCAAGGGCGGACGGATCGGCAGGAAACCTAGGTCGGGCGACGGGCGCTCGCTCGGCGCGCCAACTCGGCCATCATCTCGCCACGCCGATCCATGAGACGTCGAGGCTGACGACGGCTATGTTCCGAGCCGACGACATACTCACACAAGATGGGAAACGCGATGGTCGAATCGCAGTAGGCCACCACGGTGTCCGGCAGCATCCCCGGGTTGATCTTTCCCCAGCTGACAGCCTCGGAGGGTGTTGCCCCCGAGAGCCCGCCCCAGACCACCTGGTCCGTCGTGATCTGGACGAAATAGTCGGTGCCACCCTTCGGGATCCCGTAGATTTCCCAGAGCGTCGGCTGGCCCTGGAGGTAGAAATTCTTGGGCGACCCGCCGCCTAGAATCAGACACCCGTTGCGTGTGCCGTCCAGAATGATGGCGGCCACCTCGTTGACGTCCCGGTTCGAATCGATCAGACAGCCGCCGCCCCCGAGGAGTTCGTGCGCCGCCAGATTCATCCCAATCGAGCTATCGCCCGGCGACGACGTGTACAGGGGCACCCCCATAGCCGCCGCGCAGGCCACGACCGAATGCGTCTCGCATCCGGGATACCGCGCCATCAGGTCCTGGCCGATGGCGTAGTGCAGCGCAGCCGAAGCGATCGGCCCGTCGAAGGCCTGCCGGGTCAAGAAGCCGCGGATGTAGGCGTCTGTCTCCAGCAGCACCTGGGCAGGAAACAGAACGTCGTAGATCCGGATGACGCCGTCCGCATGCAAGGCCACGTCGTCGAGAAAGGGCGACCCTCGGTGCAGCGTGAAGTTCAGGGCGTAGTGCAGGTCGTGATACAGATTGGCGCCGGTGCTGATCACGAAATCGACGAGTCCCCGCTCCATCAGCTCGATGACGCATCCGCCAAGACCGGCCGGCGTCAGCGCCCCGGCGATCGTCAACCCGATGGTGGTATCGCTGGCCGGAGCCAATATCTTGTCGGCGTAGACGTGGCAGGCCTCGGCCAAGCGGCTCGCATTGAACGCTTGAAACCCCTGGTCCACCAGATGCCTGATGTCTGGGCTGCCCTGGGGTCGATAGTATTGGATAGGGTCGCCGGTCAGATGTCGGGCGGCGGACGAAGGAGCAGCTGGACCGGACGGGCGATGGGGCACACGGCGCCTCCGACGCGGCGCGAAGATCAGCCCGAGGAGGCCGTTGGCGTCGCGGGTCGAAAGTGTAGCATCGTTTCAACGTCGGCTTGACAGACTAGATGCGGAAAGAAATGGTACTCGGGTGAGCACGACCTTGCCGTCGACAGGTACTCGGGAAGTCACGGACCTCCTAGGCCGCTTCAAATGGCTGGTGCAGTCTCCGCTCCGCTCCGGCCTGATCCGTTACCTGCACTCCAGAACGAGCGAGGCCTTCAGCGTCGAAGGGTTCATGCAGCGCTTTGGCCGGCTGCAGCAGGACGTCGAGAACTGTCTGCGGGAGCTCGTGGCGTTCGGAGTCGCCCGCCGGGCACCGGGCACGCCGGCTCGGTACGAGGCGGCACGGCCCGGCGACCCCGCCGCGGCACGATTGCTCGACGGTTTCCTGGCCGAGCAGGGTGTCGTCAGCCACGAAGACCGCTCGCCGGCGGTGCAACGCTTCCGCGAGATGATCGGCTCCGACGAGAAGATGCTGCTCGTCTTCGAGTGGATCCGCACCGCGGCCAAATCGGACATCTCGGTGCTGATGCTTGGCCCGACCGGCTCCGGCAAGGAGGTCGTGGCGCGAATGATCCACGAACTGAGCCGCCGAGGGTCGGGTCGGTTCCAGGCCGTCAACTGCGCCGCACTGCCCGATACGCTGTTCGAATCTGAGCTGTTTGGCTATGAAAAGGGCGCCTTCACCGGCGCCCACGAACGAAAGCCGGGACGGATCGAACTGGCGAACAACGGCACGCTCTTTCTCGATGAGATCGGCGACCTGTCGATGGTGGCCCAGGCGAAGCTGTTGCGGGTGCTCCAGGACCGGCGAATCGAGCGACTGGGTGGGCGCGAGAGCATCGAGGTGAACTTTCGACTGATCTCGGCCACCAATCGACCGCTCGATCAGTTCGTCCGCGACGACCGATTCCGCGAGGACCTGTACTACCGAGTCAACGCGTTTTCGATCCGACTTCCGTCGTTGCGAGAGCGCGCGTCGGATATTCCGCTCTTGGCCCACCGGCTGTTGGCTCGCTACTGCGACGCCAACGGCTTGCCCGTCGACAGCAAAACGATCGAACAGGGGGCGCTAGACCTGTTTGGCTCGTATCACTGGCCGGGCAACATACGCGAGCTCGAGAGCACGGTGTCCCGCGCTGCCGTGTCAGCCCCCGGCAACGTGATCCGGGCGGCTGACGTGCAGTTTCTGCATCCGGCCGAGACTCCAGTCGTCAAACCGCACGAGCCGTTGACCTCGCTACGCGACGCTGAGCGGGTCCACATTCTGCGGGTGCTGGAGCAGCTCGGATGGAACAAGAAACAGGCGGCCAAGGTGCTTGAAATCAGTCGCGGTACCCTCTACCGCAAGATCTTGGAATACGAACTCAAGCCGAGCCAACCGGACCCCCGCCCGGTCGCCGGAGCACCATCGCAGTTGTAGCAGGACACGGTCTTACCGCTCGAGGGGTTCGTCGGGGTCGATCCAGTCCGGCCGCCGACCGGCGAGACCGGTGAAGGCGAGTGCGGCCCCGGTCGCGCCCAGGATCAATCCCAGACCGTCGGTCACCCAACTCTCCCAGGTGTAGTCTCCGGTGGCTGTGGCCGCGGCCGGCAACAGCAACGCCAGTCCGATCAGAACGGCGGCGGGGCGGCTGAGCGCCAGCCGCAACAGCGCGCCGCGGGTGCGTCGGATCGAGGTCACCGGCTAATGCCGTGGGGAGGGTTTGCTTAGGAATTCAGGCGACCAGCGCATTTGGATCGAGCGCGTGAGTTTCCCGCACCCGCCGTTCCAGAAGTTGGTTGGCCGGGTGCGACACCAGCAGCCCGTGGTGCAAGTCTCGCTGCATTCGACGGCCGCTGAATCCCGTCGATCTACGTTGTTCATCGGTCGAATACTGCCGGCATTCTCCCTCTTCTCGCCTTGTTCGCCGGGTCCAGCGCCCGCCTCGGTGCGACGC
>JAPYUM010000195.1 GCA_029940535.1 Vicinamibacterales bacterium
GGCGCCGGGCACGGTGTATCGCTTGAGCGACATCGAGCTCGCGTCCCGGTTGTCGTTCTTCGTGTGGAGCAGTCTCCCGGACGACGAGCTACTGGACCTCGCGGAAGACGGCCGACTGAGTGACGCCGCCACCCTCGACCGTCAGGTGCGTCGGATGCTGGCCGACGCCCGGTCGAAGGCACTCGTCGACAACTTCGCCAGTCAGTGGCTGTCGCTTCGGAGCGTGCGGGGCATCGCGCCGGACCCGAATCTGTTTCCCGACTTCGACGAGAATCTACGCCGCGCGTTCCAGCAGGAAACGACCCTGTTCCTCGAGAGCCAGATCCGCGGTGACCGCGGTATCACCGAGCTGCTGGGAGCCGACTACACGTTTCTCAACGAGCGGTTGGCGCGACACTACGGTGTCTCCGGCGTGCTCGGGAGCCGATTCCGCCGTGTGGATCTGAACGGCGAACGTCGCGGGCTCCTGGGACATGGCAGCATTCTGGCCTTGACCTCGTACGGCAACCGCACATCTCCGGTGTTGCGGGCCAAGTGGCTGCTCGACAGCGTGTTGGGCACACCCCCACCGCCGCCCCCGGCGGACGTCCCGGCGCTCCCGGGCGAGAACGACACTGGCACCCCGCGGTCCGTCCGGGAACGGCTGGCGCAGCATCGCCGAAATCCGGCCTGTTCGGCCTGTCACGCCACAATGGACCCGCTGGGGTTCGCGCTCGAAAACTTCGACGCGGTCGGACGATGGCGTACTACCGATGCCGGTTCGCCGATCGACGCCTCGGCGGTGCTTGCGGACGGCACGACCAGCTTCGAGGGGCCGGCCGGTCTGCGCGAGGTCCTGGAGGGCCGGTCGCACCAGTTCGTCGAGACCGTCACCGAGAAGCTCCTCACCTACGCGCTGGGTCGTGGGCTGGAGCACTACGACCGTCCGGTCGTACGGTCAATCGCGCGCGCCGCGGCCCAGGACGACAACCGGTGGTCGTCGGTGATTCTGGGAATCGTCACCAGCACGCCGTTCCAGATGCGAAGGTCGGAATCATGATCATTACCAGAAAGGCGTTGCCGCGCCGCACGGTGCTGCGGGGACTCGGCGCGACGCTGGCCCTGCCGTTGCTCGACGGGATGGTGCCCGCGCTCACCGCGCTGGAACAGACGGCGGCGCGCCCGGTCAGACGGTTCGGTGTCGTGTATCTGCCGAACGGGGTCGTCATCGACCAGTGGACGCCCGCCCCGAGCGACGACGGGACTCCATTCCAGCTCTCGCCGATTCTCCAACCGCTGGCCCCGTTTCGCGACCGGTTGGTCGTGCTGAGCGGGCTCTCTCAGAACACCAACGGCTTGACCGCGCGCAGCGGGGCCGTGCACGGCCGCTGCGCGACCAAGTTCCTGACCGGGGCGATTCCGCGGCCGTTCGGACAGGAAGGCAACGACTTCCTCGCCGATGTCTCAGTCGACCAGCTTCTCGCCCGAGAGCTGGGCCGGGATACCCAGCTGGGGTCGCTGGAGCTCTCGCTCGAGTCCGGTGACAAAGGCGCCGGCACGTGCGACGGCGGTTACAGCTGCACCTACAGCCACACCATCACTTGGCGTGGTCCGACGACGCCGCTCCCGATGGAGCACGACCCGCGGGTCGTCTTCGAGCGTCTGTTTGGTGACGGGGGCAGCACCGACCCGGCCGCCCGCCGCGCCAGACGCGCGAGCAATCGCAGCCTGCTCGACTCAGTGCGGGAGAAGGTCTCGGACCTGCGACGGGGGCTGGGGCCGAGCGACGCGGGCAAGCTCGACGAGTATGTCGACGCGGTGCGGGACGTCGAGCGTCGGATCCAGACGGCCGAGGCGCAGAGCAATCGGGAGCTGCCGGTGATGGACCAGCCGGCGGGGGTCCCCGCGACCTTCGCCGAGCATGCGCGGCTCATGTTCGATCTGCAGGTGCTGGCGTATCAGAGTGACCTGACCCGCGTCATCACCTTCATGGTCGGCCGCGAGTTCAGCAGCCGGACCTACCCGGAGATCGGCGCGCCGGGCGGGCATCATCCGCTCTCCCACGAACACAGCGCCGCGAGCCTGGAACAGCTGGTCAAGATCAACGTGCACCACGCCGAGCAGTTTGCCTACTACCTGGACCGGCTGCAGGCGACGCCCGACGGCGACGGATCGTTGCTCGACCACGTGCTGCTCTACTACGGAGCCGGCATGGCCGAAGGCGACCATCAACCCTGGAATCTGCCGCTCGTGCTGGCGGGGGGCGGAACCGGGCAACTGGCCGGAGGCCGGCACCTCCGTTTCGGTGACACGAACGACGCCGACGCCAGCTCCGCTTCACGAGGGTCAGGCCAGGGCGCAACACCGCTCGCCAACCTGCACCTCACCGTGCTCGAGAAGCTCGGGATACGGCTGGACGGGATTCACGACAGCACCGGAAGGTTGGAGTTGTAGGGTGATGCGGCGTGTGACGTCCACGGCGGTCGGGGTGTTGCTGGTCGCGGCCTCGGGGCTGGCGGCGGGGCAGCCGGGCGCGCCGCCGCTGGTGCAGGCCGCGCGCAACCAGGATGTGGACGCGGTTCGTGAGCTGCTGGCGGGTGGCGCCGCGGCAAGCGATCCGCAGGCGGACGGGTCAACGGCCTTGCACTGGGCCGTGCATTGGGAGCAGCCGGAGACGGTGGATCTGCTGATTACCGCGGGCGCCGAGGTGAACGCCGGGAACGACCTGGGCATGACCCCGATCGTGATGGCCGGCACGAGTGGCAACGGCGCGATCGTGCGTCGGCTACTGGCCGCCGGAGCTGCCGTCGGCGCTGCTGGCGCCGGTGGCGAAACCGTCCTGATGCTCGCGGCCCGGGCCGGCAGCCTCGACGCGGTGACGGCGCTGCTCGAAGCCGGAGCGGACGCCAACGCCAGGGAGACGACCCGCGAACAGACCGCCCTCATGTGGGCGGCATCCGGCGCGCAACCGGACATCGTCGCCATGCTCCTCGAGCACGGCGCGGACGTGCGGGCACGGTCGCGGACCAGCGTGCGGGTGTCCAACATGGGGGGCAGCCGTTCGGCCGGTTCCGCGTCGAGCGGCATCGCCGTCGAGGAGGTGGCCCAGGGCGGGAGTACCCCGTTGCTGTTCGCGGCCCGGTCCGGCGATGTCCAATCGGCGCGGCTGCTTCTCGACGCTGGCGCGGACGTGCACGACACGACGGCCGACGGCAACACCGCACTGATCATCGCGGCCCACAGCGGACAAGGTTCGGTCGCCGCCCTGCTGCTGGAGCAGGGGGCAGACCCCAACGCCGCGCCACTGGGGTACACCGCACTGCATGCGGCCGTCGTGCGCGGCACTCTCCGTGACCGCAGTGTCGCGAGCACCGACCCCGGGGTGGGGATTCCGCTCGTGCGGGAACTGCTCGCCCGCGGCGCCGACCCGAACGCGCGGCTGGAGAAGGGCACGCCCGTCCGTCGCTGGAGCCACGACTTCGCGCTGATGGCACGCTGGGTCGGCGCCACGCCTTACTGGCTCGCAGCGAAGTTCCTGGAGACGGAGATGATGCAGGTGCTCGCCGAGGCGGGGGCTGACCCGAGACTCGCCAGCGGCGACGGCGCCACCCCGCTGATGGCGGCCGCGGGGCTCGGCTACAGCCGTGGCGGTGGCAGCGCGTTCATCAAGGACCGGCGCGACTTTTCCTCCTACAACCCCGTCGCCTCCGCCGCCAGCGGCTCGCGGATTCCGGAGGCGGAGGAACGGCTCGCGCTGGCCGCGGTGACCACCGCGCTCGAACTCGGCGCTGATGTGCGTGCCGTTGACGACGCCGGCAACACGGCGCTCCACGCCGCCGCGTCTCACGGCATGGACACGCTGGTGCAAACACTGATCGACCGCGGCGCCGACCCTCACGCCACGAACAACCGTGGACAGACCCCGCTGGCGCTGGCCGTCTACTCGGACGGAATCGCGGGCGACCGTGAGGTACGCGAGAGCACAGCCACGCTGTTGGGCGAGCTGGACTCCACCGTACACCCGGTCGAACCGCACGGGCACGTCGAGGCTCAAAGGCGCCAGAACCCGGTCGACGCCACGCCGGAATCGATCGCGGCCGGCGCCGCCCTGTATGCGCGTCAATGTGCCGCCTGCCACGGCCCGAGCGCCCGAGGCGACGGGCGCCTGGCCGCGGCCACGGCCGCCTACGGTAGCCGCCCGCCCAACCTGACGGATACCGTCTGGCAACACGGCGAGAGCGACGGCGAGATCTTCACCGCCATCCGCGATGGGTTCACCAGCGGCCAGGAGGCGATGATGGACGCCTTCGGTGATCGGTTCGTCGACGACGAGATGTGGTCGATCGTGAACTATCTGAAGCAGCTTCGGTAGCGGGCGGTGCCACGATCCGCGTCGCTCCTCGTTCCCGCCATGACACCGATCGCACCATGCCGCAACTCGTGCTCACGATGGGGAAGGAACTATGAAGCGTAACCTCCGTGCTGTCGTCG
>JAPYUM010000059.1 GCA_029940535.1 Vicinamibacterales bacterium
GATGGTCGCAAGACATGTCACCGAGGCCTACGATGTCGATCCGGAGGAGCTCGGCTATCCGCTGACGCCCCGCGTCGAAGCATTCCGCTCCGGTCTGTACGCACTGGCTTCGCTCGGGGCGTATGAGGCGCTGGCCGCCACCGTGCTGACCGATGAAGAGGAACCGATCCTCTGGTGGTGGCCGGTCGCACACGCGCTCGGGCAGGCGGGGGACCCGCGCGCGGTGGGTCCGTTGAGCACCCTGGCCGGTATTCAAGGCAGTATTGGAGTCGCCATCGCGGCGCGGGGCTTGGGCGCTCTTGGTGAGCCCGCCGCGCTGCCTGCGCTCGTCGAGTTGCTCGACCCGCGCCGGCGGGACGCACGGGTGATCATCAGCGGGGTGCGCGCGTTGGCCGCACTGGGCGACGTCAACGCAGCTCCCGCCCTTCGTCGGCTGTTACGAGCGCCCGACCTCGATCCCGCGCTGCTTTTCGAACTGGTCGAGGCCTTGGCCGCGATCGGGGCGACTGAGTCGACCGACGTCATGATCGAGTTGTTGACGCACTCGTCGTCCCGGTTGCGTGGAGCCGCCCTGCGGGGTCTGGCTCGACTTGATCCCGGCCTGTTTCTTCTGGCGTTGTCAGGCTTGCCGCCCGATCCGCGGTGGGAAGTGCGAGCCGACCTGGCCACGGCGTTCGCTCTGGTCGAACCGGAGGTGGCGGCATTCCGGCTCACCATGCTGCTACAAGATGAGGACCGGCGGGTGGTCCCGGCGGTCTTGCGCTCGCTGGTCGAAGTGCGGGCCCCCAACGCGCAGGAGGTTCTGTTGGCCCATCTGTCGGACTCGGATGTGGTGGTTCGAAAGACGGCGGCGCTGTTACTGGGAGACCTCGCGGCAAGCCAGGCGGTTGACCCGCTCAGGGTCGCGTATCGAGAGGCGGCGACGGATCCGTCCTATCTGGCACGGGCGGCGGCCATCGACAGTCTGGCGCAGATTGGCGGACCGGCTGCCGTCGATGTGATTCGCGCGGCGCTGGATGACGCGGACTGGGCCGTCCGGGTACGCGCGGTGGAGCATCTCGGGGCGCTCGACGCGTTGGCCGATGCCGAGATGGCCATTCGTCCGGCGCCATCGCGATTTCCGCTCGAGGCCTATCGCACGCCGGAACTGATTACGCCGTCCGTCTCTCCTCACGTGTTCATCGACACCGACCGTGGCACCATCCAGTTCGAGCTGGCCGTCAACGAGGCTCCGCTCACGGCCGACAACTTCATGCGGCTGGCCCGTTCGGGCTTCTACAACGGCTTGTTGGTTCACCGGGTCGTCCCGAACTACGTCGTCCAGGCGGGCGACCCGCGTAGTGACAGCGAAGGCGGGCCCGGCTATACCATTCGCGACGAGCTGAGTCCGATGCCGTATCTGCGCGGCACGGTGGGGATGGCGCTCGACTGGGCGGATACCGGCGGCAGCCAGTTCTTCATCACGACGACGCCGCAGCCGCAACTGGATGGCCGCTATCCGGCGTTCGGGCGTGTCATCGGTGGGATGGACATCGTCGACCAGCTTCAGCCGGGCGATGTCATCAGGCAAATACGGGTCTGGGACGGCACGACACCGCCGGAATAGCGCTGGCGCGGTACAAGAAAAGAGGGGGCGATCGGGATCGCCCCCTCTTTCTTGAAGCCGGGAACTGCTTAGCGCTTCTTTGCGCCCTTTTTCGCTGCGGCTTTCTTAACAGCCTTCTTGACGGTCTTCTTCACCGCCTTCTTCGCGGCGGCCTTCTTCGCGGCCGGTTTCTTCACGGCCGGTTTCTTCGCGGCCGGTTTCTTCGCGGCCGGTTTCTTGACCACCTTCTTCTTGACCGCCTTCTTCGCTGCTGCCTTCTTCGCCATTCGTCCTCCTTGGTACGCGGTGCTCAGCGCTATTACCTGCGTCCGACATCACAACAGGTGGGCTGAGCGGTCCACCCTCATACCAGATGATGTAGATTATGGATGAGAAAATAGACGTGTCAAGCGCAAATTTACGAAAATGTCAAAACGTGCGCCTGACTTTCGCCACTGACCTCAACTATCGGTCGGACGTGCCAGCTCCAGTAGGGTCCTCTTTCACGCTCGTGCGGGTTTCCTGTTTGTCTGTGTGACGCTCGATAGCCAGCGCGATGAGCCGGTCCAGCATATCCCCGTAGGCCACGCCGCTCGCCGACCACATCTTGGCAAACATGCTGATGGTGGTGAAGCCGGGGTGGGTGTTGATCTCGTTCAGAAACAGCCGTCCATCATCGCGCCCGAGAAGGAAGTCCACTCGCGCCATGCCGGCGCCGTCAATCGCCTGGAACGCGGCGACGGCCATTCGCCGAATCGTATCGGTTTGGTCGGGGTCCAACGCCGCCGGGATTGTCGTGACCGACCGGTCGTCGAGATACTTCGCCTCGTAGTCGTAGAATTCACGCGATGTGACGATCTCCCCCGGAACCGAGGCTTCTGGCGCATCGTTGCCGAGCACGCCGCACTCGATCTCGCGGCATGGGGCGACCGCCTCCTCCACCACGATCTTTCGATCGAACTGGGCCGCGAGGTCGAGTGCGTCCGCCAACCCACTGGGCTCGGCGACCCGCGATATACCCACACTCGACCCGAGGTTGGCCGGCTTGACGAACATTGGGAAACGCAGTTGTTGTCCGAGGCGATCCGTGGTGTCGGAGCGGTCGGCGCGCCACCTCTGCCGTAAGACCACCTGGTGCTTCACGACCGGCAGCCCGCGAGCCGCGAACAGTTCTTTCATCACGGCCTTGTCCATGCCGACGGCGGCGGCGAGGACACCAGCTCCGACATACGGGATGTTGGCCAACTCCAGCAACCCCTGCAGGGTTCCGTCTTCGCCGTACGGACCGTGCACGATTGGGAACATCACGTCCAGACCAAGCCCGTTGACGATGGCGTCACCGGTATGATCGGCCCCGGCGTGACCTGGTTCTCCGCGTTCGATCGTCAGCAAGGTCTCGTCGCCTGGATGCGCGACCACGTGGACCTCTCGAATCGAGCGGTTGCCGCGAGCCTGGTCGAGCCGGGCATCCAAAATTGTGTCGGCGGCCGATGCGATCGTGGGTGGGCGCTCCGCCAGGGTCCAGCGCCCGTCCTGCCTGATCTTGACCGCAACTGGCTCGTATCGTTTGCGGTCGAGGTGGGCGAAGACCGCGGCGGCCGAGGCCAGAGACACCTCATGCTCGCTTGAGCGACCACCGTACACGACGCCGATCCGCAGACGCTTCACTGGAGGTGAGCCACCATGGTTAATCGTAGAGGGAACGCGGCTGACCGGTCGCGTCCCGACGCTGTGTAGTATACGGCAGTGTCCGAACGCCCCATTTTCCAGGTCACGCATCGCGACGGAGCCGCGCGAGCAGGGGAATTGCAGACCCCCCACGGCCGTGTGCAGACCCCCGCGTTCGCCCCGGTTGGTACGCGCGGCGCGGTCAAAGCGGTGACCCACCGTGATCTTCTTGGTCTCGGGGCCGAGATGATTTTGGCCAATACCTACCACCTGCACTTGCGCCCCGGTGCGCCGCTCGTGGGGCGGGCCGGCGGGCTGCATCGGTTCATCGGCTGGGACCGGCCGATACTGACCGACAGCGGCGGCTATCAGGTGTTCAGCCTTGGGGATCGCCGCCGGATCGATGAGGAGGGGGTGTCGTTTCGGTCGCACCTGGATGGCAGTCTGCAGCGTCTGACCCCCGAGAGCGCCTCTGACATTCAGGCCCAGCTTGGCTCAGACATTGCCATGGTGTTCGACGAATGCGCCAGTTATCCGGTCTCGGAGGCGGACGCTCGGGACTCGATGGAGCGGACGCTGCGATGGGCTCGTCGGGGACGCCGACGGTTTCTCGACACCGGCGAGCATCCGTCGAGTCTGGAGGGGGAGGTCACGAACGCCGGTCAGGCGCAGTTCGGCATCGTGCAGGGGGGGGTATACAAGGCCCTGCGCGACGAGAGCGCCGGTGAGACGGTCTCGATCGGGTTTGACGGATTCGCGATCGGTGGTTTGAGCGTGGGTGAACCGGTCGAAGTCATGTATGACGTCGTCGAGCACACGACCCGGATGCTCCCGGACAACCGGGTTCGGTACTTGATGGGCACGGGGATGCCGGATGACCTGGTCGAGTGCGTGGCTCGAGGCATCGACCTGTTCGACTGCGTGCTACCCACTCGCAATGCCAGGAATGGGCAGCTCCTGACGCAACATGGGCCGATATCAATTAAGCAGGCGCAGTTCGCCGAAGACCATCGCCCGCCGGATCCAGAGTGCGCGTGCTATACGTGCCGCCGATTTTCGCGGGCATATCTTCGGTATCTGTTCGTGGCTGGAGAAATGACCGCGAGCACCCTTAACACACTGCATAACATACACTTCTACCTTGACACGATGCGACGAATAAGAGAGGCTATCGCGTTGGGCTCGTTCGATACGTTCAGGCAACGATTTCACGAGACGTTCTCTCGCCGACCTCGAGCGTAGGCCGAAATATTCAGGATTGCGATGGCTTTTGGTTTGCCTGCGGTGTTCGCCATGGCTCCCTCTACCCAGGGCGCGACCGGTCCGGTATGGGTGCAGTTCCTCCCGTTCGCGCTGATTCTCGCGATCTTCTATTTCATCATTCTGATGCCGATGAGGAAGCGGCAGAAGAAGGTGGCGGAGTTCCGGGAGGCGCTGAAGGTTGGCGACAAGATCGTCACCACGAGCGGCATCTACGGCAGCATCACCAAGCTGAATGACCGCTCGGTGCAAGTGCAAATCGCCGACAGGGTGCGGGTGGAAATGTCCCGTGCGGCGGTGGGGGGCTATCAGGGCGAAGAGCCCGTCGTGCAAGACTCCGGTTCGATGTAGCAAGACCGATAGCCGGTGATCTAGGTATAGCGAGCAATGGCCAAGAACTTACGCTGGAAGCTGCTGACGATTGCCTTGGTGGTCGTCGCCGCCGCGTTCGCCGTGTATCCACCCGAGGATCGAATTCGGTTGGGTCTGGATCTACGCGGCGGCGTGCATATGGTCCTTCAGGTGCAAACGGACGATGCGCTGTTGGTCGAGTCGGAGACCAGCGCCGAACAACTGGGCGAGCAGGCCGGTCTCAGTGGGATTACGCTCGCGTCCTCCGCCGCCGTCTCCCCCACGGAAATCCGGGTGGAGGGAGTGCCGGCCGATCGTGACCAGGAGTTTCGGACCATCGCCGAGGGGATAATTGGGACCCTGTACACCCGCGTGTCGGAACCCAACGGCGCCTACACCTTCCGCATGCAGCCGGGCGTCGAACGCGCCCGTCGCGACGAATCTGTCCGGCAGGCGTTGCAGACCATCGCGCGCCGCGTCGACGAGTTGGGCGTCGCAGAGCCGGTGGTCACCCCGTACGGCGGCGCGGGCGGAGAGCAGATCCTCGTGCAGCTTCCCGGCGTGGAGGATGTCGCCGGCGCCAAGGAGATCATTCGTTCGACCGGACTCCTGGAGCTGAAATTGGTGGAAGAGGGTCCCGCGCCCACACGCGAGTTCCTGCTCCAGACTCGCAACGGTGTGGTACCGGCAGACATGGAGGTCATCTCCGGTCTGGATGAGACTCTCGGAGGCGTCGGCGGGGCGCAGGTCTTTTACCTGGTTCGCCGCGTGGCGCCCGTGACCGGGCGCGATTTGCGTAACGCCCGTCCCACGCTCGACGAATTCAATCAACCGGCCATCAGCTTCTCGTTCAATCGGGAGGGTGCTCGCAAGTTCGGGAACTTCACCGGAGCGAGCATTGGGCGGAATCTGGCCATCATCATGGATGGCCAGGTGTACTCGGCACCTACGATCCAGTCACGAATCTCCGACGAGGGGCGGATCACCGGCAACTTCACCAACGAGGAGGCCGCAGACCTGGCGCTGATTCTGCGCTCCGGTGCGCTGCCCGCCTCGCTCACGTATCTCGAAGAGCGCACCATCGGTCCGCAACTGGGCGCCGATTCGATCCGCGCAGGTGTGACAGCGTCGGTGGCGGGGTTGATGGCGGTGGCGCTCTTCATGCTGGCGTACTACCGGCTGTCAGGGATCAATGCCGTCCTGGCGGTGGCACTCAACCTGTTGATTCTGCTGGCGTGCATGTCGTATGTCGGGGCGGTGCTGACTCTGCCAGGCATTGCCGGCTTCATCCTGACGATCGGGATAGGGGTCGATTCGAACGTGCTGATCTTCGAGCGGATCAAGGAAGAACTGGTGTCCGCTCGTGGGGTGCGTGCGGCCGTGTCGGCCGGGTTCGACCGGGTCTTCTTGACGATTGTCGACACCCACATCGCGTCGTTGATCGCGGCCGCTTTCCTGTTTCAATTCGGTTCCGGGCCGATCCAGGGATTTGCGACCACCCTGTTCTTCGGGCTCGTGTCCAATGTGTTCACCGCCGTGTTTGTGTCGCGGACCTTGTTCGAGGCCGTACTGACACGTCGTCGAGAAGCGACCCTGAGCATCTGATCCAGTTTCTGTGCCTTCCGTGTGACGCCCCGTAATCACTAGAACGCAAGACGCCCGCATGGCCATTTTCAAGAACCCCAATTTCGACTTCCTCAAGTGGCGCTGGCCGGCGCTGGGCCTGTCCCTGTTCATCATCGTGGCCGGAGCGATTTTGATGACGATTCGGGGAGGACCGGCGCTTGGTATCGACTTCTCCGGTGGCACGCTCCTCCTCGTCGAGTTCGACGTTCCGGTGACCGAGGATGCCGTGCGCGGCGCGATAGGCGACGTCGTGGATGAGAGCGTGGTTCAGCTCGCTGGAGAGGCGAGCGACAACACGGTCATGATCCGCTTGCCTCAAGGGGGGATCGAAGAGGGCACGAGTCTGGAGGACGGGGCGACCGCCGTCGAGGCCGCGCTTCGCCAGAGTGGCATCGGCGACCCGACGGTGCTACAGCGCGATCTGGTCGGCCCCGTCATCGGCGAGGAGTTGAAGCGACGCGGGGTCTCCGCCTTCGGTTTCGCGATGCTGGGTATCCTGGTCTACATCGGCTTCCGGTTCCGGTTCAGCTTCGCCGCCGGCGCGATCATCGCAGTCTTCCACGACATTCTCATCACCTTGGCGATGCTCACGTTCTTCGGGTACGACCTCTCGCTTAACGTCGTGGCGGCGATGCTCACGATTACGGGGTACTCGGTGAACGACTCCATCGTGGTGTTCGACCGGGTGCGGGAAAACCTTCGCAAGATGCGCCGCGACTCCTTCGACACGTTGGTCAACACCAGTATCAATCAGACGCTGAGCCGCACCATCATCACCTCCGGCACGACGGCGTTCGCCGCGTTGGCGTTGTTTGTGGCCGGCGGCGAGGTGCTGCGTGGCTTTGCGTTCACGATACTCGTCGGCGTGGTCAGCGGCACCTATTCGACCATCTTTATCGCTGCCGCCGCCGCTATTGTCATCAGCGAGCGCCGGACGGCACGACGGTCGAAGCACGTGTCGGGCGGAGACCAGGCGGCGTCGAAGCCGAAGCGGCGGGCCAAGAAGGCCCGGGCTCGCGTCCGCGCGTAGTCTCGTGTGACCCTCCTTCAGGCCGCGGTGCTCGGGGTCGTCCAGGGACTGACCGAGTTTCTCCCCGTCTCCAGTTCGGCCCACCTGATTGTGGTCCGCGACCTGTTCGGGTGGGATGCGGGTGCGGCCGAGATTCCATTCGATGTCGTGTGTCATCTCGGCACGTTGCTCGCCGTGCTCGTGTATTTCCGAGACGATGTCGCCGCTCTGGTCGCGGCCGCTCCCCAGATGATCATGGGCCACCCAGGCGAGACCGCGCGTTTGGGACGCCTGATCATCATCGCGACCGTTCCGCTGGTACTGACGGGATGGCTCTTCGCCGATGTCATCGAACGGCTGCGGACCCCGGCGGTCGCGGCAGCCGCGCTCTCGGTTGGTGCGGTTGCGATGTTTCTGGCCGAGCGAACGGGGTCGCAACGACGCGCTAGTGCGTCGTTGTCCGCGGTCGAGGCAGCGGGGCTGGGACTGGCGCAAGCGGCCGCGCTCGTGCCCGGCGTGTCACGGTCCGGGGCGGTCATGACGGCCGCGCTGTGGACTGGGCTTCGGCGCGAGGAGGGGGCGCGTTTTGCCTTTCTCATCGGTATCCCGGCGATTCTGGGCGCCGGCGTCAGAGCCGCGTGGACGCTCGGGTCCACCGGGTTGGCCGAGTACACCATGGTGTTGCTGGTGGGGTTTGCCGTCTCCGGTGTGGTCGGCTACCTCGCGGTGGCCGGATTGCTGCGATATCTGGCCAGTCACAGCCTTGTCCCGTTCGCACTTTACCGTTTGGCTGTCGCCGCGGCGCTGGCGATCTGGCTCATTGTCTAGTCTCCTGTACGGCTACAGGGCTTTAAGAGGGTGCTGAAGAAGGACGTGGGGCGGTTTTCGGAGCCCCGCCCGAAAACCTAGCAGCTCGCTGAAAAACGTCCGAGCGGGTTTTCTGACGAGGCGTCTGTCTGGCCAGGCGCGAGGAGGGAGCAGCCAGGTGGGCTGTGACCGACGAAGCAACGCCGCCAGACGGACGCCTCGTCGGAAAACCTCGGGGCGAGGGAGAATACGGCAGTAGTTCGACCGAGCCGTCACGATGTGAACCGGGAGACAACGCCCGGCGCAGCGGGGCCAACACGGGCTGCGAGCCCGGCCAGGATGCTCTATGCAGTGGATCCGACGCAGCTTTATCGCGGGGTGCTTTGTGATGGTGCCGCTCATCATCAGTGTGGCGGCGCTGGTGTGGGCGTTCCGGCTGATCGACGGCGTCATGGCACCGCTGTACGCGCGGCTCCTGGGGCAGGAGGTGCCCGGGTTGGGGTTGGCCACGACACTGCTGATCGTGTTTGTGGTCGGGGCGCTGGCGACGAATGTGCTCGGCAGGCGGATACTGGAGCGTGGCGAGTCGTATCTACTCAAACTGCCTGTGTTTCGGGCCGTCTACGCACCGGTGAAGCAGCTGGTGGCGGCGTTTTCGCCGGAGAACGAGCTCGCGTTCAAACGGGTGGTCCTGGTAGATGACCCGGCGACCGGGTTTGTGCTCGGGTTCTTGACGAAGGAATTCACGATCGATCGGGGTCGCGGGGCCGAGCCGGTGCTGGCCGTCTATGTGCCGACAAATCATCTCTACCTGGGCGACGTCCGGATTTTTCCCAAGAGTCGGGTGACCTATCCGGCGTTGACCGTTCAGGAAGGGGTCCGCGTTTTCTTGACGGGCGGAATGGCGGTGCGCCAGGTGCTCAAAGCGGTGCGGACTGATACCGAGAGCCCGTCCGATCCCGCGGCCGCGATGCAGGATGCCGCCGGTGCGCGCAGCTTGACAGCGGCGGACCGCGACTGTTAGCTTGTCGGGTTTCTGATCGTCGCGTGGGCCGTGCCGGTGTTGCACCCGGACCGGCGCGACGCGCGCAGGCGGGGGAACGACGGCATGCAGCCGTCCCGCCGATGTAGGACTCAAATCAGGGAGACACAAGGGGCGGAATGGACAATCCACTGTATTTGGTCTTTGGGCTGGGCGCACCGATTGCGGCTGCAATCTTCGCGTTCGTGCTGGCCAGGGGTATCAATCGTCGCGACGCGGGCACCGAGCGCATGCAGCAGATTGCCGCGCTCATCAGAAGCGGAGCGATGGCGTTCTTGAAGACGGAGTACACCGTGCTGGCGGGGTTCGTCGGCGTCATGTTCGTCATCCTCGTGGTGTTTCTGCCTGGCGATTCACTGCTGGTCGGCGTCAGCTTCCTGGTGGGCGCATTGCTCTCTGGCACGGCCGGTTGGATCGGTATGCGCACGGCAACCGGCGCCGCGGTGCGAACCACGGCCGCGGCGCGGACGAGCCTGGCTGGCGCGCTCCAGGTGGCGTTCTCGAGTGGCGCCGTTATGGGCCTCACCGTCGTCGCCCTTGGCACGCTCGGAATCGCGCTGCTCTACTTGCTGTATGGCGGGTTGAGCGGTGACGGTCCGGCGGCGATCGACGCGCTCTTCGGGCTGACGTTCGGCGCGTCGTCGATTGCGCTGTTTGCGCGCGTCGGCGGCGGCATCTTTACGAAGGCGGCCGACGTGGCAGGTGACCTCTCCGGCAAGGTCGAGGCCGGTATCCCTGAGGACGATCCGCGAAATCCAGCCACCATCGCCGACAGTGTCGGCGACAATGTGGGTGACGTCGCTGGGATGGGGGCGGACCTCTTCGAGTCGTACGTCGGCAGCATCATCGCGTCGATTGCGCTCGCGTGGGCGTTGACGGCCGCGACCGCCGACACCGTCTGGGGGGTCGATAGCGCCTCGTTCGCCGCGATGCAGGCGGACCTGGCCGTGTTCCCCCTGTTGCTGGCCGGGCTCGGTATCTTCGCGTCGATGCTCGGGACGTTCACGGTCCGGACCGACGATGAGAGTCAGGTCCAGAGCGCGCTGCTGCGAGGACTCATGGTGGCGTCGGCCATTGTCATTGTCGGGGCGGCCGGTCTCATTCAGGTGACGGCGGTGCCGTGGGCGGTCCTGGGATGCGTCGTGGTGGGCGTCCTCTCAGGCGTGATCATCGGGAAGATCACCGAGTACTACACCGGCAAGGACAAGCCGCCGGCTGCACACATCGCTGAGCAGTCGAAGACCGGACCGGCCACCAACATCATCGCCGGGTTGGGTGTCGGCATGATGTCGTGCGGCTATCCGGTGCTGGTCATTTGTGCGGCCATCTTCTTTAGTTACGAGCTGGGCGAACTCTACGGGATTGCGATCGCCGCGGTCGGCATGTTGTCCACGCTCGGTATCAGTTTGGGTGTCGACGCCTACGGCCCAGTGGCGGACAACGCCGGTGGTATCGCTGAGATGAGCAAATGTGAGCCCTTCGTGCGTGAGCGGACTGACGCGCTCGACGCGGTGGGCAACACCACGGCGGCCATGGGGAAGGGTTTTGCGATCGGTTCGGCCGCGTTGACCGCGCTGGCCCTATTTTCGACCTTCCAGGCGGAAGCCGCCGCAGCGGTGGAGGCGGCAGGCGGCCAGACCAGTTTCGACCCACGACTGTTGTCGCTGGAATTGACCAACCCCAACGTGCTGATCGGGATGTTCATTGGCGGGATGCTGCCATTCATCTTCTCGGCGATGACGATGAACGCCGTCGGGCGTTCGGCCAACGAGATGATCGAGGAGGTGCGGCGTCAGTTCAAGTCCATTCCCGGATTGCTCGAAGGTACGGCGGAGCCTGACTCGGCACGCTGCGTCGAGATCTCGACCCGTTCCGCCATCAGGGAGATGATCCTGCCGGGGCTGCTGGCGGTGCTCGCACCAGTGGCGACCGGCTTTCTGCTCGGGGTGTCCGGCTTGGCCGGCCTCCTAGCCGGGGCGCTGGTCACCGGGGTGCTGATGGCGCTGATGATGGCGAACGCGGGCGGCGTCTGGGACAACGCGAAGAAGCTGATCGAAGAAGGGCACCACGGTGGGAAGGGCTCGGAGCCCCACAAGGCCGCCGTCATCGGCGACACAGTCGGAGATCCCTTCAAGGACACTTCGGGTCCCAGTCTCAATATTCTGATCAAGCTCATGACGATTGTCGCGGTTATTTTTGTGCCGCTGATCGTGACGTGGATGCCGTAATCGCGAAACCGGTGTCTAACGATATACGAGCGAGACGTTGTCCAAACCCCGCGAGGTCTCGAGCGGTTTCGAGTCCTCGCGGGAACTCGCTGCTGCGACGCGCGGTAGCGTTGACAGCGCTTGGGGCTCTGCATATAATCGACCCTCTCATTGAGGCGCCGGCAGCCCCGGAGCGGGGTTGAGGAGGTACAAGTGGCAGGTCAGATGTTTGGTGAAATCTCGAACCCGACGATCAAGATCGGCGCGCAAAAATGGTACACGGTTCCTGTCTCGATTGTTGCACACGTCGTGGCGATCGGGGCGATCGTCATCGTGCCGTTGCTGGCCGCCGACGTGCTGCCCAACGTGCCATCGATGATGGCGTTCGTGGCCGCGCCACCGCCACCGCCACCGCCACCGCCACCGCCACCCCCGCCGGCGGCGGCGGTGGCGGTGGCGCCCGTCTTGGATGTGAACCCGAATGCGGCCCCGATCGAGGCTCCGGCTGAGATTGCGCCGGAGACCGGGTTCGACCTCAGCAACGTGCGGGGTGTCGAAGGTGGGATCGCCGGCGGCGTCGTCGGCGGTGTCGTCGGAGGCCTGCTTGCGGCCCCGCCGCCGCCACCACCACCGCCGCCACCACCCCCGACGGAGCCCGTGCGGGTCGGTGGCGACGTCAGTCCGCCTACGAAGACCAAGGACGTGGCTCCGATTTATCCGGCGGTCGCGCAGTCAGCGCGGGTGTCTGGCGTCGTCATTCTCGAAGCTGTGATCGGCATCGACGGCCGGGTGACGGACGTCAAGATCCTGCGGGAGGTTGCGTTGCTTAGCGACGCGGCGGTCGCGGCCGTCAGACAGTGGGAATACACGCCCACGCTGCTCAACGGGTCGCCCGTACCGGTCATCATGACGGTGACCGTGAACTTCACGTTGCGTTAGGTAATTGGGTACGAACCAAGAAACTGTGGGGCGGCGCGCACCGGCAGCCGGTGTGTCGTGGCTCGACGAACCGGGACTTTTGGATTCTAGGTAGGAGGCACAATGGATCTTGTCACAATGTGGGTAGAGATGGGCATTCCCGTCAAGTCGCTCATGATCATCCTGGCGTTTATGTCCATGTGGTCGATGGGCGTCTTCTTCGAGCGACTGTTTACGTTCACGCAGGCCGGCAAGCAGTCCAAGCTGTTCGCGCCACAGGCGGCGAAGCATCTCAAGGACGGTCGTCTCAAAGACGCCATTGCGGTGTCGCAGTCGAAGAACTACAAATACAGCCACTTGGGCAAGGTCGTGTTGGCCGGTTTGCAGGAGTATCAGTTTCAGAGCGAGTCCGGGGTCGAGCTTGGGCGTGACGATCTGATCGACGCCGTGCGCCGGGCCATCCAACGGGCGAGCGCGTTGACCGCGGCCGACCTAAAGAAAGGTATGGGAGCGCTGGCCACCATCGGCGCCACCGCCGTGTTCGTCGGCTTGCTCGCGACCACCCTGGGCGTCATCAATGCGTTCCAGGGCATCGCTGCTTCCGGGTCGGGTGGTCTGGGTTCGGTGTCGAAGGGTATCTCCGAGGCGCTCGTCGGGACCGCGGTCGGATTGTTCGTGGCCATTCCCGCCGTCTGGTTCTACAACTACCTGACGTCGCGCATCGAGTTCTTCAACGTCGAGATGGACAACTCGTCGTCCGAGCTCGTCGACTACTTCATCAAGAAGTCGGACTAGGCCGGACCAAGTGATGAGTGACGGCCTGGACGCACGACCAGCGTCAGGCCGTCACTGCTACCCCAGACGAGCCGAGGAGGCATACCTATGGGAATGAGCGTTGGTGAGAAGTCTGGCGGGATGAATTCGGAGATCAACATCACTCCGCTCGCGGATGTGATGCTGGTGCTGCTCATCATCGTCATGCTGATCGCTCCCCTGTTGCAGCAGGGCGTCGATCTCACACTGCCAGAGGCGGCGAACACGAACGACAAGCCTGAGAATGACGGCCAGACAACGCTGGCTGTGACCGCTGACGGCCGTTTCTTCGTCGAGAACCAGGAGTCGACTGAGGTCAACTTGTTGAACGACATACAGGCGGCCCTGGACCAGAAGTTGGAGCGCGTGCTGCTGATCAAAGCGGACCAAGACGCGCAATACGCCAGCGTGATGTCTGTCCTTGACCGGCTGCAGCGAGCTGGTATCGAAGATATAGCACTGATCACCGAGCGCAAGGTTGGCAGTGGTGGGGCCGGCGGCGGGGGGGGGGAGTAACCGATGGCTCGTTATCGCGATGCGGATGACATTGTTACCGCCGAAGTCCCGCACTCCAACGCTGAGATCAACATTACGCCGTTTATCGACGTGTTGCTGGTACTGATCGTGATCTTCCTGGCGGCGCTGCCGCTGTCACAGCGGGGTCTCGACATCAATCTTCCGCTTGAGACCCAAGGTGCCCAGCAGTCGGCCCCTGATGCCAGCCAGATCGTGCTGCAGTACACGGCCGATCGGATCATCACGATCAATCAGCAGCCGGTGCCGATTCAGCAGCTCGAGGAGCGGCTGCGCACCATTTTCGAGCAACGCCGGGAGAAGACGATGTTCATCGCCGGTGCCGGTAATCTTCGGTATGGCGAAATCATCGAGGTGATTGATGCTGCGAAGGGTGCGGGCATCACCAAAGTGGGTATCGTGACCGAGCAGATGCGACGGGCGGGCGGCGCCGACGCCCTGTAGAGTCGCGGGGTCTTCGGACACCTGTTGGAACCGGCGCGGCACCGCCTGCCGCGCCGGTTCTTTTTCTTTGTACCCCGTGGCCTCTCATTGAGTCGGGGGCCCACTTGGGTACCAGCGCTACTTTGCAGGACGCTCCTCAGCACAAACCCACCGTCCCCGGAGACTGGCTCAGGAGACCCCTCTGGCCTCTGCACTGCACAGAGAGTTCCCTCCACACTGCCAGCCACTCACACCGTACAAAGAAAAGCCGGAGCGCCCGCGATGGGCGGCACCGGCAGTTTCCGTGGAGTGTCGACGGAAGGGGAGGACTTGGCTAGTTGGCCCCGCCCCTTTGAATCTTGATCAACTCTTCGGCCCGCTCGCGCAGTACGTCAGCCTCTTCGATGAGGGCCTCGCGTTCATCGAGATCCTCGGTCAGGTTGCCTTGCATCCGGAGCAGGATGTTCTTGTAGGTCAAGGCCTCGGTGTAGTCGACGTTGATGTCGAGTGCCTTGTCGAGCTGCTCGAGACCCAGCATGATGTACTCCATTTCCTCCTCGTCGGAGATCTGGAAGTCGCGGAACGCCTTCTGCCAGTAGAAGTTGCCGATGGTGTAGTAGGCCTCCGGGTTGTCCGGTTCGAGCGCGGCGCGCCGACCCAGCGCTTCGATCGTCCGCTCGAACTCTTCGTTGCGATCATAGAACCCAGCGACCCGCATATGCACGACGGGGTCGTCGGCCCGCAGATCCTGCACCTGAGTCAGCACCTCTTCAGCTTCTTCAAACAGCCCCGAGTCCTCATAGAGCTTGGAGAGCACGAAATAGTTGTCTGGGTTGGACGGGTCGCTGTCAATCATCTGCTGCAGGACCGGCTCTGATTTGGCGGGTTCATTGGATTTGTCTGGGCCGAACGCCGCCACGAGGTACTGCATCGAGAGCTTGCGCATCTCGACGTTGGCCTCACTGTCCACTGATGTGATGTAGTGGTCGATAGCCTTCTCGAGTAGCTCGTCGTTCTCGCGCTCGCCGCGCAGCGACGGTCGAAACTGCTGGTCGTAGCTGTTGGCCAGGTAGAAATGCGCGATGGTCAGGCTCGGGTCGTCGGCGAGGACCTCGTTGTACAGTTCGACGGCGAGCGGGTAGTCGGAGCGCTGGTACGCGATGTTGGCGTCTTTGAACGTCCTGATGGCCTGGAGCTGGTCGATAAACTGGCACGACATCAGCGGCAAGCTCACCATGATGATAAGCGCGAGTCTCGTTCCGAACGATCGAGTGTGCATTGACGGTCCCCTTGTTTTCACGGTTTCAAGACGTCCCCTCGCCAAACACGGTGGCCGGAATCGAATCGGCGACGGCGTTGGGGGGGCACTGCCGGCCGCAGCATTTTCTGCTGCCGGACACTGGCGACCCTTCGATGAGGAGGCATCAGTATAATGAAGCGAAAAAGACCAAGTCAAGCGACTCGTGGTGTGGGCAATCAGCTTTCTTTTTGAGTGATTTCCGACCACCCTATGAGCGGGGCGCTCCGAGGACGCGCACCGGTCCGAAAACTGGCTGACGTCGGGCATTCTCGACTCGATCAATTTCGACGGTGTTCTGTAAGACACTGCCAATACCGGCTTTACGATGATCAGTTTTGAAAAGCTGGCTGACAAGGCCCGCATATCGAATCCGAACGCCGACACAGACCTGCTGCGTCGGGCCTACGACTTTTCGGCGACCGAGCACGCCGGCCAGAAGCGGCGATCGGGTGAGCCCTACGTGACCCATCCCCTCGAGGTCGCCGCGGTGGTGGCCGACATGCGGCTCGACGACGTGGCGATCGCGGCCGGGTTGCTCCACGACGTGGTTGAAGACACGTTGACTTCGATCGAGCGCGTCGAGGAACTCTTCGGGGCCGAGGTGGCGCATGTGGTCGAAGGCGTCACCAAGATCAGCACGATCCCGTTCTCGTCCCGCGAGGAGAGGCAGGCGGAGAGTTTTCGCAAGATGCTGCTCGCCATGGTGGACGACATCCGGGTGATTCTGGTGAAGCTGGCCGATCGCCTGCACAACATGCGGACGCTGGACCACATGCCTGAGGATCGTCGGCTCATCATTGCGCAGGAGACGCTCGACATCTACGCGCCGATTGCCCATCGACTCGGCATGAAGAAGATCAAGAACGAGCTTGAGGATCTGGCTTTCAAACATCTCGACCCGATCGCCTACGAGACGACGCGGGCGTGGGTGGAACGCCGCCGGCGGGCCACGCAGCGAACGGTGAAAGGGCTGCGCGACACGTTGGAGCGAACACTGCGGGACGCACAGATTTCGTTCACCGTCATCGAGTCACGCATCAAGCGGCTCTACGGTATCCACGAGAAGATCAAACGCCAACGGATTTCCTTCGAGCAGGTTTACGACCTCCTCGCGCTCCGCGTCATCACGAGATCCGTCTCCGACTGCTATGCGACCCTCGGCACCATCCACCAGACCTGGTCACCCGTGCCCGGGCGGTTCAAGGATTTCATCGCGATGCCGCGCGCGAACGGGTATCAGTCATTGCACACGTCGGTGGTCAGTCCCCAGGGCGTGCCGTTCGAGGTGCAGATCCGAACCGAGAGAATGCACGCGATCGCCGAGGAGGGTATCGCGGCGCACTGGAAGTACAAAGAGGGGCGGATCGGCGTCAAGCCGGACGAGCAGCATTTTACCTGGTTGCGCCAGCTGCTCGAGTGGCAGCAGGAAGTGCGTGACCCGGGCGAGTTCATCAGCAACCTCAAGGTCGACCTGTACCCGGATGAGGTGTACACGTTTACGCCGAAGGGCGAGGTGAAGGCGCTGCCTCGGGGTGCGACGCCCATCGATTTTGCCTACAGCGTGCACACCGATGTCGGTCACCAGTGCGTCGGGGCTCGGGTCAACGGCCGTATGGTGCCGGTTCGCACTCGGCTTCAGAACGGCGACATCGTCGAGGTGGTGACCGCCCCTGGGCACACCCCAAGCCGAGACTGGCTGAATATCGTCGTGACGTCTCGGGCGCGCAATAGAATCAAGCACTTCATCCACGCTGAGGAGCAAGTCCGGGCCGTCGAGCTGGGTCGGAAGCTGCTCGACAAAGAGCTGCGGCGGTTCGACATCAGACCCAAGACGGTGCTGGAGCCCGATGCCGTGGCGCGTGTGGCCCGCGAGTTCGGGGCCAAGAGTGCGGACGACCTGTTCGCCACGGTGGGCTATGGCAAGGTGCCGGCTCGGTCAGTCCTGGCCAAGCTCGTACCCAAGGAGCTCGAAGAGAAACCGGGAACGCCGTCGGTCGGTACCGTCGTTCGCCGGATGCTGCGGAGGAGCGAGGAGAAGGTCAAGGTTAGCGGTTTTGACGATCTGCTGGTGTTCCGCGCTCGCTGTTGCAACCCCATCCGTGGCGAGAAAATCGTCGGCTACGTTACACGGGGCAAAGGGGTCTCGGTGCACGCGGCGCGGTGCCCCAACGTGCTCAACCTGCTCTACGATCCGGAACGACGGATCGAAGTGGTCTGGGACAAGGGCGCGGCCGAGTCCGGGTTCGTCGTGCTGTTGGGGATCCAGGTGGAGGACCGACGCGGCATTCTCGCCGACGTGACCTCGAAAATCGCCGGCCTCAAGACCGACGTCTTGAAGGTTGAAGCGAGTAGCGGCGAATACCATGGCCGCATCAGCGTGACGGTGGATATCGAAAATTTGAAACACCTCCAGCGCATCATCAAAGTCCTCCGGGGAGTGCCGGGGGTGCTCGAGGTGGAGCGGCTGATGCGGTAAACGGCCCAGCCGAGCGCTCGGTCAGGCCAGGTGCGCGATGGCGTCTATTTCGACGCTGACGCCTTTCGGTAACGCCGCGACCTGGACAGTCGCTCTGGTTGGGGCGGGGGCGGCAAAATAGCTCCCGTAGACATCGTTGACCAACGCGAAATCTGCCAGATCCGTCAGAAAGATGGTGGTGCGCACCACGTGGTCGTAGCTGGCACCCGCCGCCTTCAAGATGGCGCCGAGACTTTGCATGACTCGATGGGTCTGGGCGGCGACATCGCCGTCGACGACCTGTCCAGATTCGGGGTCCAGCGGGATTTGACCGGAAATGAAGAGGAATCCACCGGCTCGGATGGCCTGCGAGTAGGGGCCGATCGCCGCCGGTGCGCCGCGGCTGCTGACGACGTCGCGCATGGTGTCCGACGCGATCTGCTATGCCGCCTTGACGACTTTGTTCGAACGAAGACACCGCGTGCACACGCGTATCCGCTTCACACCCCCGTTGATGATCGCTCTGACCCGCTGAATGTTGGCCTCAAATCGCCGAGGCGTCACGTTGTGCGCGTGGCTCACATTTCGCCCGACTACCGGGCCCTTCCCGCAAATATCGCAACGTTTGGCCATGGTCCGTACCTAGAATAGCCCTACTTGATGGGTCGATCTTGTACCGTCTAAACATCTAATCATATCAGAGGCTATCGGCTCAGCCCCGCAACGATTGTGACCGGCAGTACCAACCTAACAGGTTGCTGAAGAACGATGAAGGGCGGTTTCCTGGCAAGCCGTTCGTCTGGCTAGGCGCAAGGAGGGAGCAGGCAGGCGGCCTGTGACCGACGAAGCAGCGCCGCCAGGCGGACGGATCGCCAGGAAACCTAAGGGATGATCACGGACGAACCCGGTGTCGGTTTCGGGGTGTCGACGCCGGTACCGGCGGCTTCGGTGGCGTCGGATTCCGGAGTCGGCTGCATGAGGCGGCCCACCAGGTCGAGATAGGCTCGATTGCCTCCTTCGAGCGCCGCGCGGGCCTTGTCCGCCGCCCGCTCGACACGTCGCAGCACCTCCACGAGGTCGCGCTCGCTCGCCACTGGCCGCTGGCCTTCCTGCCCTTCCAGCAGCGGCTTCAGTTCTCGTGACAGACGTTCGGCGTGCAACGACGCCGGCCGATGTTCATAGATAATGCCCTTGCTGGCGGTCTCGTAGGTGTCCGCCAACGCCTGCGCCGTCTCACGGATGACGTCGTCGTCAACCGGCGAGTCGCCGGTCAGCGCAAGTTGATGCAGGGTGCCTTGCACCAGGAAAAACAGCTGATACTGGCGTTCGCTCAGGCCTGCGATCATCGGCAGCACGAACCGAGCATCACGCTCCTGTTGCCGCTGGAGCGCAGCCGGAGGGTGGGTCTTGGCTGACGCCAGATATCCGCAATCCTGGGGACACTGAATCTCCGTCAGCCGCTTGGTGCCGCAGCAGACGGCGCAGATATGGTGCCCTAGGGCCGGGCAAGCGCGACGCGCTCGGCGTTGTCCACAGAGGGGGCAGGTACTGGCGCTCATGTGCGTATTGAGGGACTCAGCTTGGCATACCCCCAATCGGGTCGTCAACGGGCCACCACCCAAGGGCCGACGACCGGTCGGGTGTCCTCGGTGGTCGGCTTTTCGTGCTTCCGCCACGATGTTCGTCGGACCGGCCGCCACTCGTGGCGGCCTACCAGGTGACCACTTTGGAGTACGGTCGATCACAAAAAAAGCTGAAACCTAACGCCACTCCTCGTCGTCTAAGTTAGTGAAATCGGAAATCGATGCGCCTTTGAATGGCGTGCGATACCGATTAAAGCATTGTAGATGAAGCAAATAGCACGGGCTCGCGAGGACGGGCGAGACCCCTGAGGGCCATTCACAACCCTCTGGTTCACCCCCTTCCTCCGTTCGATCCCAACTCGGCTCGCTTCGTTTTTATTAATACTGCGGACTTCAGTGTCCGATCAGTGTCTTGGTATCTAACTTGCTTGAGAAGACTATCGAAATCCGGGCTTCGATCCGACACGATCCCGAGCGTGTAACCCAGTAGGTCGGACGAGAGGGAGCCGTATCATGAACACCCTGACCCATGGAATGACGAGCGATCGGTATCAAGAATTGCGTCGCATCCTCGAGGGGCGCCGCGAGGAGATGGCCGGTGAGGTGCAGGACAAGATTCGTCTCGCCCGAACCGAAGGCGGACAGACGTCGACGCGCCGGGTTGCCGACGTCACAGAGAACTCGGGAATGGATATTCAGGATGACATCGAGTTCGCGCTCATCCAGATGAAGGCGGAGACCCTGACAAGAATCTCTGCCGCGTTGGCCCGGCTCGAAGAGAGGACGTACGGCTATTGCTTCGAATGCGGTGACGAGATCGCAAAACAGCGGCTCCGAGCGCTTCCGTTCGCGTCCCGGTGCAAGGGGTGCGAGGAGGTACGCGAGAACGAGCGGAATCGCGAGCGCGTGCTCGAGTCTCGCAGCAAAGCGGTATCTCTGTTCGGTACGCCGTCCATTTGAGCAATCGTCATCAGCGGCGCGGACCGCGGTGTTTGACGCGCCGAACCAACGCCGTTCAGGGTAGACTCCACCTGCATGCGGCCCTGTCCCATCGGGACGGGGCCCACCTCGCCACGTATCTCGGCTAGGAGAATCGCACGATGACCGATGAACGCGAACTCCTCGACAATGAGGACACCGTCGCGGAGCGGCCGGTCTCGATCCCACCCGAGTTGCCGATCTTGCCGTTGCGCGACACAGTACTGTTCCCGAACTCCTTCATGCCGCTGGCGGTGGCTCGCGAGAGTTCCGTTCGGCTGATTGAAGAAGCGATCGCCACCGACCGCCTTGTCGGGGTCTTCACCCAACTCGAGCCGGGAACCGAGGATCCGACCCAGGATGACCTCTATCCGATCGGGACGGCGACGCACATTCACAAGATGTTCAAGCTGCCCGACGGGACGTTGCGTCTCATCGTGCAGGGGCAAGTGCGCCTACAACTGGACGAGGTGCTCGAGACCCAGCCGTACATCAAGGCGCGCGTGCACCAGGCCGATGAGCTGACGAGCGACGACGACAATCTCGAGATCGATGCGCTGCAGCGCAACATCAAGAACAACTTCCAGCAAGTGGTCTCGCTCTCGCCGCTTCTGTCAGACGACCTCCAGGCGTTGGCGGGCAACATTACTGACCCTGGGAAGCTCGCCGATTTCATCGCCTCCAGTCTGGCCACCATCCAGACGTCCACGAAGCAGGACGTGCTGGGCACGCTCGATGTGCGTGAGCGGATGGAGACGCTGAACCGTACGCTGACGAAAGAGCTCGAGGTGTTGGAATTGGGCTCGAAGATCCAGTCTGAGGTCCAGTCGGAAGTCGGGAAGAGCCAGCGTGAGTATCTGCTCCGCGAGCAGATGAAGGCGATTCAAAAGGAGTTGGGCGAGACCGACGATCAGGCCAAAGAGATTGAAGAGCTTCGGGAGAAGATCGAAGCCGTGGGCATGCCCGAGTCGGTCCAGAAGGAGGCGCTCCGGGAGCTCGACCGACTGTCGCGAATGCCGGTGGCCGCCGCCGAATACACGGTGTCGCGTACCTATCTGGACTGGTTGGTCGCACTGCCGTGGGATGTCCGGACCGAGGAGGTCATCGATCTGGCGCGCAACAAGCAGGTGCTCGACGACGACCACTCAGGGCTCGAGAAGGTGAAGGATCGCATTCTCGAATACCTCGCGGTGCGGAAGCTGAATCCAAACGTGAAAGGGCCGATACTGTGTTTTGTTGGCCCGCCCGGAGTCGGCAAGACGTCGCTGGCGAAATCCATCGCTCGCTCGCTCGATCGAAAGTTCGTCCGGGTGTCACTGGGTGGCATGCGCGACGAAGCAGAGATTCGCGGGCACCGGCGGACATACATCGGGGCGCTTCCCGGGCAGGTCATTCAGGGGCTCCGTCGCGCCGAGTCGAAGAACCCAGTGTTCATCCTGGATGAAATAGACAAACTGGGCGCCGATTTTCGCGGCGATCCGGCCTCGGCTTTGCTCGAGGTGCTCGATCCGGAACAGAACAACACCTTCCGTGACCACTACTTGGATGTGCCGTTCGATCTGTCCGAGGTGCTGTTCATCACGACGGCCAACGTACTTGACCCGATCGCGCCGCCATTACGCGACCGTATGGAAGTACTGGAACTGGCTGGTTACACCGAGGACGAGAAGCTGCAGATCGCCACCGAGCATCTGGTTGCGCGGCAGGTCGAGAACCACGGCCTGACGGCGGAGAAGATCACCTTCACTGACGACGCGTTGCGGGCCGTGATCCGGGGGTACACCCGCGAGGCGGGGGTCCGAAATCTGGAGCGAGAAATCGGGGCCCTGTGCCGGAAAGTGGCGCGTCGGCATGCCGAAGGGAACGATCAGCCGGTCTCCATCGCACCGGAGACGGTTGCCGAGCTGTTGGGCGTGCCGCGTTTCGAGGACGAAGAGGTTGCCGAACGCACGAAGAACCCGGGTGTGGCGCTCGGGTTGGCCTGGACGCCGGCCGGTGGAGAGGTGTTATTCGTCGAAGCCACCCGGATGCCGGGCAAAGGTTCGTTGACACTTACCGGTCATCTGGGCGACGTGATGAAGGAGTCGGCTCGCGCCGCCTTATCCTGGTTCCGCGGGCAGACGGCCACCTACGGGGTCGACGCCGAGTTTTACCAGAATGCCGAGTTGCACCTCCACGTGCCGTCAGGCGCCATCCCGAAGGACGGACCGTCGGCCGGCGTCACGATGGCCACTGCGCTGGCGTCTGAGCTGACGGGACGTCCGGTGCGCGGCGATGTGGCGATGACGGGCGAGATCACGCTGTCGGGCCATGTCCTGCCGGTGGGGGGGATCAAGGAGAAGGTGTTGGCGGCTCGCCGACATGGCGTGTTCGAGATTATTCTGCCGAAACAGAACGAGAAGCACGTCATCGAGGATCTCAGCGAGGAACTACGTCGGGATTTGACGCTCCACTTCGTGTCGACGATCGCCGAGGTGCTGGAGTTGGCGTTGCAGCCGGCCGCCGCCCGCCCGACCTCCGACGTCGCCGACGCGGCCGCCCACGTGCACGGCACCGTCCAGTAGATTGCCGCCACCGGCGGCGGGGCTTCGGACCCGCCGCCGGTGCCCCCCCTCAGCGCGACCCACGTGAAGCTTGTCTATTCGCCACACTATGGGCCCGACATCGGGCCGCACGTCTTCCTCACCGAAAAATATCGGCGCGTCCATGCACGTCTGACGGCCGAGCCTCATCCGAACCTGCGCGGGGTGATCGAGCCGGAGACGGCGACGTGGGACCAGCTCGCCCTGGTTCACAGTGAGGCGTATCTCGACAAGGTCCGCACGTGCACGCTGTCGGCCGACGAGATCGTTCAGCTGGAGCTGCCGCTCACGGACAGTGTGGTCGAGGGATTCCGCCTCATGACCGGAGGGACGCTGACGGCGGCCCGCCGCGCGCTCGTGGACGGCGTGTGTGGACACATCGGCGGCGGATTTCATCACGCGTTCGCGAGCCACGGCGAAGGGTTCTGCCTGTTCAACGATGTGGCGGTCGCGACCCGGGCCCTCCAGCTGGAGCGGGTCGTGTCGCGGGTCGCGGTCGTTGACCTCGATGTGCACCACGGCAACGGCACGGCGCTGATCTGCGGCCGCGACGAGTCAGTGTTCACGTTCTCGATGCACGACCGGCACAACTACCCCGTCTACAAGCCTCAAAGTTCCCTCGATGTGGGTCTACCGGCCGGCACGACGGATCAGGACTATCTTCGCCACCTGCGTCAGTCGCTGCCGCAGGTACTTGCGCACCAACCAGACCTGGTCTTCTACCTGGCCGGCGCCGATCCGTACGAAGACGATCAGTTGGGACAGACCAAGCTGACCAAGGCAGGGTTAAGGGAGCGCGACCGTGTCGTGCTCAGCGCCGTTCGCGGCGCGGCGGTGCCGGTGGTCATCGTACTCGCGGGCGGGTACGCACGACAGCTCGCCGACACCATCGACATCCACGCTGCCACCTTCGCCGTTGCTCTGGCCGACGGCTGACCGGGACCACCCAGCCGTCACCGCTGTATCGACGGTACCCACGCGGTCGTCCGACCACCGATGGTGAGATGCTCGACCGGCCGGCCGCGAACGCTCGCCGTAGCGTTCCGGCCCCACCGCTGGTGAAACAGCCAACCCCGAGGAAAGCGCGACTTGTCGGCGTTGGCTCGCACGGCCGTTTGAATCACCTGCTTCAGCCTGGCGCGGAGCCGTTTTGACTCGGACAGCGAGAGCGTGTTCGCCCGTCGGCGGGGGTCGACACCGGCCTGATACAACACTTCATCGGCAATCCAGTTGCCCACCCCGGCCGCGAACGCCTGGTCCAGAAGTAACGACTTGATCACCGCGGACCGGGTCGTCAGCAGCTCGGCAAAGCGTATGGCGGACGGCAGATCGAGCAGCGGGTCGAACCCGAGCGCGTTGATCGGCGGCTCGGTGGCCGGATCCTCTTTCAACCGGATGCGCCCCAGGCGGCGCTTGTTGGTCATTGCCAGCTCCCCACCGTCATCCAGGATCATGCGGATCTTCGTGAATCGAGGTGGCCAGATATCTTCTTCCGACGCCCGGCTCGACGCCAGCGATATCGGCGCCTCGTTCCGTGCCCGCACGTCGCCGGTCATTCCCAGATGAAAACAAGGCCACGGCCGGCGGTCGAGTTCCAACCAGAAGTGCTTGCCGCGACGATGGGCGCCGAGCACGGTGCCACCGGCCAGCGCCCGCCGGATTCTCGCGGCGGACACTCCCTCGAACACGATCGGGTCTGCCGCACAGGAGACCCGGACGATGGTCCGGCCCACCGCGATACGTTCGGCGAGTCGACGAGCACGTTCAACCTCGGGGAGTTCCGGCATGACCCTAGACTAGCCGAGTAGTGAAAAAGGCCAGAGAGTGGTTTCCTGGCAAGCTGCTGAAAAAGGTCCGGCCACAATGCCGTGGACCGAGCACACACACCGGGGGTGCTACGACTGCCAGGTGCCAGGTCCATGACGCGGGCAGAAATTGCACAGCCTGACACGCCGACGCCTGAACCGCCCCAGGTTTCTGGGCTCGCGCGACGCGGCATGGGCTCTGCGCTCCGTGGAGCGTGTGCTCCCCGTCGACGACCTACGAACCGAGGCAGCCGGCAACCGGCGTCCTGCACCAGGTCGTGCGCGATCACTTCGAGACGTTCCGCGCGCAGGCGGGCGACCTACGCGACGGCGAGGGCCTCCCCGGCTTCGTGGAGCAGGAGTTTCACAAGTTTCTGCAGTGCGGCGCCCT
>JAPYUM010000060.1 GCA_029940535.1 Vicinamibacterales bacterium
TTGATCATGGCCATCCGGAACGGCCACTTCGAGCTCGCCGTCGCGCTGGTGCACGCCGGGTCAGACCCGAACGATCTGCGGAGTGGGTTTGCCCCGCTACACACCATGAGCTGGGTGCGCAAGCCGGACGAGAGCGACCGTGGCGACCCGGCCCCGATCGGGTCCGGCAACCTGACGAGTCTCCAGTTCGTGCGCGAGCTTGTCGCGCTGGGCGCCGATATCAACCTCCGTCTGGAGGAGGACGCTCCGCGCCAGCCGAATTCGGCCTCTCGTACCAATTCGGGCGGAGCCACCGCGTTCCTCCTGGCCGCCGATCGCGCGGACGCTACCTTGATGCAACTGCTGCTCGACCTGGGTGCCGATCCCCTCATCCCGAATCTCGATGGGTCCACGCCGCTCATGGCCGCCGCCGGCCTCGGCACCGCCGCCCCTGAGGAAGAAGCGGGCACCGAGCCCGAAGCGCTGGTCGCTACACAGTTGATGCTCGATCTCGGTGCAGACATCGACGCGGTGAACGCCGACGGCGATACCGCGATGCACGGCGCGGCCTACGGCAGCTTCCCGACCGTCGTGGATCTGTTGGCGGCTCACGGTGCCGATATCCGTGTATGGAACACCCGGAACAAGCAGGACCGAACACCGCTGTTCATCGCTGAGGGCCACCGCTTCGGACTGCCCAGACCGTCCCGCGCGACCATCGAGGTCATCACGATGCTCATGGATGGCGCCGGTGTGTCCACCGAGGGCGAACGACCCGAGATTGTTGATCAATACGCGCGACCGGTCGAGCCGCCCACACCGGCTGCGAAGCCGAAACCCTAGGTCGAATAGAGCTTGGGCTCGTCCGCTCCCCCCGCGCGACGGTACAGCCTAGTCTTTGATGAACGTGCCCTGACGCAGTTCCGTGAACGCCTGGTGCAGTTCTGTCTGGGTGTTCATCACGATGGGGCCCTGCCAGGCCACCGGTTCCTGAATCGGTTGCCCTGATACCAGCAGGAACCGAATACCCTTCCCCCCGGCTCGCACCACGATCTCGTCGCCCCCGTCGAAGAGCACCAACGACCGGTTCCCGACCGTCTCGACGCCCGGTGACCCGGTGGCGTCGACCAGTTCCGTCTTGACCGGTCTCGGCGCCGAGGCGTCTCGAAAGCTGCCGGCGCCCGCGAACACATAGGCAAAGGCGTGTCGTGGAGTCTCGACCGGGAGCCGCCGGGTGACCCCGGGTGGGACCGACACGTCGAGATACCGAGGGTCGGCCGCCACTCCGTCAATGGGACCGGTCCGGCCCCAGAAATCGCCGCAGATCACGCGCACCCGGGTGCCGTCATCCTCCACCACGGTCGGGATGTCGCTCGCGGTGACATCTTGGTAGCGCGGCGTGGTCATCTTTAGCGACGCGGGGAGGTTGGCCCACAGCTGGAACCCGTGCATCCGTCCGTGGGCGTCGCCTTTGGGCATCTCCTGATGCAGGATGCCGCGGCCGGCCGTCATCCACTGCACGTCGCCGTCCCCGAGCGAGCCCCGGTTCCCCAGGCTGTCGCCGTGTTCCACGGAACCGGCCAGCACGTAGGTAATGGTCTCGATGCCCCGATGGGGGTGCCACGGGAATCCGGCCAGATAGTCGTCGGGCCGGTCGTTTCTGAAGTCGTCGAGCAGCAGGAACGGGTCGAACTCCGACGTGTCGCCGAATCCGAACGCTCGCTGGAGCCTGACGCCGGCTCCCTCCATGGTCGGCTGCGCGTGCACGATACGTTTGACGGGGCGAATCGACATGGGCGAGTGCTCCCTCCGTATTTGTGAACAATCGTAATTTTTGACGCCGGCCCAGACCGCCGAGGTTCCAATTGCCTCCTCCCTCTGGTCTCCCAAAGTCCGGAATCGCGTGTGGACGGATCTGTAATCTGGTGCACAGAATCGTTCTATATCGTGACCGGCACAAGATGTGGGGGGCCAGTTGTCGGAATACCCATATTTTGGGCGTTTCTCAGCCGACACCAGTAGTTCGACGTGCTCATGCATAGGTTGGTGTGTGCCACATCTAAACACGGCCTTCGCGGTGACTCCGAGAGGTGGTCGCTCCGGACTGGCTCAACGCATTTTGCGTCACTTCTAAGGTGTTTTATTTGAGTCGCTTACGCCACCGTTGACACTTATTGTCATATTTCGCCTCGATACGGTACCGACCTTGCGTTAGAGATGCACGTCTGGCGGGCCGTGTACGACCCGCCCATTTTCCATCGTCGAGGCTGAGTCATGAAGAACACTAACGGAAAGAACGCGGGTTTCCCCCGCACGATGTTCCTCATCGCGCTGTTGGTCACACTCGGCGCCGCGCTCGCGGCACTGCAGACGAGCCAGCCCGTTCGCGAAGCGTTCGGGCTCGAGCCGATCATCGAAGGGCTGCCTTCTCGAACGCTGTGGACGGGCGACCTCTCGCCCGAGCCGCTCGACGGCGCCGTCGCTCTGCTCCCATCGGGCGCCACCACCGTGCGCTACGAATCGACCACCCTGCGCCGACTGGGTAACGGCACGCAACGCGCGCAGCTACAGGCACTCACCCAGGCCCCGTCTGCACTGGCGATAGGCCAGCCGGTGTCGGTGGATTCCTCCGTCGCCGCTGTTGACATCGTCGACTCCTCAGGTTGGCTCTCGGAGTAAGCAGGGTCACTGGCAGACGGAGTCGGCATGATGCTCAGAGGCCTGAACGCGCCAGCGGCCCGCAAGGCGGGGTTCTCCACCCCCGGCTCTGGCCGCCAGCAAAGCGGCGCCGACCGCGTGTCGCCGTTCGTGGTGCCGTCCCCGACCGAGTGGTGGCATTGTCTGCCTGAGCTGGCTTCTCCCCAGGTGCGCCTCCGGGAACTGCGTCCCACCGACGCCCGGGCGATGGCTGCCGCGCTCGGGGCTCCGGAAGTCTGCGAGCATCTGTCGCCAGGTCCCAGGTCGCTGGCCGAAACCGAGGCATTCATCGCGTGGGCGCGAGGTGCTCAGACGGGCGGACGCTACATCTGTTTCGGCGTCGTACCGCAGGGCATGACGGAGCCGGTCGGGATGTTTCAAATCTGGCCGCTCGAGCCGAGTTTTCGCACGGCCGAGTGGGGCTTCGCGCTCCGACCCGCCTCCTGGGGGACCGGGCTGTTCGAAGCGAGTGCCCGACTGGTCATGCAGTTTGGGTTCGAAACCCTCGGCGTGGTGCGTCTGGAAGCGCGCGCCTCGGTGGACAACGCGCGGGGCAACCGGGCGTTGCAAAAGCTTGGCGCGGTGCCCGAAGGCGTGTTGCGCAAGTGCTTCGTTGCCAAGGGCGAGTATCGCGACCACGTCATGTGGTCCATGCTGGTCGACGACTGGCGGCGCGAACGGGCTGAGGCCCCCCAGGGCATTGTGGGAGAAGTGGCATGAAGAAACTGTCACTGTCTCCCTTCGGTCGCGCCTACGTGGTCGGGGTCGTGTTCATCGGCGGCGGGCTCATTCTGCGCTCGATGGTGCAGTTGGGCATGGAGGCCGCGACCCCCTACTGGGTCATCGTCGCCTCGCTCGCGGTCTTCGGCGCCCCGTTGTCACTGCGGCTCCCCTCCTTACGGGCCACCATCACCGTCAGCGAGACGTTCGTGTTTGCCGCCGCCATCCTGTTCGGACCGGCCGCCGCCACGCTCACGATCGCGCTCGACGGGCTGTTTATCTCATTCTTGTCCAACCGGCGCAATCTGCATCGCACGCTGTTCAATATCGGTGAGCCGGCAATTTCTATCTGGGTGGCGTCCCAGTTGTTCTACCTGACGTCCGGTGTGTCGCCGCTCTACGGCGCGGCGGTGCCGCTCGGCGAGGTGCTGCTCCCGTTGCTGCTGATGACCTCCGCGTATTTCCTGCTCAACGGTCTGCTGAGCGCCACCGCGATGTGGTTCGAGACCCACGTGCATCCGTTGCGGATCATGCGTGACCAGATCCCGCATACCGGTCTCAACTTCTTCGCGACCTATAGCTTCGCCGTGCTGCTCGTGCTGAACATCGAGAACTTGAGTTTCGCGGCGCTTGGGGTGTTTGCCCCGCTGCTCGCGTTGTCGTACGTGTCGTCGAAGCTGTCGGCCACGCGAGTCGAAGAGAGCAACACGCACTTGAACGAGCTGAGCCATCTGTATCTCTCGACCATCGAAGCGTTGGCCATGGCCATTGACGCCAAAGACCAGGTCACCAGCGGCCATATCCGTCGGGTGCAGGTCCACTCCGTGGCCTTGGCGCAAGAGCTGGGGGTGAGGGATGAGCGCGAACTCAAGGCCATCGAGGCTGCCGCGTTGCTGCATGACCTAGGGAAGCTGGCTGTCCCCGAATACATCTTGAACAAACCGGGCAAGCTCACCCCCGTCGAGTTCGAGCAGATGAAGACCCACGCTGCCGTCGGGGCCGACATCCTCGCCAGTATCGACTTCCCGTATCCCGTCGAGTCGATCGTGCGCTATCACCACGAGATGTGGAACGGGAAGGGATATCCACAGGGCATCTCCGGCGAGGCCATCCCCATCGGCGCCCGTATCTTGTCGGTCGTCGACTGCTACGACGCGCTCACGTCCGACCGACCGTACCGCCGCGCGCTCACAAGAGAGCAGGCCACGGCCGTCCTGACCGAACGTCGTGGCAGCCAGTACGACCCGCGGGTCGTCGACACCTTCATTGCGGCGCGCGATCGGCTAATTGATGCGTCCGACAGCCGGGCCCTGGCCGAGTCCCATCTGGCAAAAGCAGCGGAGATCCGAGAAATGGTGGCGGGGACGAAGGCCGACGCCGTGTCCGGAGTTCGGATCAGCCAGGACATCGACGAGCCGGTCGAGCAGGACGACTCCCCGTCGCCTCCGCGTGTCGACGACGAGGGTTGTGTCCTGCTGACCTTCCAGGCGATTGCCCGGTATCTCGAGACCGTCGTGCCAGACGCCGTCGCGGTGGTCTATACGCACCAAGTCGACGAGGCTCGTTTGGTCGCCTCCCACGTTTCCTCACGCGAGCACGAGTTCCTGCTGCGCGATGCGTCTATCGTGTTGGGCGAGCGACTGAGCGGGTGGGTCGGCGCCAACCGCAAGATGATCGTCAATTCCGACCCCGCTCTCGACCTCGGTGACCTGGCGGGCGCGTGGGTGCCGCGATTGCGCAGCACGTTCTCCACCCCCCTGGTGTCGGACGACACGCTCGTGGGAGTGCTGACCGTCTACACACCGGATCGGCAAGGGCTCACGTGCCGGCAGATCCGCACCGTGACCCTACTGGTCGCCGACGGCCTCGTCCCGACGACCGATGCCGCGTCCACGCCGCGCGACGAACCGATGGTGGCCGCTTCACCGTTCGCGGCATCTGGACCTCGTGCGGTGCCGTCGCCCCGGCCGCGGTCCGTGTCGGCGTGACCCGGCCGCCCCGCCCGGAAACCACTCCTGGGCGTTTTTCCGCACCCTGCTAGTACGGCATGATCCGCGCCGTGTGCTCTCGCCCGATCCGGGCCGCTTCTTCGTTGGCGAAGTGAAACATGATGCCGTCGTCGACCCGCTCGATCACGTTGCCGGCATTGGTGCCGACTTCAGAGAAGATCACATTGTTTTGCCGCGCCACCTCGAGGATGCGATCTCTCGCGTCCGTCACGGCCGGCGGGTAGCTGGACCCTGGAGTGCGGATCAGCCCGAACGACATCATCATGTCGGCCGGTCCCCACTCGACCATGCCGATGCCCGGCACCGCCATGGTCTGGTCGATGACTTCGAGTGCCACCTGATCCTCCGGTTTGAATCCCATCAGGAGTTCTCCCGCAGGGTTCAGTGGCCAGGGGTCGGCAACGCGAAGATATTCCGCGGCTGTGATGCCCCACATCTGGGCCGCCAGGCCTTGCCCACCGCTGCCCCGGAGCCCCTCGCCGATGCCGGGCGTCGATGGAGCCAACGGGTATCGCGACGCCTGCACGAACGCTCGGGCTGCCCCCTCTTCGCGCATGTGCACCATCAGCACACCGTGGGCACCGGCGGCGAGCACTTGCTCGACCATCCAGTAGTTTGCCCGCACCGTCATCTCGTCGATGCCCCCCACGGGCAGCGTGACGATGACGGCTGGTGTCCGGTGGCCACTCTTGGTCGGCCCGCCGTCGATCAGACCCTGCATGAACGCCTTGAACTGTAGCGCGCTGAATGGCGCCTGTTCGACGTTGTAGCCGATGGCGTCGGCCCAGGTCTGCGCCAGTTCCTTGCCTTCGTCGTACCCACCGCCGGGGAACTGAAAGTAGTAGACCGGCTGACCGGCCTCCAGCAGCTCGATCGCTTTGTTGATCCGCGTCGGCGTGTAGGTCGAGTCACCAGACTGACGGGCGGAGGCACCGATGACGAGTGCGCTTGCGGCAAGGACGGCGGCGGCAACGGTTAGTCGATTCATGGGGTTCCCCTGCGTACGTGAGTCGTCTCGAAGCCCATGTGCCCGGACCGTGTCCTGAAAGGACCCAGCTCAATGCCCCATGCGCCTGCGGATGTCGCGATTGTCCGGGGTGCCCAGGGCGGAGTCAAGCATCGAGGCGTGAAGACGGAAGTCCGCGCTGCGCCAAGACACCGACGGACGGCTCGGCGCCCGCGTTCAATGAACGTCGAACCGCGTCACGACGGTCATCGCTCGCCGACGGCCCGGTGCAGCGCCCGGTTCGGCCCGGTCTTTGGCAGGCACAGCAGCCACAACTGTGGGGTTCTCGCTTCTTGGGTCGCAAGCTGCCTCTCCCTGTCGGTGAGGAAGTCCAGCACGCGCGTGCTCGCCCTTCGGGATCCGTCGTGACCATACATCCGGATGTCGTGCGTCCTACTGAACAGCGTCTGCAATGCGTCACTCACGCCGGGCACTAAGCCATCGTGGGTTTCGATGATGAGCGTCGCCGATCGGAGTTGGGCGACGACGAGCGGGTCGAATAGCACTGCCTCGCAGCCCTCACAGTCGCTGATGACAAACGCCGCTTCGTGCGCGTTGGCCGCGATCCAGCTACTGCTACAGAAGCCTTCGATGACCACATTTCTGGTGCCGTTCGCCGTCACCATTTCGCGGAGGGATTTTCGTGCCCATCAATCGGTGTCAAACGCCACGATGGCCGCGTCCGGAAACTTCCTTGCCAACCCAACCGCGTAATAGCCAAATTTGGCGCCGATGTCGATAATCTGGGAGTACGTTCCGCGGAACACGGTGTCCCACGCCCCGTCGAGTTCGCTCTCGTACGCGCCGAGAAGAAAGGGGCCGATCTGCTCGGCATGGGTCATCGGCGTGAGGGCGACGCCCGCGAACGGTCCCTCCTGCACCACGCTGCCAAAGCGCTCGACCAATGTACGCGTGAGGGGGCCACACCCCCATTGGGCTATGACACCGTGCGAGTGCGCCCGCGCACGCGCCGACATGAGCGCGACTGTCCAACGCGGTGCGACCGCATGCAGACCTCTCTTGAGCAGCTGCTTCATGAATTGCCTTTGTGGCTGGGAGCGGCGCACCACAGCCATCCCCGTCTCGGCATGATCGGCTTGGCGATGGTCTGGACCACACCACTCGCGCCGAGGCGGTCGCTCCCGTTTGCGGAACAAAAAATGGCGGAGAGAGTGGGATTCGAACCCACGGTAGAGTTACCCCTACACACGCTTTCCAAGCGTGCTCATTCAACCGCTCTGACATCTCTCCGCACGGTGCCCAGGTCAGGGCGAATATCGAGGATTGAGCGGTCTCGGGCATATTTTATCACGTGGTCGCACTGGCACCTCTGACGCCCTCCCCCCCGCTTGATTGGTCCTCGACCCGGCGATAGACTGGGGTTCCTCCGATTGGTGAACGCGTGATCGGGGGGGCACCGACCGCCAGTGTGGTGACGGGTCGCAGCGCGGCCCGGACCCTGTGCAATCTCAGCCTATGAACCGCGTCAGGGCCGGAAGGCAGCAGCGCTAAGTAGTCACTGATATGTGCCGCAGGTTCTTCCGGGTCGCGGCTGAGACCCGCCACCACCTCGCTTCGACCGACCGATCTCCAGACGCCCATGGCCTACCAGGTAATCGCCCGCAAGTGGCGCCCCCAGCGTTTCGATGACGTCGTCGGGCAGAAAGGCGTCACCCAAACGCTACGCAATGCCATCGAGCATGACCGGCTGGCGCAGTCGTTCGTGTTTGCGGGGCCACGTGGGGTGGGCAAGACGACCACCGCACGTATTCTCGCGCGCGCGCTGAACTGCGTCACGGGCGCGACCGCCGACCCGTGCGGCGACTGCGACGCGTGCCGTGAGATCGCCGACGGGCGCGACATCGACGTGCTCGAGATAGACGCCGCCACGCACACCCAGGTCGAGAACATTCGGGAAGTGATCATCGCGGGTCTGGCGATTCAGCCGGTGCGTGACCGCTACAAGGTGTTCATCATCGACGAGGTGCACCAGTTGTCCGCCAGCTCGTTCAACGCGTTGCTGAAGTCGGTCGAAGAGCCCCCGCCGCATGTCGTCTTCATCATGGCGACCACCCTGCTCGACAAGATTCCGGACACCATCTTGTCGCGCTCGCAGGTCTTCGAGTTCAGGACCATTGGCACGGCGGCGATTACCGAACAGTTGCGCACGATCGCCGACACCGAGGGGGTGACAATCGATGCCGCCGCCCTGGCATTGCTTGCGCGGGCCGCCGACGGGAGCATGCGCGACGCGCAGAGCGCGCTGGACCAGGTGATTGCGTTCGCGGGCGAGTCGGTGTCGGTCGCCGAGGCGGCGTCGGTGCTGGGGTTGGTGGGCCGCGACACGGTGTTCGACATTGCGGAGACCGTGGCGGACGAGACGGCGCCGCGAGTGTTCGAGCTGGCGGGGCGGTTTGTCGAATCTGGCTACGACTTTCGTGCGGTGTGCCGCGAGCTGACTCGGCTGGTGCGCGACCTGCTGGTGCTGAAGGTGGACCCACGCCGGCTGACCGACCCGGAGATTGCCGCGGACCAGGAGCGCGACCGTTTGCAGGCGCTCGCTACGAGGTTTTCGCGGGAGGATCTGTTGCGCGGATTCGATGTGTTGTCGCGCGCGGAGTTCGAGATCAGAAGCGCCGCGCAGCCCCGGTACCACTTCGAGATGGCCATGCTGCGCTGGATGCACCTGCGTAAGCTGGTGCCGCTCGCCGAGCTGGTTGATGGACTCGAGCAATCGCCCGCCCCTGCGCCTCGGAACACGCCGACGCCGGCGTCAGGCGAGGCGCCAGCTCCGCCAGAAAAAGCGAGTGCCGCCCCGCCGCGGCGGTCGGCCCCGGCCGTCCGGTCGAAGCCGGCTGAGCAGCCTGCTTCTGCGACTCCGTCCCCTGAACCGGCGGCGCCGATGCCCGGTGATCCCAAAGGGGCGTTCCTTGGTGAGCTCAAGCGGACGAAGAAGTTCTTCTACGGCACGGTGGTCGCGCAGGCGCAACGCATCGAGGTCGCTGGCGCGAAGATCGTGTTCACCTACACCGAGACGCAGCGGACGTTGGCCGACCAGGTCGGCACGAGTCGTTCGTGGCTCGAGGCCTTGGCCGCCAAGACCATCGGCCGGAAGATGGTGATCGCGGTGAACCAGGTGGCTGAGGCGACCCCGGCCGCTACGACGTCGCCGGCAGAGTCGCCACCGAAGGTAGATCCTCAGCCGGCGACGTTGGAATCTTCCTCGGAACCGCCGCCGCCGACCGAGCCGCCCGGCGATCTGGATCTGTTGCAGGAGGAACCGTACGATCCCGCGGTGGCTCCTGTCGCATCAAGACCGGCGACGGCCAAGTCGGTGCTGGCCAGTCCGGTGCTCGACAGTCCGGTACAGGGCGACGCGACGACGCAGAAGCCCGCGCGCGCGCTCGACCGGCCGGTGGTCGACGGGCCGGCCGACGATCTGTTTTCACAGGCGATGGGCGACAAGGCGGTGCAGAACATGCTGGAGGTGCTGCCGGCCGAGATCAAGGACGTCGAGGAGATTTAACAGGGCGAAACACTGAGCGAGACCAAGGCATGAACATTCAAAAGATGATGCGGCAAGCGCAGGAGATGCAGGAGAAGCTGCAACAGCGACTGCGCGAGACCACCGTGGAGGGGACCGCCGGCGGCGGGATGGTCACCGTCACCATGAATGGCGTGAAGGAAGTGCAGGGGCTGAAGATCGACCCCGAAGTGGTCTCAGCCGAAGACGTGGAGATGCTGCAAGACCTCATCGTGGCCGCCATCGCCGAAGCACAGCGGCGCGCCGACGAGCTCATGTCTCAGCAGATGGGGGGCATGATGGGCGGGCTGAATATTCCCGGACTGACATGATCCAGATTGAGCCGCTGGCTCGGCTGACCGACGAGCTGCAGAAGTTGCCGAGTATCGGGGCCAAGAGCGCCCAACGCCTCGCATTCCATTTGTTGAAACAACCCCGTGAAGAGGTGGATCGCCTCTGCGATGCGCTCCGCGACGTGAAGGAACAGATCACCAACTGTTCGGTGTGCTCCAACATCACCGACCGTGACCCCTGCTTCTATTGCACGGACGAGGGTCGCGACCGTCAGACCATCTGCGTGGTCGAGGACCCCCCCAACGTCGCCGCCATCGAACGGACCGGCGACTTCAAAGGCGCTTACCACGTGTTGATGGGCGCCCTTTCCCCGCTCAAAGGCGTGGGGCCGGACGAACTACAGATCAAGGGTCTGCTGCAGCGGGTGAGCGCCGATGGAGTCACCGAGGTGATTCTGGCCACCAACCCGAACGTGGAAGGCGAGGCCACCGCCATCTACCTGTCCAAGCTGCTCAAACCGCTCGGCGTACGGTGCAGCCGCATCGCGATGGGGGTGCCGGTCGGGAGCGACCTGGAATACGCCGACGAGATCACGATGCTCAAGGCCATGGAAGGCCGCCGAGAAATCCCATAGCGGGATTTTTTCCACGGGCTGCTAGGGCATCGAGGACCCGCTTGGTGGCCGGCGCTCTGCCCGAGCCTTGCTCTGTGCCTATCTCACGCCGTAGCCGCGCGAGCCCGGCCGCATCGTCCACGTCGTACCAGGTTTCCAGCAGCTCTACCCGTAGACCGCACCGCTCGGCCGCCGCTACCGTATCGGCTCGCGTCCATTCGGAGCTCCAGCGGATGGTGCTGAACAGATCCGGGATTGCGGCGGTGATTGGGTTCCGACTCATCCCCATCAGGTAGTACCCGCCGTCGTCGGCTGGACCCAGCACGACGCGGTCGTGGCTTGCGAGCAGGCGCTGGATGGCGTCAGTTATCCGCCACACGGGTAGCGTCGGCAGATCAGACCCGATCAACACCACCGGCGAGAACCCCAGCCCGAACAGATCCTCGAACACTCCGCGCTCACGCGCGCCCAGGTCGTCGCCACGCTGTGGCAAGAGCTGGCTCGGGGTGAGACCGACCGCGTCAAATCCTGCGGTGCCGCCATCGGCGGTGTAGGCGACGCGCAGTGTGGCGCCGTCGACCGAGACGCAGGCCGAGACGACGTCCCGAAGAAATGCTGCGTAAAGGCGACGCCGGTCTGCCTCGTCTGGGAGCACCCCGGCCAATCGGCTCTTTGGTGCTCTGGTGCCGCACGGTGAGCGTGCCATCACGGCGACGGCTGGTCCGAGGTTCGCCACCGGCTGGGTGATGTCAGACATGACCCGATACGTCGTCGCCGGCCCGTGCGGTCTCCGCCTCGGCGATGATCCGGTTCACGGATAACCCTTGGTTCAGCAGGAATCCGCCTCCCACCGCCATCCACACCAGCTGACGTGCCTTGCGCACGATGGCGAGCGTGACGCCGGCCGCACTGCCAAACGCGAGCAGCTCGGCAAACGTCGCGGTGCCGGCCTCATCAACGCCGATGCGCATCGGCACCACCTTGAACGCGACCTGGATAAACCGGTTTGTGGACTCGAGCAGGAACGCGTCGAGCGCGGTGGGGGTGACCGCGCTGATCAGCGACAGCACCACATACACCTCGAGGACCGCGAGCGCGTGGAAGGTCAGCTCCCACGCGGCGAGCCGCGCCAGGCGACGCGGTTCACGTGGGTAGAGTCCGTAGATGTGGTCCTCCACGCGGCGCACCCGACCGCCCCACTGCGACAGTAGTCCACCGTTGGCCCTGCGACGTTCGAGCAGATCGAAGAACTTGCTGGCGACCCCGATCCGTTTCCAGATGATGGCGTGCACCACCGCGACAAGCACAATAAGCGTGACGACCACCAGGGCCACCCCGACCAGCCACCGGACCTCGGTGGTACGGAGACGGAACACCAGCGCCAACCCGCCGCTGGCAATCACGACGGCGGCCGACAAGGCGTAGAAGAGGTTTTCCACGGCCAGGGCGGGAAGGGTTCGGGATACCGGTTCGCTGTCGCGCGCGAAGTACGCCTTGGCCGGTTCGCTGACCAGGACGCTGAGGAGCGTCACCACATTGCCGATGGTGTCGCCGGCGACCACCGCTCGAAATGCCAGCCACGGTCCGAGCCGGTGCGACCCCCGAACGCAGCTGCGCCAGGCCATACCTCGAGCGGCGAATCGCAGTCCGCCCAATGCCACGATGGTCAGGAATCCCCACCCCAGGCGTTGAATGTCATTGGCGATTTCTCCCAGGCCGGCTCGTCGCACGTAGAAGACGAACAGCGCGGTTCCACCCACGGCGGCCGCGACACCGAGCAGCGAGACACGGGCCCGGGGGGCGTCGGCGGTAGGTCTGTCCGTCATGCCGTTTCAATGTTGCGACGAGCCGATGCGGCCCCGCATAATGCCTGAATGCCCTTTACGGCGTTTCCCGAACTGGCAGCGTTCATTCTACTTGCGGCAGGGCTGCTGGCCTGTTTTCAGGGATACCGGCTCTTTCGCTGGCTGCTGGCCATCTACGGATTTGTGGGAGGCGCGTTCATCGCGGGACAGTTCGTCGCCGACCTCGGACCGATGGCGTCGGCCGGGGTGGTGGTTGGCGGCGGGGTGGTCGGCGCGCTTCTGTTCTTGTTGGTGTACCTGGCCGGGGTCGCCATGCTCGGCGCTGGACTCGGCGCGCTCGCGGTGAGCCTGTTCTGGACCCCGCAAAATGGTGACGCCGAGGTGTGGGTGGTCGTGGTCGCCTGTCTCATCGGTGCCATCGCGGCCGTCACGCTGCAGCGCTACGTCATCATCGTCAGCACGTCGTTCGGTGGCGCCTGGACCGCCCTGGTCGGGGCCTTGGCGCTGGGCGGCCACGCCGAAGCGCTCGCCGCGACGAGTGGCGACCCGTGGCTGCTCTATCCCATGGCGCCCGCCAATGGTCAGGTCCCCTTCGCCCTTGGTTGGCTCGGGCTCGGCCTGCTCGCCGCGCTCGTGCAGCTCCGTGGTTCCAGCGTCGCCCGCCGTCGCGCGGCCGACGACGACTGATTGACCATCGGCTGGCCTCTCAACTAAAATCGGTGTTTGCTCGGCGTGTCTCCCACCTGTTCTTGATGTCGAGCCGCACGACTGCCACGTGTTCCTGAGTAGCTCAATTGGCAGAGCATCCGGCTGTTAACCGGAGGGTTGTAGGTTCAAGTCCTACCTCAGGAGCCAATCTTTTCAGGTATCCTCGTGCGCCTCTCACCGGCCTACCCTCGGTGTCTGGACTTGTTCCCGTAGCGGTCAGACCGACAGGTATAATCTGCTCATTCTCAGCCACTCATGCCACTCGAGTAGGTGCGGGCGGTAAGTACGGCGTGACTCAATGAACTTCCGAGTGGCGTCGGCATCTGTCTCGAACAAGGAGGACGCGATGCGGCGTTGGGTAATCGCGGTGGCCGTGTGCGTGTGGGCGGGGCTTGGCCCGACGACGGTTCAGGTCTCCCAGGCGGGCCAGCTGCCGGAAGACGTGCATCCGGTGTCCCGTAGTCGGCTCCCTCCGGTCGACCGGGCGGAGCTCGATGCGACGCGGCGAGAGGCCTATGATGCGGCGATGCGCGACGCCGGTTCAACGGGCGCCCCGCAGAGCGCCGCGGCCCTGCGGTTACATGGCTCGGGCACCGACCTCCGGTTCTCCGGGCCGCTCGGGCGCCGGCTGACCGAGCTGGCCATCCTGACGACGGCGCGCGAGCACGACCAGCCCTACGAGTGGGCGCTGCACGAGCTCGACGCGTTGGCGGTCGGACTGGATGAGGCGCTCATCGACGTGGTGCGGCATCGGAAGCCGATCACCGGCGTGGGCGACCCCGAAGCGATCATCCTGGAGGTCGGCCGCGAGCTCTTCACCACGCGTCGACTCGATCCTGACACCTACGCGCGTGCCTTGGCCACGCTGGGGAAGACCAATCTGGTTGACCTCATCGACCTGATGGGCCGCTATGCGTCGACCGGCGCGACGCTGACCGCGTTCAATCAACAGATGCCGATGGGCTGGCGCCAGTCTCTCCCGCTATCGTTCACCTATCCCGACGACATCCATCTCGATTCTCGGAGCCGTCTCCCGCTCCGACCCGGTCCGTACCGTACGTCGGTGAGCGCACTCTACGGCCGCATGGCGTCCCCCGGAGGCATCGGTCCCTTCCAGATTCGGGCCTACGGTCAGGGGCCGTCGTCGCTCGAGTCGAGGGTCGGCGAGCGGCTGATGATGCTGGCGGTCCTGGTCACGGCCAGAGCGCACGATTCTCAGTACGACTGGACCATGCACGAGCCGACGGCGGTTGCGGCGGGCCTGCAGCCGGAGGTCATCGAGATCGTCCGGGATCGCCGGCCGTCGACTGGTCTTGACGAGAATGACGCCGCGCTCGTCGACTTCGCTCGAGAGCTGTTCGCCGACTACAACGTCGCGGCCGACACCTACGCGCGCGCCGCGGAGGCGTTCGGCGAGACCGACCTCGTCGACCTCGTCGCCTTGATGGGAGCGCACGCGGCGGATGCCGCGGTGCTGGCGGCGTTCGATCAGCAGCTGCCGGAGGGGGTCGACCCGCGGCTGCCGCTTCCGTAATCGAGCCGGGCTGGAGGTGCCATGAATACCTGGTTCCCGTCTGCCATCGCGATTCTGTCAATCGTCCTCATTCCGTTGATCCCGAAGCTGCTGAGGATCAGACTCAGGTTTTTCAAATGGCTCCATTGGGACTCGGCGGCCAACCTACTTGAGGACCATTTTCAGGGTTGGGTGCTCTTCGTTCGCATAGCCCTGTTCGCAGTCGCTGTGGTCGCGGTCCTGGTCGCGGTCCGCGCCCGGATCGGCTGACCGGGTCCTTACCGCTGGGGCTGGGGCGAGACCCGGCCGACTCGCGATGGTCGCGAGACATACGGATTTCCGGCGATGTGGAACCGCCAGGGCTTGTCCGTGGCCCTCCGAATCCCGACTCGCGGAGAGGCGACGATGCTTCGGGTGGGTACGGGTGTGCCAGGCGCGAGAAGTCTGAGGGAACCGCGCGGCGTCAGCAGATCGACACCATACGCCTCCCCGCTGAGCCCCATGGCCTGGGTCAGTTTGGCCGGTCCCGACGCAAGCGAGATCAGCGCCTTTCGGACCCGCGGTTCCCTCGCCGCACGTCTCAACAGCCGCCCCGTGCTCTCGCTGGGGAGTTGTATGTCTCTCCGACCCGCCATGAGCGCCAGGCCCTTCAGCGGCTGGAGCGCCCGCACCAGGACCGCTTCGCCTTTTCCATCCTCTCCGGTCACCACGTTGAAGCACCAGTGGATGCCATAGGTGAAGTAGACATAGGCGTGCCCCGCGGGTCCGAACATGATTTGGTTGCGCTCGGTTCGTCCCGCGAACGTATGGGACGCCGGGTCGGTCTCGCAGTACGCCTCGGTCTCGACGATGATGCCGCTGGTGGTGCCGTCGGGGGTGCGATGTACCAGCACCGCGCCCAGCAGCCGCTGCGCGGCCCGCGTGGGAGAGGTGAGCAGCGCGTCAGCCTGAAAGATTGTGGCCACGCCGGAATATTACGGTGTTCCGGGCGGGAACCGGAGCCGGGCGCGCCGCGACACGGTGCCGCGATGTGGTTGACTTGTGAGCCGGTCGGCTTCAGGATGCGTTCGCGACATGAGACGACTGACCGGACACCATCTCACGAGATATCCGGTTGTGGGCGTCGCGTGCGTCGTTACGTTCGCCGTCGCGTGCGAGCCGTCTTCAAGCACGTCGGTTGCGGCGCTTCGGACGGAGCCCGATGCGCAAACCAGCCGCTCAACTGCCGCCGCTGAACGCGTCGACGACGTGCTGGCGAGTGCCGTCAGCCGACAGGACGTGCTCGGAGTCGTCGCGATGGCGGTGGACAGGAACGGCGTGTTCTATCGTGGGGCGTTCGGCGCCGCGGACGAGTCAAACGACCTCCCGATGGACGCCGACGCGGTGTTTCGTATCGCGTCGATGACCAAGCCGGTCACCTCGGTGGCGGCGATGCAACTTGTCGAGCAGGGTGCGATCGCGCTCGATGAGCCCGCCGCCGTCTACCTGCCTGAACTCGCGCAAGCGAAGGTCCTCGAGCAGTTCGACGCCGAACGTGGCACCTACGAGCTGCGCCCTCCGGCAAGTCCCATCACCGTCAGGCAGCTGCTCACCCACACGGCCGGTTTCGGCTATCCGTTCACGAGTGACACGCTCCGCGATTTCGAGCCACCGGTCGGTGATGGTGCCGTGGTCGGCCCGTTGTTGTTCGATCCCGGGACGTCCTGGTGGTACGGGACGAACACCGACTGGGTGGGTCGTCTCGTCGAGTCCGTATCCGGGCAGAGCCTCGAGGCGTACTTCCGCGAACACATCTTCGCGCCTTTGCAGATGCCCGACACTGCGTTCAACGTGCCGGAGGCCGACTGGCCCCGGACGGTCGCGCTGGCCAACCGCCAGGATGAGGGTGGGTTGCTGGAGGTGGCACGGCAGGACCCGACACCGGTCACTACCTTCAGCGGCGGGGGTGGTCTGTGGTCGACGGCGAACGACTATTCCCGATTCATGCGGATGTGGTTGAACGACGGCGTCCTCGACGGGCAGCGTGTGCTGTCGGCTGAAACTGTCGCCACGATGTCCGTCAACCAGGTCGGGTCGCTGGCGGCCGGGACGATCGTGACCGCCCTGCCTGAGCTGTCCAACGACTTCAGACCCACCGCAGATGGGCGCGGGCGTTTTGGTCTCGGATTCCTGATCAATCTCGATGACCAGTCCGGACGTCGTACCGGCGGGAGTCTGGCCTGGGCCGGGCTCTACAATACATACTTTTGGATCGATCCGGCATCCGGAGTGGCCGGCGTGATTCTGACCCAAGTGCTGCCGTTCGCCGACCCGCGGGTGCTCGGCGTGTTCGACGCATTCGAGCGTGCGGTCTACGCGCTCGTCGCCGAGGTGGTCTAATACGCCAGCGTTTTGCCGCCGACAGACACGTCGGGGCTCGAATACTGAAAGGACCAATTGTGCGACCTCTCGTTTCTTGTCCGCTCGTGGTGGCGGTCTGCTGTGTGTTGTCGGCCTGCACGCCCGGTGCCGACTCAGGGTCGATGTCGTCCACGGCGACCGGCGGGGCGCCGGACACCGACGACCAGAAAATTCTCAACGCGCTGGGCCAGGCGCTCTCCCAGAACCTGCTTCCCGCAAACCTGTCGGCGGACGAGCTTGCGTTCGTGCAGCGCGGCCTGAGCGACGCGGTTCTGGGCCGGGACGCGCTCGTGGTCCTGGACGAATATGGCCCCCAGATTCAGGGGTTCATGGAATCGCGGGTCTCGGTGGCCGCGGATGGTGAACTGGAACTGGCGAATGCGTTCCTGGAGGAGCAGGCCGGTCTCGACGGGGCGGAACGGACTGAGTCCGGGATCATCATCCAGGAAATGACCGTGGGAACCGGTGCCAACCCTGCGGCGGAGGACACGGTGTCCGTGCACTACCACGGGACGCTTCGAGACGGCACCGTCTTCGACAGCTCGGTCGACCGTGGCGAGCCCACGACCTTTCCGCTCACCGGGGTGATTCCTTGTTGGACCGAAGGCGTGCAGCGTATTGCCGTCGGCGGAAAGAGTCGGCTGGTCTGTCCTCCGGATCTCGCGTACGGTCCACAGGGACGGCCGGGGATCCCGGGCAACGCCGCGCTGGTGTTCGAAGTCGAGCTGCTGGAGATCGTCGAGAATTGACCTCCATTCAGATCACACGATTCGTGGGTGCTCGCCTCGCGCTTGACACGCGAGACCCGAAAATCGAAACTCGTCCGTCATGAGCGACGCGAAACCGCTGGCAGGAAAAACCGGTGTGGTGTTCGGAGTGGCGAACAAACGCAGTATCGCCTGGGCCATCGCCAAGGCATGGGCGGAAGCGGGAGCTACCCTGATCTTCAACTACCAAGGGGAACGGCTGAAGCGGAATGTCGAGCAGCTCGCCGGCACGTTCGGCGCCGACGTGCCGCTGTATCCGTGTGATGTCAGCAGCGACGAACAGATCGACTCGTTCTTCGAGCAGGTCGCGTCGCACACCGACACGCTCGACCTCATGCTGCACTCGGTCGCATACGCGCCGAAGGAGGCGCTCGAAGGCGGCTTCTTGGGTACCACGCGCGAGGCGTTCCGGACATCGCACGACATCAGTGCATACTCGCTCGTCGCCCTGGCCCAGAGAGCCGTCCCGCTGATGAGCGACGGAGGCAGCATTATCGCCATGAGCTATTACGGGGCCGCGAAGGTGGTCCCGAACTACAACGTCATGGGCGTGGCGAAGGCGAGTCTGGAGGCCTCGGCCCGCTATCTGGCTGCCGATCTGGGACCCCGACAGATTCGTGTCAACTGCATCAGCGCCGGTCCCGTGCAGACGCTAGCGGCCCGCGGCATCGCCGACTTCAACATCATGCTCAACCACTACCGTGAGCGTGCGCCGCTGCGCCGTAGCTGCGACCCGGCGGAGCTCGGCAAGACCGGCGTGTTTCTGGCCAGTGACGGGGCGGCGGCCATCACGGGCCAGACCCTGTATGTCGACGGCGGGTACCAGATCATGGCGATGTGACGCGCTGTCGTCCGATGCGATCTCAGTGAGGGTGGAGGCAGACATGCGGAAAGTCGTCCTGGGCCTGACGCTGGTGTCGGTGATGATGCTGGCCGGTTCGAAGCTGTCCTCCGGCCCGGCGGCACATGGTTTCACCGTCACCCACCTGGCGGCGATCGCACTGGAGGGTCCCGCGGCAAAGGTCGAGCAGGTCGAGGAGCCGAGCGGATCGACATCGGACCACGCTGCGCTGTTGGCGCTGAACGAGGACTACATCCGGTCGGTGCAAACCGGGGACGTGGCCCGGTTCGAAGAGATCCTCGCCGACGATTTTCGCGTCTCGCTGGGTACGACCTATCTCGGTCGGGCGGCGTTTCTGGCCCAAACCGCACTTCCCGTCACCATTTCGAATCTGGCCGCTCGTGACGTCGAGATCCGGGTCATGGGCGATGTCGGCATCGTGCACGCACGCACGACGTATCGGACGCTCGACGGGCTCGAGCGATCGGGGCGCTACACCGATGTCTGGGTGCGCGAGAGTGACGGCTGGCGGGCCATCGCCGCACACGTGACCCGGTAACGCCGCGAATCGCAGCCCAGAAAGCGACCACTGCGTCCACAATCTGATCCATGCCCTCTACTGGAAACGGGCCGACGGGTCGGGGACCGTCGAGCGGTTGCTGCCACGCGACCAGAGCTTTGTCGTGATTCCAGAGACCTGGTCGCCCGCGCTGACGATCGAGCCGCCGCGAGTTCTGGCGGAAGGGAACGTCCTGCCGTCGCTCGGGCCTGAACGGCCATACGACGTCAGTCCCGACGGTGAGTCCTTCGTCGTGATCACGCCGGAGAGCGGCACGGGTCCCAGATCCCCGCGCGACACTATTTTCGTGTAGCACTGGTTCCAGGAACTGTCGCGCCTCGTACCAGTCGATTGAGTCGTTGAGGCGCGACACGAGTGTTACGGTGGGTAGGAGTGGAGGTGTTATGAAGTTGCGGCAATTGGTGGTGTTGGCGGTCGGCGGCCTGGCGTTTCTGCAGGCCAACCCCAGTTTGGCCCAGTGTGGGCCGGACGGCGACGTTCCGTTCATCTGCGGGCCAGTGAGTCCGGAAGATCTCGTGCTCGTCCCGGACTCGCCCTGGGTAATCGCGGCGGGGATGGAGGACGACGGATATCTCTATGCGATCGACCGTCGCGACCATCACTCCACGGTGCTGTTTCCGAAGGCATCCTTCGGTTCGCGCCCCGACGCGGCGTTCAGCCGCTGTTCAGGACCGATGGCAGGGGGATTTCGGCCGCATGGACTCAGTCTGCGTCCCGGCCGCAACAACCGTCACACGTTGTATGTCGTCCGGCATGGCGCACGCGAGGCAATCGAGGTCTTCGATGTCGACGCCCGGAGCGGCACGCCCATCTTGACCTGGGCCGGCTGCGCGGAGGCGCCCGAGGGCGTCACCTTCAACTCGGTGACCGCGTTGCCTGGGCACGGCTTCGCCGCGACACACTTCAATCGTCCGGTGGGCGCGCTCTGGGAGTGGCAGCCGGAGAGCGGGTGGACGAAGGTCCCCGGGTTCGAGACGAACGGACCAAACGGTCTCGTGGCGTCGCCCGACGGCCGCTGGTTCTACGTTGGTGGCTGGGGCACCCAGTCGCTGATCAGGGTCTCGCGGGGACAGACCCCGGTCCAGACTGATGCCGTGGAGGTCGGCTTCCACATCGACAACGTCCGCTGGGCTCCCGACGGGTCCCTCCTGGCCGCCGGTCACGTGGGCGCGACGCCGGAAGCCATTTTTCAGTGTCTGGGACAGCAACAGTGTGATGACGTGAGCTCCCATGTCGCGAAGGTCGATCCCGAGCGGCTGACCATGCAGGAGATCGTGCGGTATCCCTCCAACGAGTACATCATCCTCGGTACGGTGGGACTCCAGGTCGGAGACGAGATCTGGCTCGGGGGTATCGCGGGATCGGACCGGATTGCTCGTTTCCCGGCGCCGTAAGCGGCAGGACAGTTCAATGGTTCACGGTCGGAGGCACCTCGAGAGTCCGCGGGCACGCCGCACGCGGTGGCCGGTTGTGGTCGCCCTCGCCGTCTGTGTCCTGGCTTTGGTCCGACCGCTGTGGGCACAACCGGCCGCCGACCTGCGCCAGTTCAGCGTGGCGCTCGAATCGCTGAGCGACCAGGTTCGGCCGGCTGTCGTGCAGACCTTCGCGACCGGCTTCACCCCGGGCGAGGGTGTGGTGCGGCAGGTGGGCCGGGCCGGCGGGCTGTTGTTCGTCACCCTCACCCTCGAGTAGTTCCCCGACGGGGTTGCCCCGCACGCGCATCGAGGTGGAATCGAAGTGTGCTGACAGGTCTTGATCGAAGCGGCCGCGTTCGATCAGGCTCCGCAGCCACAGACGAGCGTGGTCACCATTCCTGGCATTCGGTTCCACCCTCTGGTTCCAGGGGATCTGATGGTAGGCTTAGCATCCCTTGATGGGAGTCCCGGTCGAATGCAGCGGGATTTTCAGTACGGGTTGCTTGCTCGGAGGAGAGGTTACATGGCTCAGGTCACAATCACGGTCAACGGCAAGAAACGGACGGCTGAGGTCGAGCCGCGCCTGCTGCTGGTCCACTTTCTGCGGGAACAACTCAACCTGACCGGAACCCACGTCGGTTGCGACACCAGCCAGTGTGGCGCCTGCACGGTGTTGGTCGATGGCCGCAGCGCCAAGTCGTGCACGCTCTTCGCGGTACAGGCCGACGGGTCCGAGGTGATGACCATCGAGGGCCTGGCTGACGGCGATCAGTTGCACCCGCTACAGGACGGCTTCTGGGAGGAGCACGGTTTGCAGTGCGGGTACTGCACTCCGGGGATGATCATGTCCGCGGTCAATCTGCTGAACGACAACCCGTCCCCCTCTGAAGCGGAGATCAGGCACGGGCTCGACGGCAACTTCTGCCGCTGCACCGGGTATCAGCACATCGTGAACGCCGTGCAGCACGCGGCGGGCACCGCGAGTAAGGAGTAGATGATGGCCGCGTCTCCCGTGCTTCCGAAATTGGTCGGTCAGCGTGTCAAACGACGTGAAGACCCACGTCTCATCCAGGGCCTCGGCACCTATGTCGACGACATCAAGCTCGTCGGCCTGCAACACGTGGCGTTCAAGCGCAGCGACCTGGCCCACGGTCGTCTCCTCTCGGTCGACACCAGCGCGGCGGAGGCAATGCCCGGGGTGGAAGCGGTGCTCACCGGCGCCCAGATCGCCGAGTTCGTCAACCCGATGCCGATCGGTACCCCGTTCCCGTCGCCCGACCACCGCGTGGTCGCCGTGGACGTCGTGCGGTATGTGGGCGAACCGGTCGCGGTGGTGGTGGCCAGCGATCGCTATCTCGCGCGCGACGCGGCCGACACCATCGGCGTTGACTACGAGTCGCTGCCGGCGGTCGTCGACCCCGAGCGGGCGATGACCGGGCAACCGACCCAGATTCACGACGGTTTCGAGAACAACGTGGCCGTGGGACCGGTGCCGAGCGGTACCGGCGTGTCCGCCGATCTCCAGACCGTCGACGACACTGCCATCGAGAAGGCGTTCGCCGATGCCGACGTCGTGGTGTCGCAGCGGATGCACAACCAGCGCCTTGCGCCCACCGCGATGGAGCCACGCGGTGTCGTGGCGCACTACGAACCGGGCAAGGACACGATGACCATCTGGTCGTCGACCCAGAATCCCCACATTCTGCGAACGTTTATCGCGGGGATGAATGGGATGGGGCAGGACCAGGTGCGGGCGATCGCACCGGAGGTCGGTGGCGGTTTCGGGGCCAAGATCAACATCTACGGCGAGGAGTATGTCGTCGCGGGCTTGTCAAAGAAGCTCGGGATTCCCTTGAAGTGGGCCGAAGACCGGTCGGAGGCCTTCCTGGCCACGACCCACGGACGGGACATCATCGGCTACATCGATCTGGCTGCTACTCGTGACGGCACGGTGGTGGGGATGAAGCTGCGGCTCATTGCCGACATCGGCGCCTACAACATGCTGCTCACCGCCGCCATCCCGACGCTGACCACGCTGATGGCGAACGCGACCTACGACATCCCGGCCATCCGCACCACGCTGCACGAGGTGTTCACCAACAAGACCCCGACCGATGCGTATCGTGGAGCGGGTCGGCCCGAAGCGACGTATTTTGTCGAACGCGGGATGGATATGTTGGCTCGCGAACTGGGGATGGACTCGGGCGAGTTGCGTCGCAAGAACTTCATCCAGCCGGACCAGTTCCCATACGCGACCCAGATGGGAGCCGTCTACGACTCGGGTGACTACGAGAAAGCGCTCGATCTCTGCCTGAAGAACGCCGGCTGGGAGGAACTGAAACAGCAACGCGATGCCGCCAGGGCGGAAGGGCGACTGGTGGGTCTGGGGCTCGCCATGTATGTCGAGGTCTGCGGCCTCGGTCCGTCATCATCGCTGCCGACCGGTGGTTGGGAGCACTCGCAGGTCACCATCGAGCGTGACGGTCGCATCAGCGCCACCACCGGGGCGTCACCGCACGGTCAAGGCAACGAAACTACCTTCGCGCAGATGTTGGCCGATCAGTTCGGGGTGCCGCTGGAACACGTCACGATTCATCATGGCGATACCGGTGTGGTGAAGCAGGGCATCGGCACCTTCGGCAGCCGCTCGCAGGCGGTGGGGGGCACCGCCCTCCACCTGGCCGGCGGCAAGGTCAAAGAGAAGATGGCCAAGTTCGCGGCCGCACTCATTGAGGCTCATGAGGACGATCTGGTGTTCGAGAACGGCCGCATCTCGGTCAAGGGTGTGCCGGATTCCGGGAAGACCTTCGCCGAGGTGGCCGGCTACGCCTACGTCCCGGTGCCGCTGCCCGAGGGGTTGACCCCCGGGCTGAGCGAGGAGGCGTTCTTCGAGCCGGCCAACAACACCTATCCGTTCGGCTGTCACATTTCGCTGCTCGAGATCGACCGCGACACCGGCGAGCCGACATTGCTCCGGCTGGTGGCGGTCGACGACGCCGGCAACCTTATCAACCCATTGATCGTCGAGGGCCAGATTCACGGCGGGCTTGCGCAGGGCATCGGGCAAGCGATGATCGAAGAGGTGCGGTATGGCGAGGACGGACAGCCGCTGACCGCCTCGTTCATGGACTACGCCATCCCGCGTGCGGCCGACTTTCCACGCTTCGAACTCGACAACACCGTGACCCCGACCCCGGTCAATCCGCTGGGGGCCAAAGGGGTCGGTGAAGCAGGCACGCTGGGGTCGACGCCCTGTATCGTGTCGGCCGCCGTCGACGCGTTGAGCGAATTTGGCGTGAAGCATATCGACATGATGCTGCGGCCGGAAAAGCTGTGGCACATCATTCACGGAGGTCAGTCGTGATTCCGTCCGCCTTCGAATACGAGCGTGCGAATTCAGTCGACGACGCCCTGGCAAAGCTCGCTGCGACCGGTGGCGCCGGCAAGCTGATTGCCGGTGGGCACAGTCTGGTCCCGCTGATGAAGCTGCGGTTGAACGAGCCGACCACGATCATCGACATCGCGCGGATTCCCGGCCTCGCCGGGGTTCGGGAAGATGATGGCGTGATCGAGATCGGGGCCGGCACCGTGCATCACGACGTCGCCACCTCCGCCGTGCTGCGCGACCAGTGTCCCGTCGTGTCAGATACGGCGGCGACGATCGGAGACCCGCAGGTGCGGAATCGGGGCACGCTCGGCGGGAGCCTCGCGCACGCGGATCCGGCGGCCGACTATCCGGCGATGCTGCTGGCGGTCGATGCGCAGATCCAACTGCAGGGGCCGGGCGGGACACGCGCGGTCGCCGCTCAGGATTTCTTTCAAGATTTGTTCACCGTCGACCTTCGCGCGGACGAGATCATCACCGCCGTGCGGTTTGCGCCGGTGCGTGCGGCGGCCTACGCGAAGCTGTATCAACGTGCGTCGCGGTTCGCGATTGTCGGGGTGGCGGCGGCGCTCGCCGTGGCTGATGGCGTGATCAGTTCCGCCCGCATCGGATTGACCGGCGCGCTCTCGAGCGCGGTGCGATTGCCACACGTCGAAGAGGCGTTGGTGGGTCAGGCTCCGACCGCCGAGACCGCGGCGAACGCCGCAAAGGGGGCTGGGACGAGCCTCAGCGATGTCAACGGGGATCTCCACGCCAGCGAGGGGTATCGTCGCGCGATGGTGTCGGTCTTCACCAAGCGGGCGATCGAGGGCGCGCTGGCCCGGGTCTAATACTTGAACGGGGCTGCGCCCCGGACCCCACGCGGCCGCTCCGCGGGGACCCCGAGTGCCCCACTCCGCGGTCGCGGGGCGCGCATTGTC
>JAPYUM010000061.1 GCA_029940535.1 Vicinamibacterales bacterium
GCCGGGGCGTGCGCCCTGGACAGACGCCAAGTTGCGCCTGCGGCGACAGACTGGGCAACCAGGCGATCGACGAGCGTAGGCAGGTCGTCGTGCAGGTAAGGTCGGTGACCGCGACGCCGATTGCAAGTGGTCCGCAGGGCGCCGTCAGTGCAACCGGCGTATCCGGTGCGCCTCGCTGTCGCCCACATACACGCCACCCTCTGCGTCAACGAATACGCCGTGAGGCCGATTGAGACGGCAGCGGAGCGGGTCGGGCTCCGGCCCATCACCGCGCGTTCCGTCACCCAGTACGGTGGAGATGGTGCCGCTGACGATGTCTACCAGCCGGATGACGTGGTTTTCGGTGTCGGCGACGTAGAGGGATCCGTCCCGATAGGCCAGACCCTTGGGTCCGCCCAGGGTCGCTTCGACCGCCGGTCCCCCGTCCCCCGTATGGCCTGGTTCGCCGGTGCCCGCCACATGATGCAGGGTTTCGTCATCGAGGTCGATTCGGTAAATCGCGTTCCCCTCGCGCAACGCGAGATACAAATTTCCGTCCGGATCGAGCGCCATGGCCCGTGGTCCGTTGAGCGGGGTACCGGCTAGCGGCGCGCCGTCCGGTGTCGGTTCGCGCTCACCGGTGCCGGCCCAGGTCTGGATGACCCCCGTGTCGGGGTCCACTCGTCGGATCCGGTGGTTCCCGATGTCGCAGATCAGCAGTCGTCCCTGCGGATCGAATGCGATGCTGTGGGGCTGGCGGAGCTGGGCCGCGGTGGCTGGTCCGCCGTCGCCCGAGAACCCAGCCACCCCGGTTCCGGCTACGGTGGAGATCACGCCGGTACCGGCATCGACCCGTCGGACCACATGACTATCCCGTTCGACGATGTACAGGTGTCCGTCAGCATCGAACTGGATCTCGTGCGGCATGTTCAGCGCGGCATTCGTGGCCGGCCCGCCGTCGCCGCCGTAGCCCCGCTCGCCGCTCCCGGCGACGGTGGTGGTGCGACCGGTCGCCAGGTCGAGTCTCCGGATCCGCTGGTTGTCGAGGTCGCAGAAATACAGCGCGCCATCCGGTCCGATGACCACACCGTAGGGGTTTGACACCTGTGTGTCCGAGAATCCCGCCTCGCCGTTGCCGATCACGGTGGTCACCGTGGCCGCACCCAGTGGCGGTGCGAAGACCAGCATGGCGCCCGCAAGCATGAGCCAGGCAGTCGTTCGCGGCGTGGCGCCTGGTTTGGTTGTCCCGGTGGGTCGGCTTCTGAACATGAACATGGGCTTCTTCACTCCAACGCTCTACAACGCGTCGCGGATAGCGCGCGCGCTGGCCTCGAGGTCGAGCGCATCGTCGATGCGGTCCATCCCGCGGAGGACGAGCGCGTACTCTTGGAGCACCGTCAACAGTTGGTCCTGATCCGGTGCACGCTGGTTACGCGTGAGGGCCAGCACCTCACGGTAGAGCGGCTCGGCGTCGCGATAGTGTCCCCGCTGCAGATACAAACCGGCCAGCGCGGTGCGGATGACGAGCACGTCTGAATGGTCCGGGCCGAGCTCCCAATCGAGCGTGTCCAGCGCGCGCTGAAACAGTGGTTCCGCCTCCTCGTCCCGGTCTAGGACGGCGTAGAACGCCGCAAGGTCGGCGACGAAACGCGCGACGCGGGGCGACTCGGGCCCGTCGATCCGTTCGAGGCGCGCCAGCGCTTCCAGATACAGCGGCTCGGCCTCAGCGTCGCGGGCCTGCGCGTGGTAGAAATCCGCGAGGTTGCCCAGTGTGATGGCGAGCCGCGGATCGGACGGCTCGAATTCAAGCGCGATCTGTTCGGCGGCCACAAACCACGCCTCGGCTGCTTCGTAGTCCTGATCTTGATAGGCGAAGGCGGCCGCCTCCATGTACTGTTCCCAGCTCTGGGTCTGGCAGGCGATAGTGCAGACGAGCACCGTCAGGATGGCGAGACGCCCTCCGTAACGAGTCGCCGGTCCACGGACGTCTATGGTGGCAGTCATCGGTGTGCGGATCCGGGCCGCCAGTCGCCTCGGCACGCGTTGACGGTCCGAACGCGTCACACGGGGATCCGAGTGAGCCCTATCGCAGATTTCCGATTATAGCCCGCGCGGTTCGAGCTTTTGCCGGTGGGCGACCCAGGTATAGACTGCGACCAGGCGCTCGGGACCATCGTCGGAGTCCGGGTGAGGGAGTGAGGATGTCGAGAATCGCGACCGACGAGTTACGTGACGGAATTGCGCTGCATTGGAACTGGTTGGAGGGCGAGCCGGATCCCTGCGTCGTGGTGTCCGAACGTATGGAGTTCGTGTACGCGAACGCACCGGCCCGGGCCCTCGTGCCACCCGAGTGGTTTGGCAAGCACTGTTTCGAGCTTCTCCCGGTCGTGGACCAGACCTGCGCCTTTCACTGTCCGAAGATCACCTCGGTGACCGAGGCGACCGAGGTCATCTATTGCGAGGAGACGATCTGCTCGCACGGCCCAGACTGCGAAGTGTTCGGGGTGGGGTTGATTCCGCTGGGCATCGGCCGGGAAGATCGTGGCCGGGCGGTGATGATGATGCGCGGCAAGAGCGTCATCACGCCGGGGCTGGATTTCGAGGCCCGCCTGGTCCGCGACGCCGAGGCGATGCGCGACCGTATCGTGGCCAGAGGAGCATGAGCATGACACGGGTAGTGGGGGCGACGATCGTCGCGTTGTTGGGTGCCAGTAGCGGGGCGCTGGCGCAGTCGGGCGAGTGGCGGGCGTACAGTGCGGACCTCGCTGGCAGCAAGTACTCGTCGCTCGACCAGATCACGGCGGACAACGCCGGCGAGCTGCGTGTCGTGTGGCGGCAGTCCACCATCCCTGACGCCACCCGGCAGGGGAGCGACATCCGTCCTCCCGCGGTCGTGCAAAACACCCCGCTGATGGCCGACGGTCGGTTGTATGTGAGTACCGGTCTTGGCACCGTGGCCGCACTCGACGCGACCACCGGAGAGGTCGTGTGGTTCGACCCGCTGCCGGAGGGGGTGACGAGTCGTGGCGGCGCCAGTCGTGGCGTGGCGTATTGGGACGACGCCGAGAGTGACGATGCTCGGGTGATCGCGGTGATTGGGTCGACGCTCGTGGCCTTGAACGCGCGCACCGGCGCCCGGTATCCCGACTTCGGGACCGGAGGCGAGGTGGACCTGACCCAGGGCTACGACACGCGCCCCGTTACCGCGTTCCGGTGGCGGTCGGCCCCGCTGGTCGTCAACGGTGTGGTGATCGTTGGATCCTACGGGACCGACTTTACCAACGATACCCAGCCGGCCCGCAAGCAGATGCCGCCGGGCGACGTCCGTGGTTTCGACGTGCGGACCGGCGCACAGCGCTGGATCTTCCACACCGTGCCGCAAGAGGGGGAGGTCGGCAACGAGACCTGGTTGACCAGCCCGAGCGAGGACCGGGCGTCGTGGGAGTACACCGGCAACACCAACATGTGGGCCTGGCCAAGCGGTGACGAGGATCTTGGTCTGGTCTACCTGCCGCTGTCGACACCGACCAACGACTACTACGGCGGGCACCGACCTGGAAACAACCTGTTCGCCGAGAGTCTGGTGTGCCTCGACGCGCGCACCGGCGAGTTGGTCTGGCACTTTCAGGCGGTGCATCACGGGGTGTGGGATTATGACTTCCCGGCGGCCCCGAATCTGGTCGACATCACCGTCGATGGTCGCGACATCAAGGCGGTGGCGCTTGTCAGTAAGCAGGGCTTCACCTACGTGTTCGATCGGGCCACCGGCGAACCGGTGTGGCCGATCGAGGAGCGGGCCGTACCCGCCGGAAATGTTCCGGGCGAGTGGTATGCGCCCACGCAGCCGTTTCCGACCAAACCACCGCCGTTCGAGCATCAAGGCGTGCTGGTGGACGATCTCATCGACTTCACCCCAGAACTGCGTCGTGAGGCGGAAGAGATCCTGGCCGGATACGTCTCGGGGCCGCTGTTCACGCCCCCGACCATCATTGACGAGCGGCCGGGAGGTACGCGCGGGACGATTCAGTCGCCTGGACTCGTGGGGGGCGCTGACTGGAACGGGGCGGCCGTCGACCCGGAAACCGGCATGCTCTACGTGCCGACCGCGCGCACCCCGGCCGTAGTGGGACTGACGCCGTCTGAACACCCACGGTCGAATGTCGATTTCGTGATGCACGCCCTCGAGATGGCCGAAGGACCGCAAGGCCTACCCCTGCTGAAGCCGCCGTATGGGAGCCTCGTGGCGATCGACCTCAACGAGGGGGAGATCCGGTGGCGGGTGCCGAATGGCGATGGTCCACGAGACCATCCGGCTCTGCGCGATCTCGATCTTCCGCCGCTGGGACAGTCGGGCCGCGTCTCACCGCTGGTGACCCGCAGCCTGATCTTTCTCGGCCAGGGAGTGGACCGCGGTATGGTGTTTCTGCCCGCGGGGGTCGGTGGCAAGTCGCTTCGTGCCTACGACAAAGAGACTGGGGCCGTGGTCGCCGAGGTGGCCCTGCCGGGCGGGACGAGCGCGGCCCCGATCACCTACATGGCGGGTGGTAAGCAGCACATCGTGGTGACCGTCGGGTGGACGGACATGGAAAGCGAGTGGGTGGCCCTCGCGCTGCCGTGACCCGCTACGCCCTCGACGTGTGTGACGGAACCTGGCCGCCGATAGTACACGGCGGGTGGGCCCGCGCGTGACGACAGGAGACGGACGATGACCAGAGGCAAAGCGACGGTTCTCGGTGGCTTGGGAATTGGGGTCGTTGCGGCCGTCTTGGTGGCGGCGCCGGGGCTGACCGCGAGACAGTCGGCGGTGGCTCTCGACCGTGACGACATCGGGGGGGTGGTGACCGGGCCGAACGGCCCGGAGGCCGGGGTCTGGGTGATTGCCGAAACCACAGACCTGCCCACCCGATTCAATCGGACGGTCGTGACGGATGATCAGGGACGCTACGTGGTGCCGGATTTGCCTGAGGCCACCTACGACGTCTGGGTCCGCGGGTACGGCCTGGTCGACTCGGTGAAGCAGCAAGCCTCCCCGGGGGCGCGAATGGACATTGCCGCGGTGGTGGCGCCCGATGCTCAGGCCGCCGCGCAGTATTTCCCCGCCGGCTACTGGTACTCGCTGCTAGAGGCGCCCGGTCCGGACGAGTTTCCCGGCACCGGGCCTGAGGGCAACGGCATCTCGCCAAGTATTTCCGACCAGGCCACCTGGCTGCGGGGGCTGAAGTCTGGGGGGTGTACGGCGTGCCACGCGTTGGGCAACAAAGCTACCCGCGAAGTGCCGCCGCAGCTCGGAGAATTCGACTCGCTGGTCGATGCCTGGGACCGACGTATCCAGTCGGGTCAAGCCGGCGGCAGCATGAGTGGCGCCCTGGATCGCATGGGCCGTCGTCGCGCGCTCGAGATGTACGCCGACTGGACCGGCCGCATCATGGCGGGCGAGTTGCCTCCTACCCCTCCCCGGCCGCGCGGCGTCGAGCGCAATGTCGTGATTACCCAGTGGGACTGGGCCGACCAGCACGCTTATCTCCACGACGAAGTATCCACCGACAAGCGAAACCCGACGGTCAACGCGTACGGACCGATCTACGGTGCGTTGGAAGCGAGCGCCGACTATGTGCCGGTGCTGGACCCGGTCCGGCACGAGACGAGGCAGATTCCGGTCCCGGTTCGCGACCCCAACACGCCGCTGGCGGCGGGCCCGCCGCTCGCTCCGTCGCCCTACTGGGGGGACGAGGCGATTTGGGAGAGTCAGACGAACATCCACAACCCGATGCTCGACCAAGACGGGCGTGTCTGGCTGACCTCCCGGGTCCGGGGACCGGACAATCCACCGGAGTGTCTCGACGGATCGGATCACCCCTCGGCTCAGGTCTTTCCAAACGCCCGGGCTGGGCGCCACCTGGCCGTGTACGACCCGACCGACGGGGCAATGACCCTGATCGGGACCTGTTTCAGCACGCACCATCTGATTTTTGCCGAAGACGAGGACAACACGATCTGGACGAGTGGCGGGGGCCAGGTCATCGGGTGGCTGAATACCGCGGTGTTCCTGGAGACCGGGGACGAGATGCTGGCGCAGGGCTGGAGCCCGCTGGTGCTCGATTCCAACGGGAACGGTCGCCGTGACGCCTACACGGAGCCTGGCGAGCCGAGCGACGCCACCAAGGACACTCGAATCAGGTCGGGCTTCTACGGTGTGTCCGTCGATCCGAACGACGGGTCCGTCTGGGGGTCCTCGCTGGGGATGCCGGGCGCCCTGCTCCGGTTCGTACCCGGTGACAATCCATCGTCCACCGGGCTCACCGAGGTCTACGAAGTGCCGTGGGAGAACCCCCGGGCCGCGGTGCAGGGGTACTCGCCGCGTGGGATGGACATCGACCGTAACGGCGTCGTCTGGACCCCGCTCGCGAGTGGGCATCTGGCCAGCTTCGATCGTCGCAAGTGCACCGGTGCGCTCAACGGGCCGACCGCCAGCGGACAGCACTGTCCCGAGGGATGGACGCTCTACGAAGAGCCCCTTCCGAAGATGAAGGGGATCACCGCGTCCGGTAGCTCCGAAGGCAGCTATTACGCCTGGGTCGACCAGTTCGACACCTCCGGGCTGGGAGCCAACACGCCCATCAGCACCGGCAACGCGTCCGAGGGCTTGCTGGCGTTGCGGGACGGCGAGTGGGTGGTGCTGCGGGTGCCATATCCGCTCGGGTTCTACACCAAGTGGATGGACGGTCGGATCGACGATCCGGATGCGGGGTGGAAAGGGAAGGGCCTGTGGGCTACCTGGAGCACCCGGGCCCCGTTCCACGCCGAAACGGGCAAGGGCACGCCGAGTAAGGTGGTCAGGTTCCAGATGCGGCCTGATTCGCTGGCCAAGTAGCCGTTCACCCCTTTGGGCTGGAGTGGCACCTGTTCCATGACACTTTGCAGGATGCTGAAAAACGATGCGAGGGTGGTTTCCGGGCGAGGCGTTCGTCTGGCCAGGCGCAAGGAGGGAGCAGCCAGGCGGGCGCCCCGCCCGGCCGGGCGGGGGTGACCGACGCAGCAACGCCGCCAGGCGGACGCCTCGCTCGGAAACCTAGATGGCCCGTGGTCCACCCAGTACCCTGGCCGGGAACATGATGATGGCGCCGAGTAGCCCGAAGACGCCGGTCACCGCAATCCCGACCAGCCGGAACGGGAGGAGCAGTATCCACACGATCGGATAGAGGACGAGCGCAAGGAGCGCCAGAGGCCAGCACAGGACAAGCAGAAGGCACCAGAGCAGGAGCTTGATCATGCTATCTGTTCTGACGGGCGGTGCGCTCTGGCGGTTCCCCGGTGGAGAGCGTGCCGCGTGTATCGCCGCCGTGGTCGGTCTGCACATCAATCCCGAGCGGCTTGGTGCCGCTATACTTTGCTGGTTCTGAGCCGCCTTTCGCCGAAGGAGCCCCGATGAAGCGCGCCGCGCCCTGGTTCACGGTCGCCCTGCTGTTCGTCTTCAGCACCGCGCAGCTTCTCCACGCTACAGACTGGCCCGAGTGGCGCGGCGCCGGACGGCGTGGCGTGCTGCTGGAGACCGGCCTGGTCGACGTGTTCCCTGAGACCGGCCTCCCGGTGGCGTGGCGAACCCCGATTCACAGCGGTTATTCGGGACCGGCCGTGGCCGGGGGCCGCGTGTTCATCACCGACGCGCGTCGGCTCGACCCGCGGTCGACCGCAGTGGTGGAACGCGCACTGGCCATTGACGAGGAGACCGGCGCCCTGTTGTGGACCCACGAGTGGGAGACCGACTACGCCGGCCTGCAACTGGTGTACGCGATCGGTCCACGCGCTACGCCCACCGTCGACGGAGACCGGGTGTATGTGCTGGGTGCCATGGGGAACCTGCTCGCGCTGGCCGTGGAGGACGGCACCGTGTTGTGGCAGAAGGACTACGCCGCTGACTTCAATACCGCCGTCCCGTCGTGGGGGATGTCGGGGGCCCCGTTGGTGGACGGCGACCGCGTGATCTGTCTGGTCGGTGGCGAGCCGGACGCCAAGATTATGGCGTTCGACAAGCACACGGGCGACGAGATCTGGCGCGCCCTCTCGTCGGATTGGGAGCCCGGCTACAGCCAGCCAATCATCATCGAGGCGGGCGGCGCGCGGCAGCTCATCGCCTGGCATCCGCGTGACATCAGCTCATTGAACCCGGAGACCGGCGAGGTCTATTGGGAAGTCCGGCACATCGTGGACATGGGTATCAACCCGGCCACCGCCGTGCTCAGTGGCCGTCATCTGTTTGTCACCTCCCAATACGGCGGCGCCCGGATGCTCGTGCTCGACCAGGACTCGCCCGCCGCGCGGGTGTTGTGGGAAGGCGTGGGGGAGAGCGATCCTGAGTACGGGTTCGACTTCAACACGCTGAATTCGGTTATCAGCACCCCCGTGATCGCCGGGGACTACGTCTATGGGGTCGACGGGCACGGCGTCTTGCGCTGTCTCGAACTGGAGACCGGGCGTCGCGTGTGGGAGACCGAAGATCTGATCGGCGAAAGCACCAACTGGGCCACGGCGTTTTTCGTGCGGCATGGCGACCGTTACTTCATCAACACCGACACCGGGGATCTCGTGATCGCGGAGCTGTCGCCCGATGGCTACACGGAGATCAGTCGTACCCGGCTGATTGAGCCGACGCACCCCTACGTGCGACGCCGCCAGTCAGGCGTGGCGGTCAACTGGTCGCATCCCGCCTACGCCAATCGTCACATCGTGGCCCGCAACGACGAAGAAATCGTCCGGCTTTCGCTGGCCATGGAGCCATAGCGGTGCGTGGGGTGACCGTGGTGGGAGGCATCGGTGTCGGGTGTCTCGTCGTCGCGGCCGGTGCCATTGGATCCCAGCCACAAGACGGTGGTTTGCGTCGAGCCGTGGTGCTCTCCGATCTCCACATGGGTGAGGGGCGCGATGCCGACGGCCAGTGGTCTCCCTATGAAGACTTCCGGTGGGCCGACGATTTCGACCAGTTTCTGACCGCGCTGGCGACAGAGGACAGCCGTCCCACCGATCTGATTCTCAACGGCGATACGTTCGAGCTCGGGCGGTCGGACGAGATCCCCTGTGACCACGCGGACCCGGGACTCGGGTGCACCCAGACCGAGGCGCTCGCTCGTCTCGAGCGCGTGTTGACGGCCCATGCCGGTGAACTGGCCGCGCTCGGCGATTTCGCGCGGTCTGGCGACAACCGGGTGGTGCTGGTCCCGGGCGAGGACGATGCGGCCCTGCTGTTCCCGGCGGTCGGGGTCCGCGCTGTCGCTGCGTTCGAAGCCCCGGCCGGTCGGGTCAGCGTGGCCACCGGCGGGTTCTGGCGGTCGGCCGACGGCCGGGTGGTGGTCGAACACGGGCATCAACTCGAGTCTCGCGCCGACCGATTCGAGTCGTGGCCGCTTCCGTTCGTCGAGCGAGACGGACAGCGGCACCTGATGACGACGGCCGGTCAACGGATCTTGCAGCCGCTCGTCGACGCCTACGAAAACCGATTCTCGATGGTCGACAACGTTGCGGACGAGATGGCGGGCCTGCGGTTTGCCCTCGCCGCGACCGAGGAGGATGGAGTCGGTGATGCGGCCATCACGCTGATCCGAGAACTGTTGTTCCGTTTCTCGTGGCAGCAGTTTCGAATGGATCTCGATCGGGGAGACGTCGAGCCGCCGGAGTGGCAGCTGGCGGACGCGCGCGCCGAGGGGGCGGAGTTCCTGATGGCCACGCTCCCCGACGACGACCGTCTTAGGCCGTTGGCGGCGACCGCGCTCGACGATGGGCGCCTCGATGCGCTGATGGCTTCCCTCAGCGATGACCAGTTGCTCGCGCTCTGCGACCATCGCGCCGCGGTGCGCCGTGCTCGCCGCCGGTTCGAGCGGATTCTGTCTCAGTTCGATCCGACCGGCCCGCCCGTGACGGAGTGTGCCAGGACACCGGCGTCGACGGGATCGACGTTCGAGTATTTCTGGCAGTCACGCGACCGGATGTTCCTGCGGCACCTGGAGCAGCGACGCGGTGAGGGGCCGGCCATCGCCGTGTTCGTCCACGGGCACACGCACCTCGCGGACTACCGACAGGGGAACTTCACCCGGGTCGAGGCGGGGGGAACGTATGTCGTCGATGGGTTTTCACCGGTGCGCGATGCGGCGACACCGGTGGTCATCAACGATGGTGCCTGGCAGCGGACGGTGACGCCCGTGCTGCTCGATCGGTTCGCGGCGGAGCAGGGAATGTCAGACCGCGAGTTGCTGGAGACCGTGCAACCAGAGCAGTTGCCGCCCTGCTACAGTTTTGTCGAGATCGAGCCCTACGCCGATGTGCCCGGGCCACCCGCTCTGCGCTACTGGCGGGAAGACCAGGATGGGGGGTGGATGATGGCGGGCGGGTGTGGCCGTCGGATCGCCGGGTAGGTTTTTCCGAGGACCCGCCCTCTCCAGACCGGGCTGCGCCCCGATCCCCACGCGAACGCTACGCGGGGGTCCCAAGCGCGCCAGTCCGCGTCTTGGCGCCTCGTCGGGAAACCTAGCTGCTTCGGGGTACACTCGGTTCTGTCTTGTGCGCGGTCGGGTCGGATCTGTGCTTACAGTGTGGGTATGGAGACCCGTCTTACGGCCAGCGCCCATCGTGGGTTGGGAGAGTGGTGATGACAACGTCGACGAAATGGTTGGTCCCGGTTGCGACGGTGGCGATGGCTTCATTGGCCGTGACGGTCGGGCTCCGCGGCGCCGCGGCCGATCTGCCAGTGATGGATGGTGTGCCGACCGCGACAGCGGAGACGGTGGGCATGTCGTCCGAGCGCCTGGAGCGAATTGACAGCGTCATGCAGGCCTACATCGACCGGCACGAAACCGCGGGGGTCGTGACACTGGTGGCGCGGAAGGGCAAGGTGGTGCACTTCTCGGCCCTGGGTGAGCGAGACGCCGAGAGCGGCGCGCCGATGACGCACGACAGCATCTTTCGCATCGCGTCGATGACGAAGCCGATCGCGTCAGCAGCGCTGATGATGATGTACGAGGAGGGGCACTTCCAACTGCGGGACCCGATCTCGAAGTGGCTCCCGGAATTTGCCGACATGCGTGTGGCCATTCCCTCACCGCCGCAGGAGCGAGTGACTGGGCGATACAAGACCGTGCCGGCTCAGACCCAGATCACGGTGCAGCAGCTTCTGACCCACACGGCCGGACTTCCGAACAGCTATCGAGGCATCACCCAGCCGGAGTTTCAGCGCATGTCTGCCCAGACCACACCGGGCGACACCGTTGGCGACATGGTCAAGCGGCTGGCCGCGTTGCCACTCAACTTTCAGCCGGGTGAGCATTGGGAATATGGTCGGGCCACCGACATCGTCGGCCGGTTGGTCGAAGTGATGTCTGGGCAGACGCTCGATGAGTTCTTCAAAGAGCGGATCTTCGCGCCGCTGAACATGACTGACACCCACTTCTTCTTGCCGCAATCGAAGCTGGACCGCTTCACGGCACTGTATGGACCGGATGCTAGCGGCAAGATCACCCTGTCGGAGGCCCCGACCGCGGCCAGCCGCTATGTGGCCGAGCCGCACACTTACTTCAGCGGCGCTGGCGGCCTGGTCTCGACCGCGCGTGATTATTTCCGATTCCAGCAGATGATGCTGAACGGCGGCGAACTGGAGGGCACTCGGCTGCTGAGCCGCAAGACGGTCGAGATGATGACCGCCAACCACACGGGCGACAAGGGCATCTGGCTGGCGGGTCCCGGGTACGGCTTCGGGCTGGGCTACGCCATCGTGACCGATCTTGGTCCAGCCGCCACGCTTCGCTCGGAGGGATCGTTCTACTGGAGTGGCGCCTTCGGCACCATCTTCTGGGTTGACCCCGTCGAAGAGGTCATCGGCATCGTCATGCAGCAACTGCGCCCCTACACGCACATCAACGTCCGGCCCGACATGGCGTCGATGACCTACCAGGCGATTATCGACTAAGTGTGACCGCCGGCTCCGACTGATCAGCACCGCGGTTCTGCGGCCGACGGCGCACGGATGGTCTGCACGGGTCCTTACCGTGCCGCCAGTGACGCCGAGATGATCTCTTCGTCGTTTCTCGCGATGATGTGCTTGTTCGCGTAGGCGGGGTGCGACCAGTTGACGTAGGTGAGCTCGCGACGGTTTCCCGGGCGGGAGGTCGGTTTCAGCAATGACGTTCGGCTGATCTCCTCGTATCCCTCGGGCGAGAGCTTCGCGATGATCAGGTCGCCACGGTCGTTGTTGATGAACACCCGGTCTTCGTGCCTCACCAGGAAAGCGCTCGTCCAGCGGGCGCGTTCGCCGGTCGCCTCCTGGGTCTCCCACACCCGTTCGCCGGTCGCGGCCACGAGGCATCGGAGCTGGCCGTAGCTGCCGAATCCGTAGATGTGGTCGCCTTCGATAATCGGCGTGCCGATCACGGCGTGCAGGCCGTCGGTCAGAATCTCGCTGTGGCTGTCGCCGCGCCAGCGCATCTCGGCGTCGGGCCGATCGTTGTCCAGTCCCAACATCATCGGCCCGTCGTAGAACGTGGTGACGAACAGGTCGTTGCCGCGTCGCACCGGGGTCGCCACGGTCATGTCGTAGCCGACTTCGAATGGTTGTTCCCAGTAGACTTCGCCGGTCGCCGGGTCGAGTGACGAGACGGCCAGGGGGTGCCAGATGACGAGTTGTCGAACCCCACCGGCCTCGATGATGATCGGCTGCGCCACCCCGGCGCCCGCCTCGACCGAGGAGAGCGACCGCCACACTTCGGCGCCCGTCGTGCGGTCAAACGCGACCACCTTGGCGTCGGGCGTGCCGCCGACCAGGGTGATGATTCGCTCGCCGTCCACGATCGGCGCACTGGCAAAGCCCCACTGCGGAATCTCCGCCCCAAAGTCCTCGACGAAATTCGTCCGCCACAGGACCTCGCCCGTGTCGACTGCAAGCGCGGTCATGATGCCGCTGGCGCCGACGGCGTAGACCTGGTCGCCGTCCACGGTCGGGGTGGCGCGAGGGCCCTCGTCCCACGACACGCCCAGATAGCTGACTTCCCAGCTCTGGGTCCAGAGAATCTCCCCCGTGTCTTCGTCCAGGCAGAGGATGCGCTCCGTGCCGTCGAGCCCCCGGGCGCGCTCGAAATCGGTGATAAAGATGCGTCCGTCGGCCACCGACGGGCCGGAGAACCCATGATGAATCGGCGTGCGCCACCGCACGTCGAGCCCGTCCTCTGGAAAGGTCTCGAGGATGCCGGTTTCGGTCCAGACGCCGACGCGTCCTTCGCCGCGGAACTCGGGCCAGTCGTTGGCCAACGGCGCCGCGACGCCAAGGAGCACGAGCAGCATGGCGGCCGGGGCGGTTCGGGTCAGGTGCGCGGAAGTGTTCATGTGTGCGTCTCTCAGCCGCCGTGAAGGTCTGGCGGTTTTACGCCTAGGGCGCGTCCAACTCGTCGTAGATCGCCTGCACGTTGGCGGCGGCTCGGTCCATGGTGTGGTTGGGATAGCGGGTGCCGAAGTCCAGCGCGGCGACGGCTTCGTCGACCGATCGCCCGGCCGCCTTCGAGGCTCGTACCCCGTCGAGGAAGTCGCGGTTGAATCGCGCGTACTCTTCCAGGTCGTCCCAGGTGATCCATCCCCGCATCGGGCTTCCGGGCGGCGGCGGGATATGTCCGGGAATCACGCGTCGCACACCGTCGATCGATGCCACGATCCGGTCGAGCGTCTCTGGATAGGCGATGCCGCTACCACCGTTGTTCACGTCGATGTAGGGGGTGCCCATGAACGCGAACAGGTCACCCAGGTGCGCCATCCCCAACGCCGGAAAGACCACGACGATGTCGCCGTCGGTATGCCCCGCGCCGAAGTGATAGAGGTCGATCTGGTCTCGTCCCTCGAACAGCGTCATCGTGTCGCCCACCGTGCGATCCGGCAATCCGACCGCACCCGCCCCCGCGAAGATCTCCATCTCGCGCATCCGCGTGGCGGCGTTCTCGTGGGCGACGATCTGGACGCTGGCCGGGAAGTCAACATTGCCGCCCACGTGGTCGCCGTGGGTGTGGGTGTTGATGATGGTGGAGACCGGCTGGTCGGTGATCAGCCGCATGGTCTCGAGAATCGACTGGCCCCAACCGCCGAGCTTGGTGTCGACCAGCACCACTCCGTCGTTTTCCGTGACGAGCGCAGCCGTGTGCCCACCGCCGCCGCTGATGACATACAGGTTCTCACGGACGTCCATCGACTGGATCGCAACCGTCCGGTCGTCTTGCGCCGTGCCGCCGGTGACCGCGACAGACAGCAACGCGGAGGTCGTCAAGCCGCCGAGGGCAATCGCTCGTAGCACGTGACACCGTCCTTCCGGGGATACCCCCGACCGCGAGGGGGGCTCTAGATCATACTGCCGCGGGCGACCCGCGTAGCGCTCGCGGGGGTGCGGGAGGCCGCCCCGCCTACCGAAAGATGTGCTTGGGAATCTTGCCGGTCACCAGCTGCGTGAAGTCGACCGCTTCTGCGACATGAAAATCGACCGCGATGCTGGCCAGCGATACCGCTTTGGTCGGGGTCAGACCTTTCTCCGCGACCAGAAACGCGACCACTGCATCGACCGCCTTTTGCAGCGCACGGTCGAGATCGAGGTCGATGCCCATCATGACGTAGTGCGTATCGTTCTCCGCCCAGGGGCCGGCTATCGACCGGTCCGTATGCAGCACGAACCGGAATCGGCCGGACAGGGACTGTTCGATGGCGGTGCCGCTGACCTCGCCATCCCCTTGCGCCGAGTGCGGGTCGCCGACATAAAACAACGCCTCGGGATGTAGCACAGGCAGATACAGCGTGCTGCCCACCGTGAGTTCCTTCACGTCCATGTTGCCGCCAAAATCGCCCGGCGGGCGAGACGATTGAACACCGGGGATGTCGACGCCGGGCTCGCCGAGCACCGGCGTTGGCGCGACCGCCATGATGCCCATGAAGGGCGCCAGCGGGACGTGGATGTCGTCGGAGAACAGCGCCACCTCTCGGCCGTCGACCATACCGGTGTGGATGACATGCCGCGTGGTCTCGACCTCGTCGCGTACGGCGTCGTTCGGGCGAGACCCTGGGTAACCGGACCCGAAGACTCCGGCGGCTGACCCGGTGTTGTTGATGCCGAACGGGGCCCGCGTGGTCAACTCGAGGATCTGGATTTCGAGCACGTCGCCTGGTTTGGCCCCGGTGATGGCGATCGGACCGGTGATGACGTGACCGCTCCGACCCTCGCGCGGTCGCCCGTCCCGTGAGGTCCAGAAGTCGATCACGTCCGGGAGGATGTCTTCGGGTGCGACCCCCAGGTCTCGGAGCAATGTCGCCGGATGCTCGCGTTGGGTCGAGCCAGCGTGGCTCAGCGTGTCCACGCGAACCGTGTCACCTGATGCAATCGTCAGTACCGGGGGCTTGTCGAGGGGAAACCAGCCCCAGCTCAGCGTCTCCGGGCGCGACGGCACGTAGTGGTCGGAGGGCTGAGCCAGCGCGGAGCCGCAGAGCATCGACGCGCCGGTGACGGCGACCGTCGCCAATGCAAATCGTCTTGACATGTTGATGACGCTCGCCATGTTCACTGTCCGCACACTGACACAAGTAGCGGCAATGCGCGCTAGAATACCGCCAAATCATCCGAGACACACGGCCTGCGGCGATCTTGAGGAGCTCATGATGACCAGACGATTGACGGTGCCCTTGGTGGCGCTGGCCCTGCTGCCTGCGGCCACGGCCGCGGCCCAGGACAACTGGCCGCAGTTTCGAGGGGAAGCCGCGGGTGTGGTCGCCGACAATCCGGCGCTGCCAGTCAGGTGGGGGCCGGACGAGAACATTGCTTGGGAAATCGACATGCCGGGCCGCGGCTGGGCGTCTCCGATCGTGTGGGGAGACCATGTCTTCGTGCTGACGTCGACGGCGGTCAGCGGACCGGAAGTGCCGATTCAGCCGACCGAGAACTACCGCGCCCGCTCGCTCGGCGGGGCGATGACCGCCGCCTATGTGACCACCCAAACCGAGCCGCTCCGGTGGGTGCTCTACGACATCGACTTCGCGACCGGCGCGGTGCGGTGGGAACACACCGTGCACGAGTCCATTCCGTCATTGCCCACCCACCAGAAGAGCACCTTTGCGTCCGAGACGCCGGTGACGGACGGCGAACGGGTCTACATCTACATGGCCGACATCGGGCTGTACGCGGTGGACTTCAGCGGCGCGCTGGTCTGGTCGGTGGAGTTCGACTGGCTGGCGCGGCGCGAGTGGGGCGCCGCGTCCTCCCCCGTGTTGCACGACGGTCGCCTTTACGTGGTCAACGACAGTGAAGACGCGTCCTGGGTCGCGGCGTTCGACACGGCCACTGGCGACCAGTTGTGGAAGACCGAGCGGGACGAGGGGTCGAACTGGTCGACACCGTTCGTCTGGGAGAACGACGTACGGACCGAGCTGGTGACCACTGGTCGCAACGCGGTGCGATCCTACGGGCTCGACGGCGAACTGCTCTGGCAGTTGAGCGGTATGTCGACCTTGGTCATTCCGACGCCGTTCTCGGACCACGGCCTGCTGTATATCAATTCGGGGTACGTGGCCGATGAAAACCGCCCGGTGTATGCGGTCCGTCCCGGCGCCAGCGGCGACATTACGCTGCCGGAGGGCTCGACCAGCAACGACTACATCGTCTGGTCACACCCGCAACTCGGGTCCTACAACCCCTCGTCACTCGTCTACGGTGATGTGCACTACACCTTGCTCGACCGGGGCATCATGATGGCCTATGACGCGCGGACCGGGCAGGAGGTCTATCCGCGGAAGCGGATCACGGCGGGAACCTTGTTCACCGCCTCGCCGTGGGCCTACAACGACAAGATTTTCGTGCTGAGCGAGGATGGCGACACGTTCGTCATCCAGGCGGGTCCGGAGTTCGCGGTGCTTGGCCGGAACTCGCTGGACGAGATGACGCTGTCGACCCCGGCGGTGGCGCGTGACAGTCTCATCATCAGGACGGCGACGAAGTTGTATCGGATTGCGGAGAGTGGCAACTAGTGTCACGGTTACTCGCCACTGGGCACCGGAGAGAGGAAGCGATGGCGTATCAACGACGTGGTAACGAAGCCTCGGCCTGGACACGACGCGCCTTTTTGGGCGCCGCTTTCGCGGGCAGCGCTGCCGCCCCGGCCTGGGCACGGCAACAGGCGCCACAGGTGCCGCCCTACGAGCCACGCGACTGGTCCGGCCAGAGTCCGCTGCCGTATCCGGATCCGGATCTCATCGCGCTGGATCGGCGGTTTGGTCGGTACATCCTCTTCAACACGCCGATCAAGCGGTTGCACATCGGCACGATGTGGGCGGAGGGGCCGGCCTGGAACGGATCCGGACAGTACTTGGTCTGGAGTGACATTCCGAACAACGTGCAGCACCGGTGGATTCAGGAAGACGGCCGGGTCACCGTGTTCCGCAATCCGTCGGGACACAGCAACGGCAACACGTTCGATCGCGAGGGGCGCCAGCTCTCCTGTGAGCACGGTGGTCGGAGAGTCGCACGGTACGAGCACAACGGTGACGTCACCACGATTGCCGAACGGTTTGATGGCAAGCGCCTGAATTCGCCGAACGATGCGGTCGTCGCTCCCGACGGTGGTATCTGGTTCACGGACCCGCCCTATGGAATCCGTGGAGACTACGAGGGATTCCGGGCTGAGTCGGAAACGCCGCCGGCCGTCTACCGCGTGGACCCACAGACCGGCCAGGTCGCCCTGGTCACTGATGAGCCGGCGGGACCGAATGGTCTCTGCTTCTCGCCGGACTACAGCCGGCTGTATGTCGCCGACACCGGGTCAGGACGTGAGATCCGGGTGTTCGACGTCGACGGGACGCGGCTCACAAACGGCCGCACCTTCGTCGAACTCCGCGCGCCCGGGACCGACAACCTGATCGCCGCCGACGGCATCCGGTGCGACGTCGACGGCAACGTCTGGGCCGGAGCGGGCGACGGGGTGCTGGTGACGGCGCCCGACGGCGACATGATTGGCGCCATCCGCCTGCCGGAGCGCTGCGCGAACGTCTGCTTCGGCGGCACCCGGCGCAACCGCCTGTTCATGTGCGCCAGTCAGTCGCTCTACTCCGTCTACGTTGGCGTGATAGGCGCCGGAATCGCCTAGCGGGGAGGCGGGTGAGGCCCTGTGGCGCAGGCCTTCAGGTCTGCGATCGCACGGCTGAAGCCGTGTGCCACATTCGGGGCGGCGAGGGCTGGGGTGTCAGCGAATGCCGGTGCGAGGCTCGAAGCGAGCCATGTAGCCGGAGACGACCCGAGCCGAGTCGACGCCCAACAATTGAGCGATCTGCTGGAGATACCCGCGCAGATAGACGGGAGCCGGGAGGGCGTCGAGATTGTCTTCCTCGATGAACCGCAAGTTCATGAGCGAGATTTTGGTCGACTGATTGATCTGATCGACCGTCACGCCGCGCGCCTCTCGAAGCCGTCGGATGGCCGGTCCGTCACACTGCTGTGTCTCGGCCAGGATGTCGTCTACACGCTGGTCGCTGCTGATGACCGGGTTCGCCTGGCACTCGGTGCCGGGTATGGCGTGCGGTGAGTCGCCGTGCCGAGGTGATGCGCCTTCCGCGAGCGGTGCCGTCGTCGTGTGTGGCGCGCCTGGGGCCTCGTCGGAGGGCGCCGCGTCAGTTCCGCGCCCTCGCGCCGCCAACTCCTGAAGCTCCTCCGTCTAGCGCGTCACAATATCGTCCAGCGTCGCCCTGGGCTGGGTGACGCCGAGGCAGCTGTGCAGATTGGCCTCGCCGAGGTCGGCGTCGATGACGCACACGCGGTGTCCCATCTGAGCGAGGGTGATACCGACATTGGCCGTGAGCAGGCTCTTGCCCACCCCGCCCTTGCCACCGCCGATGGCGCCCAGACCCGGCCGCCCGTGCGGGCTCGCGCCTTGGGCGCCGGACGCGGTCTTGGGACCGTATGCGACACCTCCCTCGGGTCTGCCAGGTGTGCAGCTGGTGCATCCTTGAGCAACGTGGGTGAGCTCGAGATCTGCATGTGTTGCGGGTAGTTGCCCGTCGGCTTCTCCCCACGTCGTCTCGGGTTCTGACGGTGGAGCTTTAGGCTTGCAGTGGAATTTCATCGAATCGAGGGCCTCAAACGGGCCCCGCCTGACAACCGTGCGGGCCTTCGGACATGCCATACGTGGCGTTTTCCGCCGGCGTGGGACAGAATCTCGTTCTGGGCTCGGTCACGCGTCAGTGCGACTGCAGGGCCGGGAGCCGGTCGGACTCTTCACGCTCCGGACCGTTCGGGAGACGTGCCGGCGCCGCACCGGGCGGGTGGAGTCGTGGCCGAGGAGGAGCTTGATGGCAGTGACTCGCATGAGACGAATGCATCGAATGACGCGACGGCACCGATGGCTGCGGCGCGATGTCGTGATGGTTGTGGCTTTCGGCCTGGTGGTCGGGACGGCGGCAGGACAGCCAGGAAGCCAGGACGAGGGTGACGACGAGCTCGTCCGTGTGCTTGTGGACCGGCTGGACCTCGACCAATACAAGGCGACGATCAAGGGGCTGACCGAATTCGGCGACCGGCGCCAGGGCACCACACGGAATCGTGACGCCGTGGACTGGATCGAGTCACGACTCCAGGCGGTCGGTTGCACGAATACCGAGCGTATCGCCTATACCTTCGATCCGGCATCGAGGCCGCAGGGTGCACGTCGAGGTGGTGGGACACGGCCGCCCCTGAACCCCACCGACTCGACCCCCACTGGCGCCGCCGTGGGGCGAAACGGCTCAGGGCCCGGGGGGAGTTCGATCTTCGGCTACCGGCGGCGCACTGGCGTCGTGCGGGATCCGCTCGCGCAGCCAGACGAGACGCTCCGTGCCTTGAACTTGGAAGAGCCCACCAACGGCGAGCGTTCCGAGGTGTTCTGCACCAAGGTCGGCACGACCCATCCCGATGAGATGTACATCATTGGGGCCCACATGGACGGTCACGGATTCGGGCAGGCCGCGAACGATGACGGGTCGGGCACGGCCATCGTCATGGAGCTGGCCCGTATTTTCAGCGCCTCCGATGTTCAGACCGCACGGTCTATTCGCTTCGCGCTCTGGAACAACGAAGAGACCGGTCTCAACGGCAGCACGGCCTACGTGGAGCAGCGGCGCGAGCGACAGGGGCTGGAGGATCCGCCGGGGTCCGGTCGGTACCCGGAGCCTCAGTGGCTTGGCATGATCCAGCACGACATGATGTTGTTCGACCACGGGGCGCCAGGCCCCGACGGCGTGGTCAGCCGAGACCAGCGGCCCGAGGCCGATGTGAACATCGAGTTCCAGTCGAACTCCGATTTCGTGGTCGAATCTCGCGACTTGGCGTTTCTCTTCAAATCGGCCAACGACGCCTTCGCCACCGACTACCCGGCCACGGTCGGTCCCCACATGACCAACACGGACTCGACGCCGTTCATGAATGTCACGCCCTCCATCAGCCTCCGCGAGAACGAGCGTGGCATGCACATCGGAGCGGGCTGGGATCCCCACTGGCACCAACCGACCGACCTTTACACCACGTTTACCGACGATGACTTCCGTCTGGGACTCAACGCGGCGCAGACCACGCTGGCCGCCATCGCGCAGCTGGTCGATGCCACGATTCCCGAGCGCTGAGCACGCTTGCAGACGGGGCTCCGCCCAGCACCCCACGCGACCGCTACGCGGGGACCCCGAGTGCCCCACTCCGCGGCCGCGAGGCGCGCACGTGCGCGCCTGGACTCACAGAGAAGAAAGCGACGCCAAAGGCGGATCCTTCCCCCGCTTCACCCGCCCGCCACTGGTCTGGCCGCGGTCCGGTGCGCATACATCCCTTCGGCCGCGAAGAGCAGCAGGGCGACCCAGACGAAGCCATAGCCCACCAGTTGAGATTGATCAAACGCTTCGCCAAAGACGAGCACGCCGAGCAGAAACTGGAGGGTGGGCGCCAGATACTGGATGATGCCCATGTGCGACAAGGGGATCCGTCGGACCGAGGCACCGAACAGCAGCAAGGGACCGACGGTAATTACCCCTGACGCAGCCAGCATCCCCTGGTGCAGCCACTGATTTGGGTCGGTACCCGGTCCGGCAGTTGGGGCGATGTCGGGTCCGAGAAGCAGAAGTGCTGCCGCCGGGACGCAGAGCAGGCTGGTTTCCACGGTCAGTCCCTGCATGGCCCCCAGAGGCGCCTGCTTCTTGATGAGCCCGTACAGACCGAACGTGGTCGCCAAGAGCAGGGCGATCCACGGCAGCGTGCCGACCGAGACAGTCAGATACACCACGCCGGTGGCCGCGAGGGCCACGGCGACCCACTGGCCGGGCCGCAGGCGTTCGCGCAGTACGACGACCCCCAGCCCCACTGTGACCAGCGGCGAGAGGAAGTAACCGAGGCTGGCTTCCAGGATAAAGCCGTCCGTGACGGCCCAGACGAAGGTCAGCCAGTTGGTGTAGAGCAGCGCCGCGGCCACGGCGTAGGTGGTGATGAGACGGGCCGAGAGTTGACCAAGCTTGAACCGATCGTGTGGTCGGACGATCAGCAGCAGACCGAGCACCAGCACCGACCAGAAGACGCGGTACCCGATAAGGGTTGTCGGCGAGAGCTGGTCTAGAAACTTCCAGTAGATCGGACTGACGCCCCACCAGAGATACGCGGCGAGACCGTACCAGATCCCGGTTCTCACGAGACGTCGATCGTCGTGGTCGGCATCGGCTGCGGCAGTGTCCTGGTCGTCACCGGGTGTCGGCCGTGACGCAGACGGCCCGATGGGTCAGGCGTCGGGCGGATGGGTCACGAATCGCCGACGACCACTCCGGCGCATACAGCGGGGAATTGGTGACCCAGAGCCGATTAGGGTCGCCGAAATCACGGTCGGCGCTCCAGAGTGTCAGCCCCCACGGATAACGTGTCGGATCGAGCCGCTGGAGGATCGAGTTGAGCTCTGGTTGCGTCGGGAGGCGCCAGGCGAAATTGGCGCCCAGGGCGAGTCCCTGGCAGTACGCATCTGCGTCTGTCCACAGGAGCCCGTCCACGCCTTGGCTCGGGCTGCCGGTGGTGGTCCAACGCAGTCCGAGCTGACGGTCGAGGAGGGTGCCGTCGCCCCGATCCGGGAACGGATCCTCGGGGTCCGCCTCGGCCGCGTTCCGCGTCGGCGCCGCAGCGAGACCCGTCGTTTCAGCGAGAAGAGCGCCGTTGTCCGTTCGTGCCGCCTCTGGAACCAGTTGGTCGATCGCGCCACCGCCGACGGCGACCCGGCCCGACTCGGCGACAGGTCTCGCTGGCGCGGGCGTGCGGGCTGGCGCATCGGGTGTGTCGGATGTCGATTCGGCCGTGGTGTTGGTGTCCGTTGTGGCCGGTCCGACCGTGTCCGCCGGCGGGGGAACGCTGTTGATGGCAGCGACGGCGCGAGCGCCCGGGTCCGGTGGGGACCCAGACTCGGTGCTGCGCGGCGGGTCTGTCTCGGAGAGGGTGGCCTGGATCCCCGATTCGCGCGCCGGGAGTCGGAGCCAAAGCAGCACGAGCACGACCAGTCCGGCCGTCGCCAGGGCGACGGCGAGCCAGCGGCCGGTCGAGTTGGTACGGCCGGACGGCGACGGTGCGCTCGTCGGCACTGGGGGCGACGCGGCGGCGGAGGGAGCGGGAACGCTCGACGCGGGCGCCCCGACATCCGGTGGCAGCGGTGGGACGCCACCGACCAGCACCGTGGTGTCCCCATCCGTGTCTTCGGCGTCGGCTGACGCGGCGGTTGACATCCGAGCGACCATGTCCGCGGCGGAACCGAAGCGTTCGGCCGGCTCTTTGTGCATGGCGCGCAGGATCATGCGCTCCAGCACGTCGGGGATGTTCGGGTTCACCTCGCTGGGAAGCGGCAATGGATCGCGGATGTGTTTGATCACGACCGCAAGCGGTGTCTCCGCGTCAAAGGGGACCTGCCCGGTCGCCATTTCATAGAGCACGACCCCTAGTGAGTACAGGTCGCTGCGGCCATCGATCGGATTCCCCATGCCCTGCTCGGGTGACATGTACTTGGGCGTGCCGACGAGCCCGCCGGTCGCGGTGAGCGTGTCCGCACCCTCCAGAATCTTGGCGATGCCGAAGTCGGCGAGCAGACAGTTGCCGCGTTCATCGAGCAGGATGTTGCTGGGCTTGACGTCGCGGTGCACGAGTCCGCGCGCATGCGCGCAATCGAGGGCGTCGCCGACCTGCGAGACCACGCGTCGGATCTGCTCGAGTGGCAGCGGATGCCCGTCAATCACGGCCGCAAGCGTGCCGGTCTTGATGAACGGCATCACGATGTAGGTGAAGCCGTCCGACTCGCCGTAGTCGTGGACCGGAAGAATGTGCGGGTGCTGCAGACTGGCGAGAATCTTTGCTTCTTGCTCGAAGCGGGCCAGGAACTCGCGGTCCTGGGCGAGATGACGGGGGAGCACCTTCAGCGCGACATGTCGGTCGACGGCCGGTTGGTAGGCCTTGTACACGGAGGCCATGCCGCCCGCCCCGAGTGGTGCCACTATACGATAGGGTCCGAAAGATCGCCCTGATAAATCTTCCATTACTCAGGTCCAGGAGCGAGAATGCCATCATCCAGCCGTCGTCCCACACGGCAGGCTGACACGAACGGAATTGCAATGTCCATACCGGACGGGGGAGACTGGCGTGGGGTTTGCACCAGTGCGGGTGCTATGGCTGGTGCGCACCAAGCCCAGCGTGTGCCCGCGTCGACGTCATCATATCCTTGGAGTGTGACCATGCGTACAGAACACCGGTTGACATATCTGTCGGCGATTCTCGGCCTTGCGGTGTGGTTATTGACACCCGCTATCGGTTTGGCTCAACCCCGCGTCGCTGTCATGAACTTCGAGAACAACAGCACGTGGGGGTACTGGGGCGACAATCTTGGTGCGGCCGCAGCTGACGAACTGGTGACACAGCTGCTCAAAACCGGGTCGTACAGGATGATTGAGCGTTCCCAGCTGGCGGCGGTCCTGGCCGAGCAGGATCTTGGCGCGAGCGGGGCAGTCGACGCGTCGACCGCGGCCAATATCGGTCGATTGCTCGGGGCCCAGCTCATCTTGACCGGATCGATTACCCAGTTTTCCATCGAGACCATCTCAGGAGGGTTCCGTGGCCTGGGAGGGTCCAGGTCCAAGGCGGAAACCATCCTCGATGTGCGGCTGGTCGACACGACCACCGGCGAGATCCTGGTGGCCGAGAGCGGCGAGGGGGAGAAGACCTGGGGCGGCGGATTTTTTCGATCGGCCAGCCTGGAGCGCGATTTTGATGCCGGGGTCGCACAAGAAGCGCTCCGTCCGGCCATCGAGCAGGTCACCGAGACGCTGGCTCGCCAAGCCGACCGGTTCGCGGACCTCGAGCCGGTTGAGCCGCCGGCGCCAGTGGCCCAGATCGTCGGTGCCAACGACGGGTCCTTCTACATCAACCAGGGCGAGAATCTCGGCGTCGCGGTAGGACAGCGATTCGAAGTGATCCGCGTCATCGATGAAATCAAGGATGCCAATGGCGTGGTGCTCGACCGAATCACCGACCGGGTCGGGGTCCTCGAAGTGACCCGCGTATTGTCGCAGTCCGCGGTCTGCACGGTGGTCGAGGGAGAAGCGATTGAAGGGGACACGATTCAACCGCTGTAGTCGGTGGAGCACACAAACGTCAGACCGATTGCGAGATGGGCGCCGCGGCCGTGCGCGTTGGGGCGGAGTCAATCACATTAGCTTCGTAAGCTACTGATTGGGTAGGGATTCAAGCCAGTCTGCGGTCAGAGTTGCCCCAAAGTTGCCCCTAGCTAGCACAGCGTTGTCAACCCCATCGTCCGCGGGCC